>CADAMO010000206.1 GCA_902788995.1 Oscillospiraceae bacterium
GGGTCTTGATCCGCCCCCCTTTTGTCAGCTTCGCTGACATTTCCCCCGCCGGGGGAATCTTCCCCTCGCGCTCCCCCGCGGCTCTATCGTCGTTCCTTTGTCCCTTTTGTAGGTTCGTCTACAGTTTCAGGCGGCGGCTGAGCCGCCGCCTCCCTGCGCATTTTGGAAGGAGAATGAACCCATGAAACAGATTGCGTTCAACGATAACTGGCTTTGCAACAGCAAGCCCGTCACCCTGCCGCACGACGCGCAGATCAGCGAGAAGCGCGGCAAGGACGTCTCCAACGGCGGCCACGGCTATTTCCCCGGCGGCCTCTACACCTATGAAAAGACCTTCACCGCTCCTCAGGAGTGGGAAGGCAAGGACGTCCTCGTGGAGTTCGAGGGCGTGTACAAAAATGCGGCCGTCAGCCTCAACGGCAAAGAGCTTTGCTTTCATCCCTACGGCTACACCGGCTTTTTTGTGGAGCTGGAGGGGCTGAATTACGGTGGGTCGAACACGCTGACGGTGGTTGCGGACAACTCCAAGCTCCCCAACTCCCGCTGGTACTCCGGCTCCGGCATCTACCGCCCCGTGTGGCTGCACGTCTGCGAAAAGGGCGGGCTGCGGCCCGAGAGCGTGAAGATCAGCACCGTCTCCATCGACCCGGCAGTGATCAGGATTGAAGCGCCAGTTTCCGTCAAGGCGGATGTGGACGGCATCACCGGCGAAGGGACGAGCTTTGAGCTCACGATCCCCAACGCCAAGCTCTGGAGCGACGAGACGCCAACTCTCTATACCGCGAAGATCACCGCGGGCGAAGGCGACAGCGTGGAGATCCCCTTCGGTATCCGCCAGATCACCTGGTCCAACAAGGGCCTGTTCATCAACGGCAAGGAGACGCTGCTGCGCGGCGGCTGCGTCCACCACGACAGCGGCATCCTCGGCGCCGCGACCTATGCCGAGAGCGAAGAGCGCCGTGTGCGCATCCTCAAAGAGAACGGCTTCAACGCCATCCGCTCTTCCCATAACCCTGCCTCCAAGGCGCTGCTGGACGCCTGCGACAGGCTCGGCATGTACGTCATGGACGAGACCTTCGACATGTGGTACAACCGCAAGAACCCCCATGACTACGGCTGCGACTTCAACGACTGGTGGGAGCGCGACACCGCGGCTATGGTCGAGCGGGACTTCAACCATCCCTCCGTCATTCTCTACTCCATCGGCAACGAAGTGGGCGAGCCCGCCGAGGTCAAGGGACTGGACTGCGGCAGGAAGATGGTCGAGCTCTGCCACAAGCTCGACGCCTCCCGCCCCGTGACCTGCGGCACAAACCTGATGATCATGTCCCGCTATGCCAAGGGCAGCGGGATCTATCAGGACGGAGAGAGCAACACCGCCGCCGGGGATGGGAAAAAGAAAAAGGAAGGCGGCAACGCCAGCCTTGCCTTCAACATCATGGCATCCTTCATCGGAAGCGGCATGAACAAGGCCGGAAACTCCAAGAAGGTAGATGAACTGACAACACCATTTTTGGACGCCTTGGATATCGCGGGCTACAACTACGGCTCCGGCCGCTATCCGCTGGAGGAGAAGGCGCACCCGAACCGCGTCGTCTTCGGCAGCGAGACCTTCCCGCAGGATATCTGGAAGAACTGGCAGATGGTAAAGAAATACCCCTACCTGGTGGGCGACTTTATGTGGACCAGCTGGGATTATCTGGGCGAGGCCGGCATCGGCGCCTGGAGCTATACCGGCGGCATGCCCTTTAACCGTCCCTATCCCTGGGTGCTGGCCGGTGCGGGTGTCATCGACATTCTCGGCATTCCGGACGGCAGCTGCAAATACGCTTCCACAGTCTGGGGGCTGGAAGGAAATCCCGTGATCGCGGTAAAACCGGTGAACCACCCCGGTGTGCGCCCGTCGAAATCCGTCTGGCGCGGCACCAACGCGATCCTTTCCTGGAGCTGGGCGGGCTGCAAGGGCAACAAAGCTGAGGTTGAGGTCTACTCCGATCAGGCGCAGGTGGAACTGCTGATTAACGGTAAAAGTGTTGGACAGAAGAAGGTCAAGGAATGCAAGGCGATTTTCAAGGTCAAGTACCAGCCCGGCACGGTCACGGCGGTGGCCTATGACGCCTCCGGCCGCGAGACCGGCAGGAGCGAGCTTCGCTCCGCCGACGCGCCGCTGAAGATTGCAGTCCGTCCGGAGAAGGCGGAGGTCAAGCCCGGCGAGATCGTCTATGTTCCCGTGAACATCGAGGGAGCCAACGGCATCGTGGAATCCAACGCCGACCGGAAGCTGACGATTACGGTCGAGGGCGGCGAGCTGCTGGCTTTCGGCAGCGCCAACCCCTGCACGGAGGAGCAGTATCACACCGGCAGCTTCACCACCTACTATGGCCGGTCTCTGGCTGTCGTCCGGGCAGGCAAGGCCGGAACGGTAAGCGTAAAAGCAAGCGACGGAAGCATGACAGGAACAGCAGAGATTGCCGTCAAGTAAGGGAGAACCGATGAAAGCGACACATTTACAGGTCGAATATCTGACCGAGCCCCTGGGGCTCGGCAATCCAAAGCCCCGGTTTTACTGGAATTGCGAGAATGGTGTCACCCAAAGCGCTTATCAGATCATCTGCACCCGTGCGGGAAAAACCGTATGGGACAGCGGCAAGGTGGAAAGCGCTTCTATGACGCATATCCCTTACGGCGGCCTCGACCTTCACAGCCGCGATATCGTTGCTTGGAGCGTCCGGCTCTGGGACGAAAACGGCCAGCCGGGTGAGGTGAGCGAAAGCCACTTTGAGCTTGGACTTTTAAACGAGAGCGACTGGACGGCCAAATGGATCAGCGGCGATTACAAGCCCGATCCCAAGCGGCGCTATCCGGTGGACTGCTTCAAAAAGGAATTTGCCGCGAAGGATGTCGTCAAGGCGCGCCTCTATGCCTCGGCCCGCGGCGTCTATGACGTGACGGTCAACGGCGGACGGATCGAGGGCTTTATCCTGGCCCCGGGCAGTACGGACTACCGCAAGCTCATCCAGGTGCAGACCTACGATGTGACGGAGTTTATCAAAGATCACAACACCGTCGAGCTGCGCCTGGCGGACGGTTGGTTTCGCGGCAGCGTGGCTGCCTACGGCGTGACCAACGTCTTCGGCATGCAGACCAGCGTGCTGGCCCAGCTGGAGCTGACCCATGCCGATGGAACCGTGGAGACGATCACCACCGACGAGAGCTGGGCCTGGTCCAACGACGGCCCCATCCGCTTTGCCGACCTCAAGGACGGCGAGGTGTATAACGCGACGATGCGGCCGAGCTATTCCGGCAAAGCACAAGTCGTGACAGCGCCCAAGGGCGTGGCGCTCTGCGCCTCGGATAATGTGGCGGTCACGGAGCACGAGCGCTTTACCCCGTCGCTCCTGCCCGGAAAGGTGCTGGACTTCGCGCAGAATATCGCGGGCTATCTCAGCTTCCGTATCAAGGGAAAGAAGGGGCAGCGCATCCGCATCGTCTGCACAGAACTCTATGATGCGAAGGAACAGACTGTCATACGCAATGCGGTGGAGACCAAGTCGGCCGCCGGCTGGACACAGCGGAAGCTGATCCGAAAACTGATGACGCAGAAGGTCAGCGGCGAGAGCGTCGAAACGCCGCTGCAGGAGATCCTGTTCACCTGCTCCGGCGGCGAGGACAGCTATAAGACCTCCTTCTCCGTCTTTGGCTTCCGCTACGCGCAGATCATCGGCGATGTAGAAATCAAGCCCGAGGACTTTACCGCCATCGCGGTTTACTCCGACCTGGAGCAGACAGGAGATTTCTCGTGCTCCGACGAGCGGGTGAACCAGCTGGTGAAGAACACCCGCTGGAGCATGAAGGGGAATTTCCTGGACGTGCCTACAGACTGCCCCACCCGGGAGCGGCTGGGCTGGACGGGCGACGCACAGGTGTTCTTCCACACGGGTGCGTATCTCATGAACACCGCGCCCTTCTTCCGCAAGTGGCTGCGGGATATGGAGGACGGGCAGTATAAAAATGGCCTGATCCCCGCGGTGCTGCCCTATAACGGGGTCGAGATGATGTACAAGGCCACCGGCTCCTCCGTTGGCTGGGCCGACGCCATTTATCTTGTTCCGTACCGCTATTACCGGCGTTTCGGGGACAAGGAGCTGCTGCGCTCGTGCTGGCCGATGATGAAAAAGTATGCCGATTACCTGCTGAAAAACCGGGAGAAGGACGGGCACT
>CADAMO010000207.1 GCA_902788995.1 Oscillospiraceae bacterium
TGTTTATTTTATTTTTATGTTTTGTTCATAATGTTGTTTTGGTCAAGAACCGCCTGACGGCGGTGCGGCTGTGGGCAGCCGCGCTACCGCATGGGGACGGATTGTGCACAAAGGTAAACGGCTCGCAAGCCTTACAATTTGCCTCTCTCTGATTAAAATCCCACTAAAAAATCGTGATGAACCTTTTTTACTATTATACACTATCCCTGCGGGGAGTTGTCAATGGCTTACCGCAGTTTTAACAGAAAATTCACAGGCCTTTTCCGACGGACGCAGGGGAACCGTCCTCTTTCCGCCCACAGAACGGAAGTCAGAATAAATGTAAAAATTTATTAAAATATGAGTCGCATATCTTGCGTAAATTTGCAAAAAATAGTATAATATGAGAAATATTGCGCACAGGCGACTGCTGCGGGATAAAATCTGTCAGAGAAAGGATTTCCCGAAATGAAAATCGAATTGAATCCGGACGCTGAGATCGTCAAGACCGTCAAAGAGGGCCTGCAGCAGACGGGCGGCTATTGCCCCTGCCGCAGAGAAAGGACCCCGGAGACCAAGTGTATGTGCAAGGAGTTCCGCGACCAGATCGCCGACGCCGACTACGAGGGCTTCTGCCACTGCATGCTGTATTACAAGCGGAAATAACACGGGGGAACCGCCGGCGGCAGATTCCGGCGGATCCGTGTATTTCATACTTTTTTTGGAGGTAGCGAAAACATGAGAAAAACCATTGTCAGTCTTCTGCTGGCCGTCATGCTGCTTTGCACGGCCTTCCCCATCGCCGGCTTTGCGGTGACCATGGGCGACGTCAACGGCGACGGTAAAGTCCAGGCGGATGACGCCCGCTGGGCCCTGCGTGCGGCGGTCGAGCTGGAAGTCCTTACCAAGGCGCAGGCCTTCCGGGCGGACGCGGATTTTGACGGCGAGGTCACCCCCGCCGATTCCAGACTGATCCTGCGCGCCACCGTCGGTCTGCAGGACCTGATTGAACGCGAAATGCCGGATTTCCCGGACAAGGATGAGCCGGTCACCGTCACCAGGCCGGAGCAGCCCACCGAGCAGCCTTCCGAGCAGCCCTCTGAGCAGCCCTCTGAGCAGCAGCCCGCGAATCCGCAGTTCTCCGCTGAGCAATACGCCTATCTGGCCGGCAGCGACTTCCGCAGCGTCAGATACCAGTATTCACATGCGGTTGCCGAAGACGGCTACGTTGTCGCCTACGTGGACAGGAACGGGGATCAGTGTGTGATGACATATGTCATTTTCTCGATCGGTCCCGGCAAATATTACAAGTTCACACTTCATAACCTTTCCACAGGACAGACCATTCCTAATCCTTCAAAGGCATTTGATGAAATGGCAGACCGCGCATACGGCGCAAAGCATCTGATGTATCTGGAGCTGTCAATTAATGCACTCGATGCGGAAGGCGCCTGTTTCGACGGCGTTCACAGCGTCATCACCACCGGCCGCAATACCGGCAAGGGCGTCTACGTCGACGCCGCCACGCTGAACGCGTGATCCCGGAAAAAGATACCCTGTATTCTGCAAAAAAAGCTTTACATTTAATATCCGTTATGTTATAATGCACTTCGTCCGGTCTCTCGGGGGATGGATACAGCCGCGCGCACGCGGTGTTCACCTTACGCCTTGCCCTGGGCGATACGGATCAATATTAAAATGAGGTGAAAAAAAAATGACACAGGCTGAAAAGCAGGCCATCATGGCCGAGTACGCCACCCACGAAGGCGACACGGGTTCCCCCGAAGTACAGATCGCTGTCCTCACCAAGCGGATCAACGACCTGAACGAGCATCTGAAGATCCACAAGAAGGACCATCATTCCAGAAGAGGACTTCTGAAAATGGTCGGTCACAGAAGAAACCTTCTGGCTTATCTGCAGAAAGTGGACATCGAAAGATACCGTTCCATCATCGCGAGACTCGGTCTTCGTAAGTAATGTCAAAGTTTCGGGCGGCAGGGCAACTTGCCGCCTGCGGCTGATTTTCAGGGAAAAATCAGGACAGTATCCGGTAGCGCGGCACCTCAGTGCCGCTCCAGACAATTGTTTCTTTTTTTCCGGGCACATGTCATTACAACGAATCAAAACAGGAAAAACAACTAAAATCCGAACGGACATAACAGTTGTTTTTCCCGGAAGCGGCACTGAGGTGCCGCGCTACCCCACAAAAAAGGCCCCTGGCGGGCGTCGATGTAAAATGTACAATTCAGAGCATGTAACGGGTTGCACGCTGTGAATTGTACATTGGCAGAGACCTGCCGGACAAGCCTTTTGAGATAAATCATCAAAAAAAGGAGAAACAAATGATTTTCAAGGATTTCAGAAAGTTTGAAACCACCTTTGCCGGCCGTCCGCTGGTCATCGAGACCGGTATGATGGCGCAGCTGGCGGGCGGCAGCTGCCTGGTCCGCTACGGCGAGACCGAGGTGCTGTGCAACGCCACCATGTCCGACAAGCCCAGAGACGGCATCGACTTCTTCCCCATGTCCATCGACTTTGAGGAAAAGCTCTATTCCGTGGGCAAGATCCCCGGTTCCTTCCAGCGCCGCGAGGGCAGACCCAGCGAAAAGGCCATCCTGGCCGCCCGCGTCATCGACCGCCCCATCCGCCCGCTGTTCCCTAAGGATATGCGCAACGACGTGGGCATCGTGGCCACGGTCATGTCCGTTGACCCCGACTGTCTGCCGGAGATCGCCGCCATGATCGGCGTTTCCATCGCCCTGTCCATCTCCTCCATTCCGTGGGCCGGCCCCATCGCGGGCTGCTCCGTGGGCCTTGTGGACGGCCAGTTCGTCATCAACCCCACCGCGGAACAGAGAGAAAAATCCGAAATGGCCGTGACCGTCGCCTCCACCGACGAGCTGATCGCCATGATCGAAGCCGGCGCCAACGAGATCGTCAACGAGACCATGTTCGACGGCATCATGTTCGGCCACAAGGAAAACCAGAAGATCGTGGAATTCATCAAGGGCATTCAGGCCGAGATCGGCAAGCCGAAGATCGACTTCCCCTCCAACGATCCCTCCCCCGAAATGTACGAGGCCGTCAAGAACTTCGTCATCGACGACGTCAAGGTCGCCCTTGACACCGACGACAAGCGCGTGCGCGACGAGCGCCTGAGCCCCATCTACGCCGCCGCCCATGAGAAGTTCGACGAGATCTATCCCGACGACATCGCGAAGATCGACGACTGCATCTACAAGACCCAGAAGTACGTGGTGCGCCGCTGGCTGCTGGACGAGGGCAAGCGCGTGGACGGCAGAGGCCTTGACGATATGCGCCCGCTGGACGCCCGCGTGGACCTGCTGAGCCGCGTTCACGGCTCCGGTATGTTCACCAGAGGCCAGACCCAGGTCCTCACTGTCACGACGCTGGGCACCATCGGCGACGCCCAGGAGCTGGACGGCATCGACGAGCAGGATTCCAAGCGCTACATCCACCACTACAACTTCCCCTCCTACTCCGTGGGCGAGACCAAGCCCTCCAGAGGCCCCGGCCGCCGCGAGATCGGTCACGGCGCGCTGGCAGAACGTGCCCTGCTGCCCGTGATCCCCTCCGTTGAGGAGTTCCCCTACACCATCCGCCTCGTCTCCGAGGTGCTCTCCTCCAACGGCTCCACCTCCCAGGCCTCCATCTGCGGCTCCACCCTGTCCCTGATGGCGGCGGGCGTACCCATCAAGGCGCCCGTGGCAGGCATCTCCTGCGGTCTTGTGACCGAGGGCGACCGCTTCATCACCATGGTGGACATTCAGGGCCTGGAAGACTTCTTCGGCGACATGGACTTCAAAGTGGGCGGCACCAAGAAGGGCATCACCGCCATTCAGATGGATACCAAGGTCCACGGCCTGACCCCCGAGATCGTGAAGGAAGCCTTTGAGAAGACCTACAAGGCCCGCTGCAAGATCATCGACGAAGTCATGCTGCCCGTGATCCCCGAGCCCAGAAAAGAGCTGTCCAAATACGCGCCCAAGCTGATCACCACCAAGATCGATCCCGAAAAGATCGGCGACGTGATCGGCAAGCAGGGCAAGGTCATTCAGAAGATCTGCGCCGAGTGCGACGTGAAGATCGACATCGAGGACGACGGCTCCGTGTTCATCGCCGGTACCGATATCGACAACCTGAACAAGGCCCTGAACATCATCAATACCATCGTGCTGGAGCCGGAAGTGGGCGCCATCTACAAGGGCGTCGTC
>CADAMO010000208.1 GCA_902788995.1 Oscillospiraceae bacterium
TGCCCATGGTGGCGGCGAAGGCACGCTGTTCCTGACACACCAGGCAGCCGGAGAGGGCCACCAGCGTATCGGCGATGACAAGGCCGAGGATCTTCATGGAGCCCTTATCCTTTGCCAGCGTGGTGACGAAGGTGCCGTTGCTGCCCGTTGCCCGCAGCAGCAGGCCGCTTTTCGTTCTAAAATACAGGTCGATCACAATTTTGACGATCACGGCGATGATCAGCGCCACCACCAGCTTTTTCACGGCCAGCGGCGCGCCGCCCGTCAGCTTTTCCGTCAGGGGGGAGGTAAAGACCGTGTCGATCTCCCGCGGGACCGCCAGATTGGAACCGGCGATCTGCAGGTTGACGGAGAACAGCGCCGTCATGGTGATGATGCCCGCCAGCAGGTCGCGGATCTTGAACCGGACGTGGATCAGGCCCGTGATCAGCCCCGCCAGCGCCCCCGCCGCCATGGCGATGGGGATCGTGGCGTAGCAGTTGACGCCCCGGTTCAGCAGGACGGCCGTCACGGCAGCCCCCAGCGGGAAGCTGCCGTCCACCGTCAGGTCGGGGAAATCCAGAATTTTATAGGTAATGAAGATGCCGTAGGCCAGCAGGGCGTAAAGCAGGCCCTGGGTCAGCACGCTGATGGTAAGGTCAAGGAACATAACGTCTCTCCGTTCGCGGGGGTAGGATCAGATTGTTTGGCTGCGGATGAATGCCAGACTTTTGATTATTCCGCGTTCGCCACGTCGATACCCTTGGCGGCGACGTCGTCCGGCACGGTGATATTCAGCGCGTTCAGAGCCTCAAAGTTGAAATACTGGGCGAACTCGCTGATGGTCTCGAAGGGGATCTCCTCACAGGTGGCTTCACCCTTGAGGACCTTGGCGGCCATCTGACCGGTGGTGACGCCCAGCGCGAAATAGTCGATGCCCGCGCAGGCCACGCAGCCGTTTTTGACCTGTTCGATCTCGGAGCCGTAGACCGGAATGCCCGCCTCATCCGTCTTTTCCAGAATGGAGCTGAGCACGTCCACCACATTGTTGTCCGTCAGGTTGCTGAAGCAATCCACCTCTTTGGCGATGAGCGCGTCCACCGCCAGCGGGATCTCTTCCTTGGAGCTGACGCCCGTGGCCTCGATGGTGAAGCCGTATTCCGGCGCCATGGCCTTGTAATCCTCAATGGTGGAGACGGAGTTCAGCTCGCTGAGGGTGTAGACGATGCCGATGGATTTGGCTTCGGGCTGGAGAGCCCGGATCAGCTGGAGCTGAGCTTCCACGGGCAGCTTATCGGAGGTGCCGGTGACGTTGCCCTCGGTGAGGTTCACCGCGGCGGGGTCGCTGACGGCGCAGAAGATCACGGGGATATTCTTTTCCTCGGCGGCGGCGAAGCAGGCCATGGCGGAGGGAGTGGCGATGCCGCACATCAGATTCACGTTCTTTGCGGAGAAGTTGGCGGCGATCTGCTGATCCAGCGCGTCGTCCGCGCCGGCGTTTTCATAGCTGATCTCGAAGTCGGTCCCTTCCGTCAGCCCCGCCTGCTTCAGGCCTTCGATAAAGCCCTCGCGGCAGTTATCAAGGGAGGGATGCTGCGCGTATTGCAGAACGCCGATGGTGGCTTTGCTTGCCAGAACGCCGTCGGTAGGGGTGCTGCCGTCGGCGTCGGGAGCGGTTTTGCCGCAGCAGGAGGCAAGGGTGAAGATGAGCGCAAGGCTCAGAAGGACGCCGATGACGGCGAGGAGTTTGCTGCTGTGCTTCATGGTTTTCATGGTGTTCTTTCCTTTCAAGATAAAAATGATTTTTATCAAGAACCTTTGAGGTTGCAGGCGGCGGACAAAAGAAAAACCTGCCCTATGCACATAGGACAGGAGAAAACTCTTCTGCGGTACCACCTAATTTTATTCTTACCCCGGGAGTAAGAATACCCTCTGCTCGCGTACCAACATACGCGATCCGCTGTAACGGGCGGGCCCGTCTCCCCTACTGACTGACGCGTTCGGTTTGCCCTCACAAGTCCATTCACCGGAATTCACTTTACCGCACTCGCACCAAACGCGGCTCTCTGAAAAGCTACCGACCGGCTACTACTCTTGCTCTTCGGTTCTCAATATGGTTGTATCTTAGCACCGGAAAAGAAGTTTGTCAAGCGGTTTTTTGAAATTTTGTCTGTTTTTGAAATCATGGGCCGGGAAACATATTGCGCGATCCGTTTTTTTATGCTATGATGATAAAAAACAACACAGGGGGAATATTTTATGGACTTCAACGCGTTTCTTTCCGAAAAGAGAAAGGCCGTCGCCACGCCCGACAACGTGATCGACGCGCTGGGCAACTGCCATTTCGGCACCTTTGACAAGGAATTCGTCAACATGGATTTTCTGAAGGTCAACAAGCCCTCGGCGCTGCCCAACTTCCTGAACAAGTCGCGGCTGACGCTGTGGGAGGCGACGGAGATCAACATGGGAGATATCGTGCTGCTGACCGCCGTCTGCGACATGGCGCTGTTCGGCACCGCCCTGACGGTGCTCTACGACAGGCGCACCAAAAAATGCACCTGCTGGCAGGAGATGCTCTTCCCCGCCTCCAAGGCGGAGATATCCAAAAACCTGATCAACGGGGCGGAGACCGTCTCTCACGGCAAAAAGGTCAAGCTGAGATACGTCAACAACTTCCAGCGGGGAGAGGCCATCGTCAACGGCCACGCCGAAAACAAGACCGACACGGTGGATTACCGGGTGAAGCTGACCCGCGTTTCGCTGCCCAGCATCGTCAACATTCCCTTTGACGCCAACCGCCCGCTTTACAGCCAGAAGGACCTGTTCAAGGTGGAGGGCTATATCGACTTCAACGGCGAGCGCTTCTATGCGGACGAGAACTCCGCCGCCATCATCGACGACCACAGAGGGTATTATCCCCGCAGATCCCACTACGACTGGGTCACCACCCTTGGCCGGAAAGAGATCGACGGGAAGATGCAGTATTTCGGCTTCAACCTGACCCGCAACCAGTCCATCAATCAGGACGACTTCAACGAGAACCTGATCTGGTTCGAGGGCAAGACCACGCTGCTCACCCCCGTGGTGTTCAAGCACGAGACGGATACCCTGTGGCACGTGGTGGATACCCACGGCATGGTGGACCTGAAATTCGATATCGGCGACGAGTTCCTGATGAAGCTCACCACCGGCGTCATCAACATTGACTATCACATCACCTTCGGCGAGCTTTCCGGCTACGTCTGCGACCCCGAAGGCAACAAATACACCCTTGACGGGATGGTGGGCATCGGCGAGGATAAGTCGCTGCTGTTCTGATTGCGCTGAAAAAAAAACAAAACAACGACGCATAAAAAACTGCCGCGGATCCGGAACGGATCTGCGGCAGCTTTGTTTTATCTGATATCGGCGAATATGATCAGGTCACCGGCTCGGTGTAATGCAGGGCGACCCAGCCCACGTAACCGTCGTAGGAGACCTTGCCCCACCACTCAAGGGTATCGTCTTCCACGTCGGTATCGTGATAGACCTCAAGGATGGTGATCTCTTCGTCTCTGTCGATCTGCGTCAGGGCTTCGGAATCCACGTCGTGATCCTCACGGACGCGCACGAACTCGTCGGCGGTAACGACGTATTTGCCGGTCTCATACTTCGCGCCGGTAGCGCTCTTGGTGGTGGTCTCGCCCGCCGCCGTGGTGGTGACGGCGCCGGCGATACCGGATTCGCCCTCGGCGGTGGTGCCCTCGGCAGTGCCGGCGGCCTTGGTCAGATAGGACATGGCGACCCAGGCGGTCCAGCCCTTATAATCGGTCTTGCCCCAGAACTTCTCTTCGGTGGTGGCGGCGTTTTCGTCAATGAACACTTCGCTGATGGTCAGCTTGGTGCCGGAGGGAACGCTCATGATGTGCTTGGCGTCGGTGGAGTGGTCCTCTCTCAGGCGAAGGCTGCCCTCGGCGGAGACGATGTAATCGCCCACGGGATAGAGTTCCGCTTCCGTCGTGACGGTCTCGGTGGTGGGGACGACCGCGTCGCTGGCGGTTGCGATATTGCCGCTGTTGGCGGGCTTGTTGGCGTTCTTTTTCTTCATGGCCACGAACACGCCCAGCAGCACCACGAAGACCAGCAGCACGGCGACGAGAATGCCGATCAGCGTTTTGACGGATTTATCGGAGCCTTTTTTGGAGCCGCCGTCGTCGTAATTGCCGTCGTCATATTCCGCGGGGGCCTGCTCGGA
>CADAMO010000209.1 GCA_902788995.1 Oscillospiraceae bacterium
TGTCCTCCAATTCTATTGATGATAGTATACCATATTGCCCGAATTTCTTCAAGTGTAAAATGTATCGCAAAAAAATGGTACGCATAAACAAAGAATAAGGCCAAAGGTTATACGCCGAAAATCACAAAACTTACTGGGATTTACACCAGCAAATGAATGACCGCTTTTGAGGTCGCCGTTCCCCGAACCCGTTGATACGCTTGACTTCACAGCCATTTGTATTATGGCAAAATCAGGTTAGGGTCAAAATTGTTGACCCTAACCACACCGATACATAAAAACAGGTTAGGGTCAACGTTTTTCTGAAAAAAAGTATGGATATATCCAAACGGTTGTGGTATTGTGTGTGGCTGAAGAAGGGAGTGAAAAAACAATATGGCACAGAGAAAACTGCTGACCAACGGCAACGCGCACAAGCGGACCGACGACCGCTGGTGCGGCGTGGTATGGTACATGGACGAGCAGGAGCAGAGAAAAAGAAAGAGCTTTTCCGGCACGACCAAATCGGAGGTCAACAAGAAAATGACCGAATACATCAGCAACTTCGATAAAGAGGTGTTAAATACCGTGGTGGCGCGAAAGACGCTGGAGGAAGGTCTCGGCGAATGGCTGCGGGTATTCAAGTTTCCGTCTGTGGAACGCGCCACCTATGACCGCTGTGAATGCTCGGCCAGGAATCAGATCTATCCCGCGCTTGGCAAAAAGGTCATCGGCAATATCACGGCGACGATGATTAAAAAGCTGCTGAACGATCTGACGGCGAAGGACTACGCCTATACCACCGTGAAAGGAACGTATAACCTGCTCAACGAGTACTTCCGCTATCTGGAGCAAGAGGAACTGATCGAGAAGAATCCCATGCGAAACGTTCAGATGCTGAAAAAGGCAAACTTTCTCTCCGCCCAGGGGAAAGAGTTTAAGCCGACCTGCGAGACTGTGACGGTCTTTACGCCGGAAGAAATAGAAAAATTCAAAGCGGAGGCGTTCCGGGTGTTTTCCAACGGGAAACGCTGCTACCAGCAGGCGGCGGCCTACGTGCTGATGCTGAACACAGGACTGCGCACAGGCGAGATGCTCGGTCTTCGCAATTCGGATATCGATCTGGAAAACCGGGTGATGCACATCAACCAGGCGGTCAAAGAGGTGAGCAAACGGAATGGCACTGAAAGCGTTCCCGGCAGAGAGGTGCAGATCGGCAAACCGAAATCCGCCACCAGCAAGCGGGACGTTCCGCTGAATGACGCCGCCATCGCTATGATACAGGACCTGCGGGAAGAGCTGTACTTCGGCAAAGACGCACCACTGATCCCGGACGAAAACGGAGACTACACCAGACCGCTGAACTTTCGTAAACGCTATTACCGGATACTGAAAGCGGCAGGCATAGAAAGAAAAGGACCCCACAGCTTACGCCATACGTTTGCAACGAATCTGGTCAACGGAATCAAGCAGCCGGACGGCTCCATCAAATCCCTGACGCCGCGGCAGGTGGCGGACCTGCTGGGACATACGACTTCCGAGATCACCGAGATGTACTACGTCAAAAAGGATACAACACGACTGCTTGGCATCACCAACGATTTCCAGTTCTGAACCGCAGAACCGCTGATGATTTTGATGCTATTTTGATGCTGTAGCAGACGGAACCGGTCGGAACCGTTGTCGCCGGATACAGATTTGACGCCCGATTGATGCTTTAAAACGCCCATTCCGAGACCGCGCGCCGTGCACCGATAACGAAGGAAAAAGCCCTGAAATCCCAATGATTTCAAGGCTTTTCACGTGGCAGGGGCAGAAGGACTTGAACCCTCGGCACGCGGTTTTGGAGACCGCTGCTCTACCAACTGAGCTATACCCCTATATGAAAAGCAGTGATTAACTGGTGGGCCACCAGGGACTCGAACCCCGGACCGACCGGTTATGAGCCGGGAGCTCTAACCAACTGAGCTAGTGGCCCATTAGCTGACTGCTTGATTATTATAAAGGCTTCCCGTTGAAAAGTCAAGTATTATTTTTGCTTTTCCGGATTGTTTTTTGAAACGCCGATGGATCGCGGCAGGAGAGACGGCTTTTTTCGATGATCGTCCGGTATGGAGCATGACGATCGTTCTGTTTTTGTATAATTGACAGTTTTTTCTGACTATGTTATAATTAAGCAAATTGAATGTGCAACAGAATTTGATACAGCATTCCCGTCGTTTGCCGGGGATAGACGAAAGGAGATTCTCTCATGAATGAAAAAGAACTGATTCTTGACGCCATGAAAAAAACGGGTGAGCCGCTGAACGCCGGTAAGGTGGCGGAACTGACCGGGCTTGACAGAAAAGTCGTCGACAAAACTTTTGCCGAACTGAAAAAGGAGGGCGCGATCGTTTCTCCCGTCAGATGCAAATGGGAACCGGCGGTAAAGTAACAACGACGGGTCGTTTCAGCAAAAGAGACGGCCCGGTTTTTTTGAAATCAAGTGAAAAGAAGGAGGGAAGAAACAATGAAAATTCAGGCGATCAAATTCAGAAAAGACGGATTTTACACCCAGCCGATGGTGTTCGGCGGGGAAGAAGGGCCCGCGCAGTACGATATCAACGTTCGTTACAGGGGGAGCTTGCAGAATTATTTGATCGACGCCGGAGATGAAGTGATCCTTGTGGATACCGGTCTTCCTGCCGGTACCCCGGAGGAAAAGCCGGATGAAACCAGCATGGCTTATACTGGTAAGGATATCTGCAGTTATATGGAGGCGTTTGCCGCGCTGGGTTACCGGGCTGAGCAGGTGACGAAGATTTTACCGACGCATAAGCACGCCGATCATTCCGGAGAACTGCGTTCCTTCCCGAATGCGAAGATCTACGTCAACGAGGAGGAGCTTTCCGCTGCGGAACTGCAGGGCCTGGACAACCTGGTTCCGGTGGCGTTTACCGACGGCGCCTATTATGAGTTTCCGGCGTGCCAGAAGATCCGCGACGGCGTTTATTATATCAAAGCCAAGGGCCACACCAACGGAAACAGCATCGTGATCGTTGAAAACGACGGCCTGTTTTATATGATCCATGGCGATATCACCTACGTGGATGAGGCGCTGTATGCCAATAAACTGTCCGTGGTGTTTGAGGATCTGCCGGCGGCGCGTGAAACCCTTGACCGCGTTCGTGCCTTTATCGGCAGCCGCCCCACCGTCTATCTTTCCACGCACACGCCCCAGGGGTATGAGAACCTTGAAGCTCGCCGGGTGATGGATCTGGACCATCCTGTCGAGACGGTTCTTGCGGAAGTGGAGTTTACCGGACAAGAGGGCACGGGAAGGTACGTCTGTTCCGTATGCGGCTACGTTTACGATCCTGCGGAGCACGACGGAACGCCGTTTGAAGACCTGCCGGAGGACTGGCGCTGCCCGCGGTGCAAGCAACCGAAGGAAAAATTCAATCAGGCGTAAGGCAGTTATAACAGGCGCTATGGAGGAAAACACATGAAAAGAATTGTCGTCGTGAACGCCGGTCCCCGGTCGGGATGGAATACGGATATCCTGTTGACGGAAGCCGCCAATGGCGCTGCTTCGAGCGGCGCCGAAATACAACGCTTTGACCTGTTCCGCCTGGAGCGATATACCGGGTGCATTTCCTGTTTCGGCTGTAAAAAGGAAAAGTTCAAGGGACGCTGCATTTGCCGCGACGGTCTGACGCCGGTGCTGGACGCCATCCGGGAATCGGACGGCCTGATCATCGGTTCCCCGAATTATCTCGGAGAGTTGACGGCGTCTTTTCGGGCGCTGTATGAGCGGCTGATTTTCCAGAATCTGACCTATAACCTTGAAACGCCCTGCTGCAACGGCCATCCGATCCCGGTTTTGCTGATGATGACAAGCAATGCGCCGGATTCAGCGTACGCGGCGCTCTTGAACGGTTACCGACAAACGCTGATCCGCTTTGTCGGTCCCACAGAGGTCTTTGTCAGCGGCGATACGCTGCAGCTGAAGGATTACGGAAAGACCGACTGGCCGTGGACGATGTTTGACCCGGAGGCGAAGCGTCAGCGCCGTGATACCGTCTTCCCGAAGGAGAGGGAACAGGCGTTTGCATTGGGCGCGGAACTGGCAAAGAGATACTGCTCCACCAATTAATACTTGAAGATTTCTGCTTGTCTAAACGCCGCAATACGGCGTCAGAAATCCTCGACAGGCGACAGCCTGTCTTGCGGTTT
>CADAMO010000210.1 GCA_902788995.1 Oscillospiraceae bacterium
CGGCGGCGGATGCCGACCAGCACGATATTGTCCGTTCCGTGGTTCTTTTCCACGATTTCAAAGGAGAGTCTGCGCAGCGCGCGGCCGACGGCGGCCTCGTCCAGCAGCTGGGATTTGAATGTCATCGCGAACACCTCCGCAAACGGACGAAACGCCCGGAAAAGAAGAAAATCCTGCCGGAAAACGGCAGGATTCGATACGGTTCAACTGTCACGTGTCATCTTGCCGGTCTCTCTGTACCATTCATTAAAGATCCACTGCAACTTATCTTACCACGGGGCGGCGGATTTGTAAAGAGATAATCGAAAAAAAACGAAAATTCGAAATTATCACCAAATTCCGCCGGATTCCGGGCGGTTCTATTGACACTATTACGCGCAAGGCGGCTCAAAGCATATAGACGCCGGAGGCCAATACCACGAATTCGCGCCCCTCGCTGATGATATACTGGTAGACCGGCTCGTCGAAGCGCTTGAAGTCCTCCACCGCGAAGGTGGAGAGGTCCACCCGGTTGATCTTATGGGAGCCGGGGTTGCACACGTACAGATAGCGTTCGTCCGAGATCAGGGAGGAGGGGGAGGAGAAGGAGGGGGATTCGCCGCCTCCGATGCGCATCATCACCCGGTTCTGGGTGACGGAGTATTTGACGATCATGTCCCGTTCCGGCACCACGCTCCAGACGTATTTGTCGTCCGCGGCGCCGTCCCTGGCCGGGGATCCCTGATAGCGGATCTCGCCGGTGCGCAGCAGATTTCCCTTGTCGTCGAAAAGCCCCGTCTCGCCGGAGGAATAGAGCAGAAACAGCCCGCCGTTATACAGCTTCACCGTGTCGCAGGAGATGTGATCGTTCAGCTTCTCGGCGATCTTCATGTAGGCCGGGCCGAATTTTGTCAGCAGATAGGCGCTTCTGGTCACCGTCGCAATGGAGTTGGCCGCCGCGTCATAGCTGTAAAAGGAAATCTTGTCGTGTCCCGCTTCGTTCTTTTCCTTGAGGGCGAACAGAATGCCGGAGGGAAAGGGGAGCAGATCAAGGATATCAAGGCTGACGATTCGGATCATGGCGTATCATCCTGTCTGTTTTTGATTTTGTAGGAGAGCATCATCAAAGAATCGTTCAGGTGGACGTTCTCCACGTTGACCTCCGGGTGGTCCCGCTTGATATCGTAGTGGGAAAAATTCCAGAAATTGCGGACGCCGCAGCCGATCAGCTGTTCCACCACCGCGGGAGCGGCGTCTTCCGGCACGCAGAGCACCGCCATATCCGGCGCGGATGCGGCGCAGAATTCCGGCAGCATGCTGTCCGGCTGGATGGGCAGCCCGCGGATTTTGATCCCCTTATAAAGCGGGTCCACGTCGAAGATGCCGATGAGGCGGAAGCCCCTGTCGTCGATGCTCATGTGGCCCGCCACGGCACGGCCGAGGTTGCCCGCGCCAATCAGTACCGCGGTATAGGTCTGGTCCAGACCGAGGATCCCCGCCAGCTGCTCGCGCAGCGCCGGCACGTTATAGCCGTAGCCCTGCTGTCCGAAGCCTCCGAAGCAGTTCAGATCCTGCCGGATCTGTGAGGCGGTCAGGCCCATTTTTCCGGCCAGCTCGCCGGAGGAGATCCGGCTGATTCCCTTCTGTTGTAGCTCTCCCAAAAAACGGTAATAACGGGGCAGTCGCCCGATGACCGATCGGGAAATAACGTTTGTATCTTTCATTTCTGTCCGTTTACCCGAGAATGGACGTCAGCGTTTCCATCACGAAATCGCCGAAAGCGGAACAGGTGCAGCCGTCCTCGCGGCCGGTGATCTTATGGTTTTCGTCTGCCATGCAGATATCCAACGCCTTATCCAGCGCCTCGGATTCTTTGACGAAGCCGATGTGGGACAGCAGCATGGCGGAGGCGCGCAGCATGGAGCAGGGGTCGGCGTAGGCGGCGCGGCCCTCCTTCACCATTCTGGGGGCGGAGCCGTGGATGGCCTCGAACATGGCGTAGCGCTTGCCGATGTTGGCGCTGCCCGCCGTGCCCACGCCGCCCTGGAACTCCGCGGCCTCGTCGGTGATGATATCGCCGTAGAGGTTCGGCAGCACGAAGACCTTGAAATCTCTTCTTCTCTTCTGGTCGATGAGCTTGGCTGTGGTGATGTCGATATACCACTCGTCGGTGGTGATCTCGGGATATTCCTCGCCGATCTTGCGGCAGAGGTTCAGGAATTTGCCGTCGGTGGTCTTGATGACGTTCGCCTTCTGGATGATGGAGACGCGCTCCTTGCCGTTTTTCTTCGCGAACTCATAGGCAAGGCGGGCGATCCGTTCGGTGCCCTCCGTGGTGGTCACCACGAAATCCATGGCCAGCTCGTCCGTCACGTTGACGCCTTCGGAACCAACGGCATAGGCGCCTTCGGTGTTCTCACGGAAGAAGGTCCAGTCGATGCCCTCCGCCGGGATGCGCACGGGGCGCACGTTGGCGAACAGGTCCAGCGCCTTGCGCATGGCAACATTGGCGCTCTCGATATTGGGAAGGCCGTCGCCGGCCTGCGGCGTGGTGGTGGGGCCCTTCAGGATGACGTGGCACTCCTTGAGCTGCGCCATCACGTCGTCGGGAATGGGCTGCATGTGGGCGATACGGTTTTCGATGGTCAGACCGTCGATGGTCCGGAACTCAATCTTGCCCGCTTCCACCTGATCCCTCAGGATGAAGCGCAGCACTTTTTCGGATTCCTTGGTGATGATCGGGCCGATGCCGTCGCCGCCGCAGACGCCGATGATGATCTTGTCAAGGCTTTCATAGTCGGTGAAGTCCTTGGTGGCCTTGATCCGTTCGTTTCTCTCCAGCTGTTTTCTGATGAGTTTTTCAAAAGAAGCAAGCGCGTTGCTGATTTCCGTCTCGTACATTGTCTTTCTCTCCGTATTTAACATTATTTGGATGCGGTATAGTTGAGCAGGCCGCCGGCCAGAATGATGTGCCTCGCCCGGTCGGAAAGGTCGGCCTTCAGCGGGATCTCAATGCCCTTGGTCGCGTCCTTCAGGACGATATCGCCGCCGTTCAGGATGGCGTCGCGCACGCCGCACAGGGTGATGGAATCGCCCTCGTCGATCTTATCGTAGTCGTTCTCGTCGGCAAAGGTCAGGGGCAGGATGCCGGAATTGGTCAGGTTCGCCTTGTGCATTCTGGCAAAGGATTTGGCTACCACGGCGCGGATGCCAAGATACAGCGGCACCAGCGCGGCGTGCTCACGGGAAGAACCCTGGCCGTAGTTCGCGCCGCCCACGATGATACCGGAGCCCTCCTTTTTGCAGCGCTCCGGGAAGGCCTTGTCGCAGACGCCGAAGCAGAACTGGGACAGATAGGGCACGTTGGAGCGGTAGGGGAGGATCTTCGCCCCGGCGGGCATGATGTGGTCGGTGGTGATGTTGTCGCCCACCTTAAGCAATACCTTGGTGGAGATCTCCTTTTCCAGCGCGTGGCCAAGGGGCACGGACTTGATGTTGGGTCCGTAGATGACCTCTCTGTCCTTCGCCTTGTCCGGCGCGTCGGGCAGCAGGATCATGTTGTCGTTGATAAGGAAGTGGTCGGGAAGGACGATCTCGGGGAATTCACCGAGGGTCCTCGGGTCCGTCAGACAGCCCGCCACGGCGGAAGCCGCCGCCACTTCGGGGCTGACCAGATACACGCCCGCGTCGGCGGTGCCGGAGCGGCCTTCAAAGTTGCGGTTGAAGGTCCGCAGGGAGATGCCCTTGGAGTTGGGGGACTGGCCCATGCCGATGCAGGGGCCGCAGGCGCTTTCGAGGATCCGCGCGCCCGCCGCGATCATATCCGCCAGCGCGCCGTTCTCGGAGAGCATGGTAAGCACCTGCTTGGAGCCGGGGGAGATGGTCAGGCTGACGTTCTCCGCCACGGTCTTGCCTTTAAGGATCGCCGCCACTTTCATCATGTCGAACAGCGAGGAGTTGGTGCAGGAGCCGATGCAGACCTGGTCGATGGCGATGGGGCCGATCTCCTCCACGGTCTTGACCTTGTCAGGCATGTGGGGCATGGCCGCCAGCGGAACGAGGGTGGAAAGATCGATTTTGATATATTCGTCGTAGGACGCGTCCTCGTCTGCCTTCAGCTCGGTGTAGGCGTCCGCTCTGTCCTGCGCTTTCAGGAAGGCCAGCGTCGTCTCGTCGGAGGGGAAGATGGAGGTGGTGGCGCCCAAGGTGGTGGCGCCCAACTCCGCGCCCATGTTGGTGATGGTGGCGCGCTCCGGCACGGAGAGGGTCTTCACGCCCTCGCCGGTGTATTCCACGATCTTGCCGACGCCCCCCTTGACGGTCATGATCCGCAGCAGTTCGAGAATGATGTCTTTCGCCGCCACCCAGGGGGAGAGCTTTCCGGTCAGCTCCACGTTGACGATCTTCGGCATGGGGATATAATAGGTGCCGCCGCCCATGGCTACCGCCACGTCAAGGCCGCCGGCGCCCATGGCCAGCATGCCGATGCCGCCGCCGGTGGGGGTGTGGCTGTCGGAGCCCAGCAGCGTCTTGCCGGGCACGCCGAAGCGCTCCAGATGGACCTGATGGCAGATGCCGTTGCCGGGACGGGAGAAGCGGATGCCACGCTTTTGCGCCACGGTCTGGATGAACCGGTGGTCGTCGGCGTTTTCAAAGCCGTTCTGCAACGTGTTGTGGTCGATATAGGCCACGGACAGCTCGGTTTTGACCCGGTCGATGTTCATGGCTTCCAGCTGAAGGTACGCCATCGTACCGGTGGCGTCCTGCGTCAGCGTCTGGTCAATGCGAAGACCGATCTCCGTCCCGGGAATCATCTCACCCGAAACGAGATGCGATTGGATGATTTTTTGCGCTAAATTGTAGCCCATGGTTCTTTGCACCTCATTTTTACACAGAATCGGTATTCATTTTAATACAAATGACGCGCTCTTGTCAATTATTATCTTCTCATTTCTCCAAAAACATTATGAATCAAGCAACTGCCGACGGAGGAGCGGCGATCCTTCGGCTTCAAAAAACAGCGCATAGTCGTAAAGGAAAATACTTGTCGACGTAAAGCTATTTGCCTTTACAAGCAAATTAAAAATACAGT
>CADAMO010000211.1 GCA_902788995.1 Oscillospiraceae bacterium
CGGCGCAGCACGAAATCCTTTTCGCAGCCGAACTGCTCCGCCTTGAACCAGAGTGCGCCGTCGCTTTCGTAGGTGTAGCCCTTTTCGGTCAGCATCTCGACGACCTTTTTCGCGGCGCCGGACTTGTGCAGGTCGCTTTCGTGGAACCAGGTATCGTATTTGATTTTATACTTCAGCAGGTCGCGCTCCAGCCCCTGAATGTTCAGCGGCAGGGCGTAGTCCACCAGCGCCTTGCGGCGTTCTTCCTCGGAGGCGGCCATGTATTTGTCGCCGTAAATGGCGGCGAAGTTCGCCGCGTGATCGATGATATCCTGCCCGTGATAGGAATCCTCCGGCATTTCCACGTCGTCCCCGAAGTGCTGGCGGTAGCGGATATCCAGCGACAGACCGAATTTCTCGATCTGGTTGCCGCCGTCGTTGATGTAGAACTCCCGCTCCGTGCGGTAGCCCGCCCAGGTCAGCAGCTCCGCCAGGCTGTCTCCCAGCGCGCCGCCCCGGGCGTTGCCCACGTGCATGGGGCCGGTGGGGTTGGCGGAGACGAACTCCACCAGCGCGCTCTTGCCCGCTCCCATGTCGGAGTGTCCGTAGGCCTTTCCCTTTGCCGCGATATCGCAGAGCACGTCCGCGTAGAAAGCGGGAGAGAAGGTGAAGTTGATGAAGCCGGGTCCGGCCGCTTCGATCTTGCCGAAGAAGGTGCCCTCCAGATCAGCATTCTCAATGATGGCCTGCGCGATTTTGGCGGGGGCCATGCGGAAGGCTCTGGCGTGGGCCATGGCGGCGTTGGTGGAATAGTCGCCGTTTTTGCGGTCCGCCGGCACTTCGATCTTGAAGGGAACGAGCTCCGCCTGCGGCAGAGCGCCGTTTTCCATGGCTTTATGGATGGCGGCCGTCACGCAGTCGGTCAACTGGTGCTCGGCCATTTTGACAAGCATGCTCATTTGCGTTTTCTTCCTTTATATAATAATGTCGATAGTGATTTCCTTGGTGGCGGCCACGGCTGCGTAATAGTCGATGGAATACGCCATCCGGAGGGTGCCTCCGTTTTCGGTCAGCCCGTTCTCGATGGAGACGGCGTCGATGCCGATCATCAGCTCGCCGTAGGGGGTGACGTAGTGAGAGTTGTGCCGCTTCCCCAGCTCCACCGTCAGCTCGGTGGTGATGTCGCCCCGGTGGACGATGGAAATACAGTTTTTGCTTTTCGACGAGACCGTGGTCTCGCTGCGGATATCCTCGTCGAAGAATTCCTCAAAGCGCAGCAGAAAGCGCCCGTCGTTCCAGAAAAAGACGCCCTGCGTGGTGATCTCCATGCTCTGCTTCTTTTCTTCCTCGATCTGGGTATCCGTCAATCTGACAGTACAGTTCTTTTTCATGTTTCTTCCGTGAATAACAGGGACGGACCAGTCTGCACCGATCCGTTCCCCTTTTTTAGCCGATTCGGGTCTGCCGCTGCCGCGGGAGATCAATAAGAGGCGGTCCACGTCTGCTGGAACAGCAGGCCGATGTCGCAGTTCTTGACCTTCAGGATGACCACGGTCACCTGATCGAAGTGCAGCACGCAGGGGGTGTTGTAGACAAGCTCGGTGATGTGACCGCTGGCCTTGTCCACCGTGGCCTTGACGGAGGCGGTGGCGTAGTAGGCGTGAAGGCCATCAAACGTCAGAACGCCCTTGACCGCGCCGGAAACGTCGTCCGTTCTGAGCAGCGGACCGATGAGTCCCGCGGAGCCGTCGCCGGGGTTCAGGTCGGATTCCTGATTGTCGTCGGTGCCGGTGGATTTCAGAGTAATCTCATAGGTGGAACCCTTGTCCTCGCAGGTGGCCTCGGAGATCTTGTCCTCGGGGATGTTCAGGGTGGTGAGGCCCACGGGGGGCAGATCGCTGGCGGAACCCGGCAGCGGATCGGTGGTCTCCACCATGAATTTGTCCATCAGCGTGCCCGCCAGGCCTTCCAGCGTGGAGTTGCCGTTGATGTTCAAGATCTTATTATAATTGGAAGTATAGTCGTAAGTTCTGGTGACTTCCTTGGCGTCGGTCGCAATCTTGTTATACGCGTCGCAGTAATACTTGATGATCTCCGCCTTGGTGGTCGGCGCGCCGGTGGAGGCGTCCGCGGGGGCCGCGGCGTCGTTTGACGCGGGCGCTTGCGTCGTCGGCGTGTCGGTGGAAGCGGCCGGCTGCTGGGTGGGGGCCGCCTGCTCCGTCGCGGCGGGGGTGGGCGCCGTATCGCCGCCGGCGCTGCCGCTCTGGGCGTCGCCTACGTTAACGGGAATGGTCACGGTGATCGTCGCGCAGGATGCGCAGGACAGCACGACGGCTGCCGTCAGCACAAGGGCCAGTAATTTTCTCATTCTCATATCTATCTCTCCTAATGCCATATATATTATATAATAATGGATGGCACCGCGCTTTGTCAATATGAAAATCAGCGTTTTTGACGGAACAAAAAATTTTTCTTCTTTTTGTTGATTTTTCACTTCAGATGTTTTATAATTTTTACGGAATATTATTGTGTTGAAAGGATGTTTTACCATGAAAAAAACAATTTCCTGCCTGCTGGCCGTTCTGCTGGCGCTGGCGTGCCTGACGCCTGTGGCGTTTGCCGCCGACGGTTATACGAAATCCCACAGCGTTACGCTGGAGAGCGTCTCCGCCACCAGAGTGGATCTGGTGGACCTGACGGAAGAAAATCTGAAAGACGCCATCGCCGATCCCTCCGCTTATCTCACCAACGGCTTTTACGTGCCCGACGGTGAAACGGCCGTGATCGCCCTGCGGGCCAGAAGCAGCTATACCTTCGACCTCACCTCCCGCGTGAAGGTCTATCCTTCCACCATCAATACCGATATCATTACCGGCAAGGAATATGAGAATTCCGCCTACGGTACGATCCTGAATATGACGGTGCTGTGCGACGACGAGGGCCAGCCCATCGACGAGTTCGGCAACAAGCTGGACGTGACGGAAGTCGACAAGCAGGGCTTTGACCGCTGGGAAGGCGCCGACAAGAAAAACCTCATTTACATCGGCACCTTTGCCAATACATCTGAGGATATCGTCGTCAAGGTCTACAACGTGGATATGGATTCCCTCGGCAACGTGTGGGATTTCCTGCTCAGCATGTTCAAGTTTTTCGAGAACCTGATCCGCTGGTTCTTCGCGCTGACGCCTTTCAAGAAGTAATCGGGCGATTTTTGCAAAATCCACAAAAAAAGATGACAAATCGAACGGAATTTTTTTGCAAAAAAGGTTGCAAAGTCTCCGTTCGTTTTGTTATAATACATAAGGTTAATCAAATCTTGCGGCGGAATTTTCCTTCTGCTGCATGTACCATGTTATGAATTCTAAAAACACGGAGGAAAAAACATGAGCAAAAAGTATGTTTACCTGTTCACCGAAGGCAACGCCACCATGCGTGAGCTGCTCGGCGGCAAGGGCGCCAACCTGGCGGAAATGACCAACATCGGTCTGCCCGTGCCCCAGGGCTTCACCATCACCACCGAAGCCTGCACCCAGTATTATGAGGACGGCAGAAAGATCAACGACGAGATCATGGCCGAAATCATGAAGAACGTGGAAAAGATGGAAGAGATCAACGGCAAAAAGTTCGGCGACCTCAACAACCCCCTGCTGGTTTCCGTCCGCTCCGGTGCCCGCGCTTCCATGCCCGGCATGATGGATACCATCCTGAACCTCGGTCTGAACGACGACGTCGTCAACGCCATGATCGCGGGCAACCCCGATCCCAAGTTCGAGCGTTTCGTATATGACTCCTATCGCCGCTTCATCCAGATGTTCTCCGACGTCGTTATGGAAGTCGGCAAGAAATATTTCGAGCAGCTCATCGACAAGATGAAAGAGGACAGAGGCGTGACCTTCGACGTGGAGCTCACCGCCGCCGACCTCAAGGAGCTGGCCACCCAGTTCAAGGCTGAATACAAAAAGCAGCTGGGCGAGGACTTCCCGTCCGACCCCAAGACCCAGCTTTACGAAGCCATCCGTGCGGTGTTCCGTTCCTGGGACAACCCCAGAGCCAACGTCTATCGCCGCGACAACGATATCCCCTATTCCTGGGGCACCGCCGTCAACGTCATGCCCATGGTGTTCGGCAACCTGAACGACAACTCCGGCACCGGCGTGGCCTTCACCCGTGACCCCCATGCCCATCGCCCAGATGGAAGAGAAGTTCCCCGAGGCCTATGCCGATTTCGTCAAGGTCTGCGACCTGCTTGAAAAGCACTATCACGACATGCAGGATATGGAGTTCACCGTGGAGAACGGCAAGCTCTATATGCTCCAGTGCCGTAACGGCAAGAGAACTGCTCAGGCTGCTCTGAAGATCGCCTGCGACCTCGTTGACGAGGGCATGAAGACCGAGCAGGAAGCCGTTCTCATGATCGACCCCAGAAACCTCGACACCCTGCTGCATCCCCAGTTTGACGCGAAGGCCCTCAAGGCCGCCACGCCTCTCGGCAAGGGCCTGGGCGCTTCCCCCGGCGCTGCCTGCGGCAAGGTCGTGTTCACCGCTGACGACGCGGAAGCCTGGAACAACAGAGGCGAAAAGGTCGTTCTGGTCCGTCTTGAGACCTCTCCCGAAGACATTACCGGCATGAAGGCCGCTCAGGGCATCCTGACCGTCCGCGGCGGTATGACGTCTCACGCGGCGGTCGTGGCGCGCGGCATGGGTTCCTGCTGCGTTTCCGGCTGCGGCGACATCAAGATGGATGAAGAGAACAAGAAGTTTGAGCTGGCGGGTGAAACCTTCCACGAGGGCGACTTCATCTCCATCGACGGTACCACCGGCAACATCTACAAGGGCATCATCCCCACGGTTGACGCTCAGATCGCCGGCGAATTCGGCCGCGTCATGGCGTGGGCCGACAAGTACAGAAAGCTGAAGGTCAGAACCAACGCGGATACCCCCAGAGACGCCAAGAAGGCGCGTGAGCTGGGTGCGGAGGGTATCGGCCTTTGCCGTACTGAGCACATGTTCTTCGATCCCGACAGAATCGGCGCGTTCCGCGAGATGATCTGCTCCGAGACCGTGGAAGAGCGCGAAGCCGCTCTGGCCAAGATCCTGCCCATGCAGCAGGCCGACTTCGAAGCCCTTTATGAGGCGCTGGAAGGCACGCCCGTGTGCATCCGTTTCCTGGATCCGCCTCTCCATGAGTTCGTTCCCACCGACGAGGCCGACATCGCCGCTCTCGCCGCCGCTCAGGGCAAGACCGTGGAATACATCAAGCAGGTCATTGCCGACCTCCACGAGTTCAACCCCATGATGGGTCACCGTGGCTGCCGTCTGGCCGTCACCTATCCCGAGATCGCCAAGATGCAGACGGCCGCCGTTATCCGCGCCGCCATCAACGTCAACAAGGCGCATCCGGATTGGCACATCGTTCCCGAGATCATGATCCCGCTGGTAGGCGAGGTCAAGGAGCTCAAGTACGTCAAGAGCTTTGTGGTCGCCACCGCTGACGAAGAGATCGCCGCCGCCGGCGCCGACCTCAAGTATGAAGTGGGCACCATGATCGAGATCCCGAGAGCGGCCCTCACCGCCGACGAGATCGCCAAGGAAGCGGACTTCTTCTGCTTCGGCACCAACGACCTCACCCAGATGACCTACGGCTTCTCCCGTGACGACGCCGGTAAGTTCCTCAACGCTTACTATGACGCCAAGATCTTCGAGAACGATCCGTTTGCCAAGCTGGATCAGGTGGGCGTCGGCGCCCTGATGAAGATGGCCATCAAGCTGGGCAAGGCTGAAAACCCCAAGCTGCACCTGGGCATCTGCGGCGAGCACGGCGGCGATCCCACGTCCGTCGAGTTCTGCCACTCCATCGGTCTGGACTACGTCTCCTGCTCTCCCTTCCGTGTACCGATCGCTCGCCTCGCTGCCGCGCAGGCCGCCATCAAGGAAGGCTGATTTCCCCGTCGTTTATGTTCCTTTGCACATCCCTTTATCCTCAAATGTGCGAAGTGACTTATCCTGAACAAATGCTGTTCAGTCTTTAATCATCATAGCTTACTGAACCTCA
>CADAMO010000212.1 GCA_902788995.1 Oscillospiraceae bacterium
CTGAAATCCACCGGAACGACCATCCCGGTACACTACGAAAGCGTCATCCACACCAGACGCTTCCACTACGACGTCATCTCCGAGATGTACACCTCCACTGAGGATATCGAACGGATGATGAAAAACAAGCGGGAGAGAAACGGCAAGGTCTGCCGCGAATACTCCAAATTCCCCTTCTATCTCTGTGAGTACTGCCACGCCATGGGCGTCGGCCCCGGCAACCTGGAGGAATACTGGGACCTGTTCTACGAGTGGGACAACTCCATGGGCGGCTGCATCTGGGAGTGGGCGGACCACACTGTGTACCATCCCGACGGCGACAAGAAATATAAATACCGCTATACTTACGGCGGCGACCACGGCGAAAAGCAGCACGACGGCCACTTCTGCGTGGACGGCCTGATGTACGCCGACCGCACGCCCCACACCGGCGCCAAGGAAATGAAGGCGGTGTACCGCCCCATCCGCGCCTCCGTCGCGGGCAAAAAGCTCTATTGCTTTGAGAACACCAACCGGTTCAGAAGCTCCGATTACATCGCGGTAAAATGGGTGCTGCTGGAAAACGGAGAGGAAAAGGAAACCGGCACGGTTGACCTCAATCTGGCCCCCATGGCGGCAGAGTGCGTCAGGATCGACCACAGGGACTTCGACGAGGCCAAGGACTGCCATCTGAACTTTATCTACACCGATAAGACAGACGGCCGCGAGATCGCGGTGGAACAGATGACGCTGAACGACGTGGCCTACGAATACGACATCGACGCCCGCACCGGCGACCTGATCTCCTAGCTCGTCAACGGCAAGCAGCTGCTCAACGTGACGCCGAAGGAGGAGATCGGGTTCAACGCCAACCTGTACCGGGCGCTGATCGACAACGACGCCGCCATGCGCGACAAATGGGCGGAGAGCGGCCTCAACAAGCTGAAAAAGACGCTGCGCAGCTTTGACGCCCACATTGAGGACGGCGAGATTCTCGTGGAGGTCTCCTACGACCTGAAATTCAACAGAAGACAGTATTACCGCCACCACATCTCCTATCTCATCAGCTCCCTCGGCGCCATGGAGATCAACACCTCGCTGGAGGTGACGGGAGAAGACGCCTGCACGGACCTGCCCCGCTTCGGCGTGACGCTGGAACTGGACAAGGCCTTCGATCACGTGACCTATTACGGCAGAGGCGACAGTGAGAATATGCCCGACTTCAAGGCCCAGTCCCCGGTGGGCATTTACAGCGCCGACGTTGACGAGATGTATGAAATGTACGTCTACCCGCAGGAGAGCGGCATGCACTGCGACACCAAGTGGATCCAGCTGGCGGACGACGAGAACAATCTGGTGCGCATCTACGCCGACGACGCGCTCTCCTTCAGCGTTCACCATTTCACCCAGAACATGATCGACAAGGCCCAGCATCAGGAGGACCTGAAAAAGACCGACACCACCTTCCTCACGCTGGACGGCTTCACCAGAGGCATCGGCAGCTCCAGCTGCGGCCCCGACACCAGAGAGGAATACCGCCTGAACGCCAAAGAAGGCCTCGCCTTCGGCTTTACGGTGATCCCGCTGAAAGGCTGAGCTTATGACACAGGAAACCGACTGCAAATCCCCCTTTACCGGCTGCGAATGGCTGACGTTCCCGGAAGTGGACGTCAACGTGACCCGCACGGTATTTGAAGCGAACAAAGTCAGCAAAGCGACGCTGACGATGACCGCCCTCGGCTTTTATGAGGCGTTCCTCAACGGAACGCCTCTGAGCGAGGACCGCTATTTTCCGCCCATGTCCAACTACGAAAAGAGGGACCTGACCGTCATCCATATGCCCATCTTTGACGAGATGGACTACCGCATTTATTATGCGGAATATGATGTGACCGCCCTGCTGCGGGAGGGACGCAACGCGCTGGCCGTGCGCATCGGCGCGGGCTGGTACGGGCAGCACAAGAGCCAGAACGAGGGCATGCCGAAATGGGGCGACAACCTGCTGGTGTTCCGGCTGACCCTGACGGAAACTGACGGAACCGTGCGGGAGATCGTCTCCTCCCCCGCCAATACGAAGTGGAAGACCGACTTTATCAGAGAATCCAGCCTCTATTTCGGTGAATATCAGGACGCGACCCTGTATGAGCAGGACTGGGACAAGCCGGACTATGACGACGCCGACTGGCTGACGCCGGACGTGAGAGAAGCCCCTGATGCGAAGCTCTGCCCGGCGGATTTTCCCCGGGACAGGGTGGTAAGAACGATCGTGCCGAAGGTGATTTATACCTTCGGTGACCGGAAGATCTACGATATCGGGGAAGAGGCTTCCGGCTACGCGGTGGTGACCTTCCCGGAGTATGCGCGCAAAAACGAGGTGGCTGAGACCCGCTATGCGGATGAGCTGAACGAGGACGGAAGCCTCAACTTCCACTACTGCGGCGGCACCGCCCGGATGCAGCGGGACCGCTTCGTCTATGCAGAAACAGGCGTGACGGAGTTTTATCCCCACTTCACCTGGCACGCGGCGCGGTATATCGAGTTGACCGGTATTGCGGAGATCAGTGAATACCGGGTGGTACAGACCGATCTGCCTCAACTGTCTGAATTCCACAGCGACAACGAGACGCTGAACTGGATCTTTGACGCCTACGTGCGCACCCAGCAGGCCAACGTCCACGGCTGCGTGCCCTCCGATTGCCCCCACCGGGAGCGGCTGGGCTACACCGGCGACGGACAATTGACCTGCGGCGCGGTGATGAGCGTGTTCGACGCCCGGGAGCTGTACCGCAAATGGGCCCGGGATATCCGGGACTGTCAGGACAAGATCGGAGGCCACGTGCAGCACACCTCCCCCTTCTACGGCGGAGGCGGCGGTCCCGGAGGCTGGGGCGGCGCGGCCTGTATTCTGCCCTGGAGGTATTACCAGTTTTACGGCGACAAAGAGATGCTGGCCGTCTCCTACGACTCCATGAAGGCCTATCTGGGCTATATGGTGCGCCACAGCGAGGACGGTCTTGTCACCAGTGCGGAAAAAGGCGGCTGGTGTCTGGGCGACTGGTGCGCGCCACACAACAAAAACGAGATCCCGGAGCCCTTCGTCAACACCTATTTCCTGAAGCTGTGCGCGGATATCACGGCAAAGACCGCCGCGGTCCTGGGGAAGGACGAAGACGTCCCCGTCTATGAGAAGCTATCCGCCGATTCCGCCGACGCGCTGGTCCGCCATTATTATGACGTGGCCACCGGCAGCTTTTGCGGCGGCGTGCAGGGAGCGGACGCCTACGCGCTGGATATCGGTCTCGGCGACGAACGGACGGTGAAAAACCTCGTCGAAAAGTATGAGGCGCTGGGCGCGCATGACACCGGCATTTTCGGCACCTACCTGCTGATGAAGACGCTGTTTGAAAAGGGCTACGGTTCCCTTGCCTTCCGGCTGCTGGTCAACGAGAGCGAGGTCTCCTTCTACAACATGAAGAAGCACGGCGCGACCACCCTTTGGGAGAACTGGGACGGCTGTGATTCCCGCTGCCACCCCATGTTCGGCGCGGTGGTGGAGCTGTTCTTTAGCGGGATATTGGGAATCAAACGGTTCAACGACAAACCGGGGTTCGCAAAAGTGACCGTCTCCCCCGCCGAGATTCCCGAACTGAAAGAGGTAAAAGGCACTCTGTGGACGTCAGACGGAGAAATCACCGTCAGCATCAAAACGGACGCCAACGGTGAAAGATCTGTTGATATTTCCGTACCGGATACCATCAAAGTCATTTCGGAAACACGATAACAACCAATAAATCATTTACCCCTCCGAAAACAGTTTTCGGAGGGGTAAATTGCTTCTCAATACTGATGTGCCTGTTTGAGCATCATGTCCTTGACCTTCATGATGCGGGTGGTGGCGCCGCGCTCGTTTTCTTCCAGCTTCATGGCGATGAACTTGATCGTCTCCTCATACTGGGGAATCATCACATGCTCCAGGGCGTTGACCCGGCGGCGGGTCTTTTCGATCTCGGCCGCCATCAGCTGACAGGATTTTTCCACCTCCGCCAGCTTCATCAGATCCGGCAGGATATCGGAGAGGGCTTCCACCGCGCCGTCCAGGTCCGTGGAGGTGAAGGCGAAGCTGTAGGGGAAGATATCCGCGTCGTC
>CADAMO010000213.1:0-7266 GCA_902788995.1 Oscillospiraceae bacterium
CGGTCGATGGCCTCAATCGTACTATCGATCAGCGACTTGATTCGGGAAAGGGTTAATCGGAAGGAATAAACGGAACTTTCCAGCCGCTTTAACAGGTTGATGCTCATCAACCGCTGAATGCCCTGTTCTCTGCCACGCTGCGTCAGGTTCGTTCCCTTGTTGTGCGTAAGATCCATATACTTTTCGATCTTGCTGGGGAAAATATAAAGCGACGGTGTGTATATGACAAGACTGAGCAGCATCAACTGTTCGTAAATCTGGTTGTAGTTGATCGCATCATTCAGGTCAGTCAGACTTGGTCTTTTTGAGATGGGCTTTAAACGCGTCGGGAATTTGCCGATTTCCGCTGTGCTGTAATACTTCTCGATATGCCGCCGTGAGCGGGCGATGGTTACGCTGTCCAGCACCTCAAAGAAATCGAAGTCCAGCATTCGCAGCAGGCTTTCTGTGGTTCTGGCTTCCGGATCGAGCTTGCTCCATGTATTGAACGCTTTCTGCGCCTGCCGGAAAATCTCATCGATAGAGGAGGTGGTGTTCAGCTTACTGTTGATATATTCCGGGTTGCCTTCATACGCTATCGCGAGCTGATTTTTTAAATCGATAAAGCGATTGTTGACCGGTGTGGCTGAAAGCATTAACACCTTCGTCTTGACTCCGGCGCGAATTACTTTGTTCAGCAGACGCAGATACCGATTCTCTTTGCCTTCTTCACCGGATACTTCACCGCCATTGCGGAAGTTGTGCGATTCGTCTATGATGACGAGATCGTAATTACCCCAATTCAACCGATCCAGATCCAAGCCGTTTGACATGCCGCCGCTGCGCGACAAATCCGTATGGAAGAGCACGTCATAATTTAACCGGTCGGAGGCGATCGGGTTGTTTACATAGTTATCTTTATATGTATTCCAGTTGTCTGCCAGCTTTTTCGGGCAGAGAACCAGCACCGTGCGATTTCTGCTTTCGTAATACTTGGCAACCGCAAGTGCTGTAAATGTTTTGCCGAGACCGACGCTGTCCGCAAGAATGCAGCCGTTATATTTTTCCAGCTTGTTGATGATCGCCAGCACCGCGTCACGCTGGAAGTCATAGAGCATACTCCAGATCTTGCTCTGTTTGAATCCTGTGGCTTCGTTGGGGAGAACGTCTTCGGAAATGTCATCAAGAAATTCGCTGAACACATGATACAGAATCATGAAGTAAATGAATTCCGGCGAGTTCTCTTTGTATACATTGCGAATACTTTCAATGATCTCTGCGGTTACATCCTGCAGCTTTTCGCTGTCGTTCCAGATGCTGTCGAACAATCTCAGGTATTCCAGCGCAAATGGCGCATCCATCCTGTTGACCATATTATAACTGTTGTTGCCACGTTCGCAGCCGATATCCACAGTCGTGAAGCCGTTCATCGGCATATATGCCGTATCTTCTGCCGCCCCGGTGACAGTCATAAATCCACCCATGTTTTCACCGGTGGTGTTCGATTTGAATGTAGCCTTCCGGGTGATCCAGTCTGCGCATTCTTTTGCAATCGCACGTTGCGTCATTTCGTTGCGCAGTTTGATCTCAAACTCAGTACCGTAAAGACTGGTCTCGCGACTCAGGCGGGGAATGTAGAATTCACGCCTCTCTTTTTTCTCTCGTTCCTGTACGAAAGTGGGAGAAGTGAAAATAAACCGAAACTGATCGACAGTATCCAGCTGTTTCTTTAATTCCTGATACGCGTACATGGAAAAACAAGCCGCAGCAATGGAAACACGGCTTCCCTTTGTGATTGTGACGCGCAAATCATCACGGACGATATCTGTGACATTATTAAAGATCTTCATTGGCTGTCCCTTCCAGATTCGTTTTAGTCTTCGGTGATACTCTTTATGTGTTCGGCCATCGTTACTTCTCCCAGAAGGTTACACATAATCAATTATATAGTATAACGCAGAGGATGTCGAAAATCAAGTTTTTGACGATACGTTTAATGTCGGGGAACTATTTTGTTACCCGATTATAATCTCTGTCGACTGCCTATATTATCGGAGGCGTTGTAGGTGCCGCTTGTGGTTATCGTTGGAAGAAAAAGACTTGAGCTGATACTTGAAACAGGGGCCTGTCTTAAGCACTTCTTAAGCGATTTGTGTTATCGTATCCTCACAGAAACAAAAGTTCGTAAAACGCTGCTTATACGAACAGTAAAATCCAGTGTTTACGCGGTTTGTTGGAATTAGTCGAAAAATTACGAACTTTTCGACGAGAAAATACGAACTATTTTGCCGGAGGGGGACATGAATAAAAAGACGACTGCCCTGACAACAGAGCAATACATCGAGATTATCACAACGATGAAGGAGGGCTTTTGTGGCTGTCGCCCGAATGAGCGGATCGCGACGACTCTTGTACTGGAGGCGAATCTGGGACTCCGGATCAGCGATATCCTGCGTCTCCATCTTGCTGACATCGTCCGGGACGGAGACCGGTTCCGATTAGATATTGTTGAACAGAAAACAGGAAAACACAGAGTCTTTACCGTTCCCCTTGTCATCCAGCAGTATGTAGAGAACTATTGTCTTCGCAACGGCATCAAGCCAACCGATCTGATTTTTCCGATCACAGAAAGAGCAGTCCAAAAGCAGATCAAGCTTGTTTGCGATTATCTGGGTTACAACGGGATCAGTACGCACAGTTTCCGAAAATGGTATGCGACAGAGATATACAAGAACAACGGTTACGATATCACGCTCGTACAGCGGCTCTTACAGCACAGCAGCGCGGCGGTCACGCAGCGATATATCGGTTTGGAACCACAGCGGATCGAACAAGCGATTGAAGGACATGCTACGTTGATATAATGAAATGAGCTCCGGGGAAGTCAATCGACCGCTCCGGAGCTCACCACTTGATTATTACTTCTCGTCTGGATTAATCTTTACCCTTTTAACATCGATGATCTCATAGGAAATATCTGGAAGCTCTCTCGGTCCCGGCAGAGGACCGTCGTACATCCGCACGAAAATCGGGTAGTTGTTTCTCGTCCATTCAATCGGGTTCAAGGTAAGAAATCTTTTTTCACTTTCCGTAAAACCGCTGCGTTTGTTTTGTTCTGTCTCTTGTGACATTGTTACCACCTCTTTTCTTCCAGTCTTTTCTGAAGATATTGGCCCTTGCAATTTGCAGGCAAACCTATTATAATATCCCTTGGCAAGAGGTCAAAGTACTATGTTCCTTTGCACATCCCTTTATCCTCAAATGTGCGAAGTGACTTATCCTGAACAAATGCTGTTCAGTCTTTAATCATCATAGCTTACTGAACCTCATTGATATTTCATCCGTTATTCTATCTTTCGCTCCTCCGTTTTTCTCCTCACCTTCCCCCCATCTTCATTCCATTTTCCGATTCCTTCCCCGTCGCTACCTTCAAATGAATCTCTTTCTCAAGAAGTCCGATTTGACTGTAAGAACCGATCGGAACAGCGGTAATTCCGGTGATCTTTCAGCTGATTTTTTTTTGAAATTCTCTTGAGATAAAGCAGAAGAATGCGTCTGAAAAAGCGTTGAAATTCCATTAAATCCTCTCCGATCAATCTCTTGTCAGATCCCGCAAAGCCTTATTTTAAGCCGTTCCCCGGCATCTCATAAGGGAAAAAACTCCGTCTGTATCCTGTTCCAAGAATGAAAAGAACGGAAGATAGGAGAACCCCGACGAAGACACTAAGATCGCTATCCGGTGTTCTGGTTTTCTTCGATCGGGATGCGGACGCAGTTCACTTCCATTCCCCGCATTTCTCGTTTGTGGGAAGGAAGAACACAGCGTCGGAAAAGCTGTCGGAACAGCTAATGAGTTCTTGTCGGCAGGGTAAAAAAAAGAAAAGCAAAAGAAGGAAATTGAATGCGTCGGGGACGGTAAAGTGAAGGAAGAGAGAGAGAATAAGAGGGGTACGAGAACCACTAAAAAGAGGGAAAAGACGGAAGAAAAAGAGAGAAGAATGAGAATCAAAGAAAGTGCAAGTTTCGGAATAAAGGTGGGTGCACGGTAACAGTTTAAGACATACATAGACCGATCCCCCGGAGGAGTGATCCCCCGGGGGATTTTTTCGGATTCACACGGAAAAATGTGGGATAGTGACAAACAGAGGGTCGTCGATTTGAAATCGCAGTACGCTGCCTCGGCGGCGTTGCAACGCAGTTCCGATCACCTGAGCGAGCGTACAATGTAGCGCGGATCAGTGATCCGCCCGCAATGCGATTCCGAATGGGGATTTGCCAGACGGCGCAATGCGCCGTGCTGCAAGAGTTATTTGCGCGAAAAGCGGCACTGAGGCGCCGCGCTGCTGGGGCCGCGTCGCCCCGGCAACCCTCTCTTTATATCTGACAATGCCCGCAGCTCTCGCAGTCCGGGAAGGCGCTTTCGTCATACGCGATGCCGTTTTTGTCATAATAATCCTTCAGCGCCGCCTTGATGGCCTCCTCTGCCAGCACGGAGCAGTGCATCTTGTAATCCGGCAGCCCGTCCAGCGCCTCCGCCACCGCTTTGTTGGTAAGCTTCATGGCCTCCGCCACGGGCTTGCCTTTGATCATCTCCGTGGCCATGGAGCTGGAGGCGATGGCGCTGCCGCAGCCGAAGGTCTCAAATTTCACGTCCTCGATGACCTCGTCCTTGATTTTCAGATACATTTTCATAATATCGCCGCACTTGGCGTTGCCCACTTCACCCACGCCGTCGGCGTTCTCGATGACGCCCACGTTGCGGGGATTGCGGAAGTGGTCCATCACTTTTTCGCTGTATAATGCCATGTTTAAGCCTCCTTTACAGAATAAACGGACTTTTGCCGCTGCACAGGTCACGCCAGACGGGGGAAAAGCTCCGCAGCCGGTCGACGGTTTCCGTCACCGTCTGAATAATGTAGTCGACTTCTTCTTCCGTCGCATCCTCGCCCAGCGTCAGCCGCAGCGAGCCGTGTGCCACGTCGTGTTTTCTGCCGATGGCCAGCAGCACGTGGCTGGGGTCCAGCGAACCGGAGGTACACGCCGAGCCGGAGGAGGCGCAAATCCCCCGGTCGTCCAGCAGCAGCAGGAGGGATTCACCTTCAATCCCTTCAAAGCAGAAATTGACGTTGCCCGGCAGCCGTTTTTGCGCATCGCCGTTGAGCGCCGAGTGGGGTATGGCTGCAAGCCCTTCGATCAGCCTGTCCCGCAGGGCGGTCAGCCGCAGGGCGGTTGCTTCCCGGTTGGCTTCCGCTTCCTTCAATGCGGCCGCCATGGCGACGATACCCGCCACGTTTTCCGTTCCGGCCCGTTTGCCCCGTTCCTGCGCCCCGCCTTCTATCAGATTTGACAGACGGAAGCCCTTTCTGGCGTAGAGGAATCCCACGCCCTTGGGCCCGTGGAACTTGTGCGCCGAGGCGGAGAGCAGCGTCACGCCGTCCCGTTCCACGTCCATGGACAGATGCCCGACGGCCTGCACCGCGTCCGTGTGGAAGGGAATCCCTTTTTCTTTGCAGAGTTCGCCGATCTCACGGATGGGCTGCAATGTGCCGATCTCATTGTTGGCATACATCACCGTGACCAGGCACGTATCCTCCCGCAGGGCCGCTTTCAGCTCCTCCGGGCGGACGATCCCGTCCTCATGCACCGGCAGCAGCGTCACGTCAAAGCCCTGTTTTTCCAGTTTTTTCAGCGTGTGCAGCACCGCGTGGTGCTCGATGGCGGTGGAGACGATATGGCGTTTGCCCTTTTTTTCCCCCAGCGCCGCCGCGGAAAGGATCGCCTGATTGTCGGCCTCGCTTCCCCCGGAGGTAAAAACGATCTCCCGGGGGGAGGCGTGAATGATCCGCGCGATCTCTTCCCGGGCGGTTTCCAGCGCTTCTTTGGCCTTCTGGCCCGCCTCATACAGGCTTGACGGGTTGCCGAAGCACTCCGTAAGATAGGGCAGCATGGCCTCGACGGCTGTTTGGCTCATTTTTGTGGTGGCCGCGTTATCCGCGTATATTTTCATGTCTGTGTTTCTCCCTGTGTTGATTTGCCTTTATTATACCGCTAATCACCTACTATGTCAATAGGTAAATAATCATATTTTAAAGCTTGATTTGCCTACTTACCTTGTGGTATAATAGGTAAAAAGAGAAAAAAGGAAGCATGCATATGATATCAACAAAAGGACGTTACGCGCTGCGCGTGATGATCGACCTGGCGGAGCACGACAACGGCAGCTATATCCCGTTGAAAGAGATCGCGGAACGGCAGGAGATCTCAAAAAAATATCTGGAAATCATCGTGAAGGATCTGGTGCAGGGAAAGCTGATCAAGGGCTCCAGCGGCCGGGGCGGCGGCTATATGCTCTGCCGCAAGCCGGAGGAATACTCCGTCGGCGAGATCATCGAGCTGATGGAGGGCAGCCTTGCCTCCGTTGCCTGCCTTGCCGGAAACGCAGAAGCCTGCCCCCGGGCGTCCTCCTGCCGCACGCTGCCCCTGTGGAGCGAATACGATAAAGTGGTGCACGATTTCTTCTATCAGAAAAAGCTGTCGGATCTGTGAGCAGGGAGCGTTCCTCTCCGCATCTTCCGTCATAACAATCAAAAAGACGGTCTCCCGAATTTGTCTCCGGGAGGCCGTCTGCTGCTGTTTGGCTGTTTCAACCGGCGCAGGCGCTTTCTGCGGGAAAAACGAGGGACGTTCACCATTTGTGCGCCGTCATCCTTCTCCCTGCGGAAGCTGCTTTACCGGCGCTTTGATCGCGTATTGCAGATTTCCGTCTGCCGCCCGGAAGTTCACGCCGCCGCCCTCCGCAAGACCGCCGGAGATGATGGCGTGGGCGATGGGGTCCTCCGCCTCTGCGACGATCAGCCGTTTCAGATACCGCGCGCCGTAGGCCGCGTCGTAACCGTTCTCCGCAAACCAGTCCACGGCGCTGTCCTCAAAGACGGCATCAATCCCCATCCCCGCCAGCCGCCGACGGATCTCCTCCAGAAAACGCCCCGCAATCGCGCGGATACTCTCCTTTGACAGGGGGCGGAAGATCACCGTCTCGTCCACCCGGTTGAGAAATTCCGGCCGGAACAGCTTTTTCAGCGCCGCCGTTACCGCGGTCCTCACGGCGGCGTCGCCCGGCGTCCTGTCCGCGGCAAAGCCCATTCCCGTGGCGGTCATAAGCTCCGCCCCCACGTTCGACGTCATGATCAGAATGCAGTTGCGGCAGTCTGCGACGCGCCCCTGGGCGGAGGTCAGCATGCCCTCATCCAGTATTTGCAGCAGGGCGTTGAACACCTCCGGGTGGGC
>CADAMO010000213.1:7297-8465 GCA_902788995.1 Oscillospiraceae bacterium
CGAACAGGATCACGCAGTAGGGCTTCCTACGGATCTGCTCCGTCAGCTGGCCGCCCTCCTCAAAGCCCACATAGCCGGGCGGTGAGCCCACCAATCGGGAGACGGTATGCTTTTCGGCGAATTCCGACATATCCAGCCGGATCAGCGCGTCCGAGCTGCCGAAAAAGGTGCGGGCCAGCTCTTTTGCCAGGGCGGTTTTCCCCACGCCGGTGGGGCCGCAGAAGAGAAAGGAGCCGATGGGGCGCAGGGGATCCTTGACGCCGCTGCGCCCCCGCTGCACGGCGGCGGCGACGCGGTGGACCGCCTCATCCTGCCCGATCACGGTCTGCTTCAGCGTTTCCTCCAGCGACAGCAGGCGGCTCCGTTCGGTGGCCGTCAGGCTTTCCGCCGGTATCCGCGTCCACTCGCTGACCACCCGGGCAATATCCCCGCTTTCCACGGTTACCGGCGCGCCGCCCGCCTCCATCCAACGGGCCTTTCCGGCGGCAAAGGCCCGGTTCGCCTCTTTTTCCCTGTCCCGTATCTCCACGGCCCTTTCAAATTCCTGCGCGTTGACCGCGTCCGCCTTGGCCCGGTTGAGCCGCTGGCAGTCCTCTTCCAGCGCTTTCAGCTCCGGGGGATAGCGGTCCTTCCGCAGGTTGACCCCGGCTGCCGCTTCGTCCATCAGGTCGATGGCCTTGTCTGGCAGAAACCGGTCCGTGATATAACGGACGGAGAGGGCGACGGCGGACTGCAGCGCCTCGTCCGTGATGGTCACGCCGTGGTGCGCTTCATAGCGCGGGCGCAGCTCTTTGAGGATCGCCAGTGTCTCTTCCTGCGTCGGCTCGTTCACCGTCACCGTCTGGAACCGCCGTTCCAGCGCGGAATCTTTTTCGATGTTCTTGCGGTATTCCTCCATGGTGGTGGCGCCGATCAGCTTGATACCGCCCCGCGCCAGCACAGGCTTTAAAATGTTGGCGGCGTCCACCGCCCCTTCCGCGCTGCCGGTGCCGATCAGGTTATGGATCTCGTCGATAAACAGGATGATATTCCCGGCGGCTGTGGCCTCGTTGACGGCGCTGCGGATGCGCTCTTCAAAGTCGCCCCGGTACTTGGCGCCGGCCACCATGCCGGTCAGCTCCAGCGAACGGATATCCGCGTCCCGCAGCCGTTCCGGCACGTCGCCGGA
>CADAMO010000214.1 GCA_902788995.1 Oscillospiraceae bacterium
GTTATTATTTTTTTATGCAAAATTCTGTTTCGCTGCGGAGAACGCGGTCCGCCATGGGCCAATACGCAGACCGGTTGTTTTTCGGCGGATCATAAGGAGGTATGTTGATGCACTGTCCCAAATGTGGGGGAGAGATCCCTTTCTACGATCTGAGGCCCAACTGCAAGCACTGCGGCGTCAATATCATGTACTTTTCTCAGGAAAAGCTCCTGATCGAGGACGCCAAGCGAACGGAGCTGGAGGGCGCGGCGGCGCGAATGGTCATCGCCCGGATCAAGGCGGCGTTTATCGGCAGCAAGGAGGCCATCGCCCGGATGGTGCTGACCCTCGGCGCCATTGCCGTTCTGATGCTGCCTCTCGGTTCCGTCGTCTTCCGGACGCCCTATTATGAAAAGACTTTTTCCGCCGGGTTGATCGGCGTCATTAAGGGCTTCACGGACGGCTCCATGATGCAGCTGCCGGACTTTCTGAAAAGCACGCTGTTTGCGAAATACGCCGCGGCCTACCTGCTGCCTCTCGGGGTGCTGGCGCTACTGCTGCTGGTGGGCGTGGCGATCCTTTGCGTGTATATCCTCAGCTTCCTTCGGCTGACGCCTACGACGAAGGCGATGCGCGTTCTCTCCCTGATCGGCGCGGTGATCGCGCTGCTGGGGCAGGCGGCTGTCATTGTCTTTACCTTTGCCAACCCGCTTCCCGAAACCTCCGTGGCTGCCTTCCGGTTCGGCTGGGGCGGTTTTGCCGCGGCGGCGGTGTGGCTGGGTATGTTCATCATCAACCACATCATGTTGAAACGGGGCATTGAACCCACCTATAAAGAAAACGACGTCAAGCGCCGCGAGCTGCTGCGCCAATACCGCGCCGGCAAGCTCGATCTTGATAAACTGACGCTGCCGGTCCTTGAAAGCGAAGAGGAGAGGGCCGAGCGACTGAAAGCGCTGGAAGAAGCGTTGAAAGCGGAAGAGGAGGGCAAGGAATTATGAGAAAGCCCATGAAGAAAAAGACGAAGGTCCTGTTGGGGATCCTCATCGCCGCCGTTCTGCTGGGTATCTGCTTCCTCTGCGTGGCGTTCTACGCGCGGCATGAATTCAGCAAGGAAAAATCCTGGCTGCCCGTGAAGCTCCCCGCACAGAAGGCCTCCGTCACGGAGCTGCCTGACAACGCCCACGACGCCAACGCTTACGTGATGCGTCTGTACGACGAGGCGCTTCACTCCGACGCGGTGGAGGGAAGCTGGCACACGGACGTAAACCTGGGCGGCGACTATGAAACGCCCTTCAATGAAATCGACAACGCCTTCTTCGGCCGCATCCTCGGCGGCGCGGCCGGGGCGGTACAGGAGCTTTACCCCAACGTTTCCGGCGCGAAAATGACGGAAGAAGCGGCGGAGGATCTGCCGGAGATCAAGCTGGAGGAATCGGACATTCTCGAATACGTTTACGATCCCGAGGCCCTTTTCAACCGCAAAGGAGAGTACGTCTCCGACACCTATGAGATCGTCTTCCGGATCGATCCCGCCTTTGAGGACGCCGACGAGATCCGCCACGGCAGCGTCTACGCGGGCATCTGCGATACGCTGAAGGACGCCATGACCGTGAACGACGTGGACCTGGACGTGCAGACCGTGGAAATGCGCTTCCGCATCGACCGGCTGACGGATCAGATGCAGAGCGTGGACGTCTCCCGCAGCTACACGGTCAAAGCGGACGTGACGCTGACGGACGATTACGCCCCCCTGCTGGGAGAATCCGGGCAGAAGGACGTCTCCGTCACCTTCCCCTATCAGGCGACGGAAAAGATCAGCTTCAAGTGGTACGGTCTGCGGTTCTGGACGGATTATCTGGAACAGCGGCCCGACGATATCATCACCCTGCCGCTGGATATCCGCGTCAACGACGCCCGCGTCCAGGGCGAGGACTTCACCGTGACCTATACGGTCTCCGATCCAGAGGCGCTGGAGGTGGACGCGGACGGTACCCTGACGGTGCTGAAGGTGCACGGCGCTTCCGCTACGGAGGGCGTGACCGTGACCGCCACCCTGGAATACGACGGCAAGACCTATACGGACGATATGATCGTCTACGTCACGGAGCTGGAAAAGGCCACGGCGGGCGTGCGGTTCTATGAGGACTGCTTCACCGTGCCCGTGGGCAGCACCCTTCCGCTTCCCTCGGATATCCGCGTGCCGGTCAACGAGGCCGCGGAAAGCCGCCAGGAGGAGGAATACGAGCTGTTTGTGGATATCTCCGATCCCGACGCCCTGTCGGTGGAGGTCGACAACAAAGAGCTTTACGCCACGGCGCTGAAGGCGACGGAGGCGCCCGTCACTGTATCCGTCACCATGAACTGCGGCGGACATACTTATTTCGCGGAGCTCCCGGTAACTATCACACAAGGAACGGAGGCGGCAAACAATGGCTGAGGATAAAAAGACCGGCGCTTCCCTGCAGGAAAAGAGCGATAACGGCAACGTCTTCCGGAGCTATAACTACGTCGGTACCAAAGAGACCGTCGCATACCTGTTCAACGACTGGTCCAATACCTTCAATATCAACGGGTATTCCGGCCGGTTCATCTGGGACGTGGTCAAGATCGACTTCGGCATCCAGGCCATCGTCGGCCTGTTCACCGGCGTATGGGACGTCATCAACGATATCTTCATTTCCGCGGTGGTGGATAACACCCGTACCCGGATCGGCAAATTCCGTCCTTATCTGGTGATGATGCAGATTCCTCTGAGCTTCATCGGCCTGCTGTGGTGGTTCGAGCCCTATTTCTTCCCGAATACGGCGGGCACCTACATTCCGAAACTGATTTTCCACTTCGTCTTCGGCGTCATCACCGAAACGGCCGGCACCTTTACCGGTATCGCCAAGGCGGGCTATATGAGTACCATCACGCCCAACCCCAACGAGCGCGTCCGGCTGATCACGCTGGCAGAGCTGCTGACCGGCTATATGGGCGAGGATATGCCCGGCTACATCTTCGGCTTCCTCTACGATATGGTGGCCACCGGCCGCTGGAAGATCCAGCTCCGGTCCATCTTCGTGGGCATGGGCGTGAGCTGCGCCGTTATCTCCTCCGCCTTCACCTTCTGGTTCTTCATGGTGACCAAAGAGCGCGTGCCGCAGACGCTGGAACGGCCCGATATCAAGGAAGGCTTCAAGGCCATCTTCCGCAATTATCCCGTTCTGCTGATGGCGCTGTCCGACTTCCTCGGCAACTTCGCCATGGGCATGGGCGAACGGGACTACTGGATCGACGTGCACGGGTCCAATACGATGATCAACACGGTGCTGGCGCTGGTCTCGGGCATTTCGGGGCCGGTGGGCAGTATCTCCTACGCCTTCGTGGCGCCGCTGCGCAAGCGCTTCTCCTCCAAATTCCTGTGGGTGGGCGCCGATATGTACGGCGATATGCTCTGCCTCATGTTCTTCCTGGTGGGCATCACAAACCACAACTACAAGAAGCTCAAGCCCATGCTGATCGTCTACGGCTTCCGCGAGTTCCTTAACAAGCTCCTGTTCGGCGTGAACAAGGTCATCAACGCGGATCTCTGGAACGAGGCCATGGACTACTGCGAATGGAAGAGCGGCTACCGGATGGAGGCCACCACGGGCGTCGCCAAGAGCCTTGTGCTCAAGCTTCAGGGCGTTGTCAAGGGCTCCATTCAGAACATCATTATGAAAAAGATCGGCTACGTGCAGGGCCTCAAGATCGGCACCCAGACCGAAAAGACCAAGCGCTGGGAGTTCATCCTCTGCGCTATCATGCCCACCATCACCGGGGCTCTCGGCATCCTGCCCAAGATGCTGTGGCCCATCACCAAGAAAAAACGCGCTCAGATGTACTACGAGCTTTCCGAGCGCAGAAGCAAGATGGTGACCGATTACGTGGACAGCGTGACCAACGTACCGAATCAATAAAACAACAGCGCGTCCGATCAACCGGCGCCGCGTTAATAACGGGCTGTTTGTAAAGGGGCTGTTGCAAATTCCGGAACAGGAGATTCAACAGCCCTGATTTTTGTGACAGAAGCGATAAAATGTTGAAAAGCGGCAAATTGTTGAAAACTT
>CADAMO010000215.1 GCA_902788995.1 Oscillospiraceae bacterium
AGAGCAGATTGGCCCCGAGCGTGTCATCTGGCGCTATGATCCAATCCTCCTCAATGAGTACTATTCGATGGAGTATCACTGCAGTTATTTCAAAAAACTCGCTGCTGTCGATCTTGTCCAGACAATAGGATTTTACGTAGTTCTCAAACAATTTTCCCATTTCAACGATCCTTAAACATTTTATATATTATTACCACTATACCATAGATTCCCCTGTTTTTCAACCGATTTTTTGAACTTTCCGTCTTGACTTTTTTTGCCCGATATAATAAGATGGAAAAGGTCAGTGGAATGGGCAGTTACGCACGGCCCGACCGTGTGAGGAAAGTCCGGGCTCCGCAGAGCGGGATAACGGCTAACGGCCGCCGAGGGTGACCTTAAGGGAAAGTGCAACAGAGAGATACCGCCGGCTTTTTTCAACAGGAAATTAACGCCGGTAAGGGTGGAAAGGCGAGGTAAGAGCTCACCGGCGCAGCGGAGACGTTTGCGTCCTGTAAACCCTATCCGGAGCAACACCGACAGGAGTGGCTTGCTCGGCCCATACTCCGACGGGTGGCGTGAGCGCGGAAGTAATTCCGCGCCAAGACAGATGACTGCCTTCAATGACAGAACCCGGCTTACAGTTCCACTGACTGTGTCAATATTTTCAGCGCCTCATATAATGCCGTGAGGTGTTTTTTTATGTTTGAATCCGTTATCTGCGCCATCGGCGCGGTGCTGGCCGTCACCGGCTTTGTCTGCATCGTCTACTGGCTGATGCTGCGGCTGATCCGGCCGAAGAAGAACGAGGACTATTTTGAGGTGCTGGTCTTTGACGGCAAAGAGGAAAACGCCAGCCTGCGGGTCAGCTTTCTGCTGACGCGGCTGCTCAGCACGGGCAGCATCCGCCACTGCCGCATCCTGGCGGTGGATAACGGCATGAAGCCCTGGCGGAGCGCCGCCCTGCGGGAGACCTTCGGCAGGGAACCCCGCGTCACCGTCTGCACCCCGGAAGAAGCCGCCGCCTTGCTTTTTGAGAAAAAAGATTGATTTCGGCGGGCAAAGTCCCGTTAACGGGTCCGCGAGACGGTTATAATGAGTGTAAAGAGAAGAAAAATTGGCGATTTGTCGCGCTCACGGCGCGATAAGTTTGAGGTTTGAGGTGTTAGGTTTGAGGTTTGAGATATTTTAACCTGACGTTTTTCCCTTATCGGAACCCGGTTTTTTTCTCACACCTAACACCTGTCACCTCACACCTGCGACGCAAAGCGTCGCCCCGACAACTCCATCTGCCCGAAAGGAAATCAAAATATGCTGACGCTGCTGACCGGCACGGACGTGCAACGGAAAAAAGAATATATCGACAGCGCCCTGTCGTCGTTGATCGACGGCGGGGAGAAGGTCTTTCTGCTGGTGCCGGAGCAGTCCAGCTTTGACCGGGACCGGGAATTCCTGTTCCGCCACGGCGAAAAAAAGAGCAACCGGCTGAAGGTGACCAGTTTCACCCATCTGTGCGCCGACCTGCTGGAAAACGAAGGCCTGCGGGTGAAGCCCCTGGCGGACGAGGCGGCGAGGAACGTGCTGATGTCGCTGGCGGTGGAGGACGTGTCCGATTCGCTGGAGGTCTACGCCCGCCACGCGGGCCGCAGCGCCCTGATCGCGGAGCTCCTGGGCGAATACGCGGAGATCCGGCAGGCGGGCCTCGGCGCGGAGGAGCTGCGCCGGGTGAGCGCCGTGCTGCCCCGGGGACCGCTGCAGCGGAAGACGGAAGAGCTCTCCCGTATCTTTTTCGCCTATGAGGCGCAGATCGCCGGGCGTTTCTCCGAACAGGAGGATAACCTCCGCGTGGCCACGGAGTACCTGAAAGAGCATGCGCCGTTCAAAGACGCGGTGCTTTACTTTGACGACTTCCGGGGCTTTACGGCGGCCCAGCTGCTTCTGATGGAACAGCTCTTCGCGCAGGCGAAGGAGGTCAGCGTTTCTGTGACCGCCCCCTCGCTGACGGAAGGGGAGGAGATCGCCTTTGCCCACGCGCGGCGCACGGCGCGCTCCCTCCGCCTGTTCGCCGGCCGGCAGAACGTGGGCTGTCGGGAATACAACACCGACGGCGCGCCGGCGGAGGGCCCCCTGCAGGTCCTGCGGGAATCCCTCTTCTCCTATGAACCGGACCGGTATGAGGCCCCGACGGACCGGATCACGGTGGCCTGCGCTTCGGATAAATATGAAGAGTGCGATCTGGCCGCGCTGGAGATCCGGCGGCTGATCGCCGAGGAGGGCTACCGCTGCCGGGAGATCGCCGTGTTCGAACGGGGAAGCGGCTACGCTTCTGCTATGACCGCTTCTCTGACCAAATACGGCATTCCGGTGTTCACCGACCGCCGCGTCCCGCTGGGGGATTACCCGCTGGTGCGGGCGGTGCTGACGGCGACGCGCATCGCCGTCTTCGGCTTTGCGTCGGAGGACGTCTTCTCGCTGCTGAAGACGGATATCGTCGGCGTGAGCGCCGAGGACTGCGCGTTGCTGGAAAACTACGTCTATCTCTGGCAGAAGGACGGGGGCGCGTGGCTGAAGGAATTTACGGACAACCCCGACGGCTTCGGCGTGGAGCTTTCAGAAGAGGGTGAAAAGACGCTCTCCAGAATCAACGAACTGCGGGAGTCGGTCGTCGCCCCGCTGCTGCGGCTGCGCCGCCGATTGGCGGAGGCCGACGGCACAGCGGCCTGCAAGGCCGTGTTCACCTATCTGTCGGAAATCCGCGCGGCGGAGAATTTCTGCGCTTACGCCGAATATCTGAACGACCACGGGGGCGAGGCGGAGGCGGTCCGCTGCGCCGCGGTGTGGGAGCAGGTGATGGCGTCGCTGGACGCCCTGCAGGCCGCCACGGCCGGCAGGACCCTCCCTCCCCGCCGCTTCCTTGAATTACTGAAAATCATCCTGTCCTCCGGCGACGTAGGGCGCATCCCCGCCGGCACGGACGAGATCGTCATCGGTACGGCAGGGCGCACCCGGTTTTCCTCGCCCCGGGCGGTGCTGGTGTTAGGGGCCAACGAGGGCGTCTTCCCGGCGCCCACCGAGGCGGGCGGCCTGTTCTCCGCGGGGGAACGCCGCGAGCTGTGCGCCAACGATTTTTTGCTGGAAAACCTGCCGGAAAACCTCTACGCGGAGGAGCGCTGCATCGCCTATCAGACGCTGAACTGCGCGACGGAGCGGGTGTGGGTCTCCTTTGCCCGCAGCAGCATTGCCGGGGCCGCGCTGCAGCCTTCGGAGATCGTGACGGAGCTGGAAAAACGCTTTCCCGGATGCCGCCGGCGCAGCGCCGACGAGCTGACGGCGGAGGACCGCATCGGCAGCCCCGCCTCCGCCTTTGAGGAATACGCGAAGCGCCGCGGTTCGCCGGATTCGTTCACCGCGTCCCTGCGGGCCTATCTGGAAAGCGCCCCCGGCGAGGCGGGCCGTCTGGCCGCTCTGCGCCGGGCGGCGGAAAAAGCCCCCGCCGCCTTTGAGGATCCTGCGCTGGCGGAAAAGCTCTTCGGGCGGCATCTGCGCCTGTCCGCCTCCAAGGCGGAGGCCTATCACAAGTGCCCCTTTATGTACTTCTGCCGCTACGGCATGGGGGTGGAAAAGCGGCGCCCCGCCGGGCTTGACGCCCGGATCACCGGTCTTTTGGTCCACCACGTGCTGGAACAGGTGCTGCTGCAATACCGGAACAACGAGCTGACGGAGATGACCCCGGCGGCGCTGCGGGAACTGACCGACCGGCTGACGGAGGACTATATCACGGAATTCATGGGCGGCCGGGAGACCATGACCCGCTCCCTGAACCGCAGCCTCGACCGGGTCAAGGACGAGATCTCTGAGATTCTGTCCCGCATGGTGAAGGAGTTCGGCGTCAGCAGCTTCGAGACCCGGGACGTGGAGCTGGAGATCGGCGAGGACGGGGAGATCGCTCCCTACCGCATCCCCGTGCCGGATGGCGGCAGTATCACCGTCAGCGGCTTTGTGGACCGGGTGGACGTGATGGACTGCGAGGGCAAGGCCTATCTGCGGGTCATCGACTATAAGACCGG
>CADAMO010000216.1 GCA_902788995.1 Oscillospiraceae bacterium
CATTTTCACATTTTAGGCGGTGCAAAACTCCCGATCCATATGGGCGTCTGACAGGTTCATATCTTTGTGACGCCGGTTATGAAACCGGCGTCACATTTTTTATTTGACAAATTCGGAATAAATAGATCTCAAAGCGGATTCAAAAACGTTCTCGTCAACGCCGATTATGATGTTGAACTCGGATGAACCCTGGTCGATCATCTTAATGTTTATATCGGCTTTTGTCAGAGCGTTGAACACTCTCGCGGCGGTACCCTTTGCCTTGACCATACCGCGTCCGACGACGGCGATAAGCGCCAGCCCGTCTTCAATGGTGATCGTATCGGGTTCGACCGTTGAGCAGATCCTGTTGAGGATCCTGTCCCTGCTCTCTCCCATCATTTCCGTATCGAGCACGACGCTCATCGTATCAATACCTGACGGAAGATGTTCAAAAGACACTCCTTCTTTTTCGATTGCCTCCAGGACCCGTCTGCCGAAGCCGGTCTCGGAGTTCATCATCGCCTTTTCGATCGAGATGACGGAGAACCCCTTTTTCCCGGCTATCCCCGTGATTACGGTCGATGATTCCGGTGCGCCGACGTCCGAGACTATCATCGTCCCCATAGTGTCCGGGTGATTGGTGTTTTTGATATTTATCGGTATCCCAACCGAACGGACCGGGAATATGGAATCCTCGTGAAGGACGCCCGCACCCATATAGGAAAGCTCGCGGAGTTCCTTATATGTGATGGTGTCGATCGTCTTGGGATTGTCAACGATTCGGGGATCGGCCATTAAAAACCCGTCCACGTCAGTCCAGTTTTCGTAAATCGAGGCGTACGACGCTCTGGCGACGATCGAGCCCGTTATATCTGACCCGCCGCGAGAGAACGTTTTTATGGTGCCGTTTGGCATTGAGCCGTAGAACCCGGGAATAACGGCGTATTCATGCTTTTTTAGCTCGGTACCGAGAAGCGTGTTCGTGATTTCCGATTCAAACACGCCGTCGTCTGCGAATTTGATAAAAGGAGCCGGATCAAGAAAATCGAAACCGAGAAATGAAGCGAGGATCTTCCCGTTAAGATACTCTCCGCGGCTTGCGGCGTAGTCGCGACCCGCGTGATGGGTGATCGCCCATTTTATATGGAGATACTCTTCCGTAAGATCAAGATCGATCCCAAGTTCCCCGATGATCGAGTCATATCTCTCCGTCACCCTTGAAAACAGTTCTTCAACGTCTTCGCCTGACGACGAAAGATTATAACAATCATAAAGCATGTCGGTAACCTTACTGTCGCCGTCAAAACGTTTTCCGGGAGCGGACGGTATCACGAATCTGATCCTGGGATCAGATAAAACGATCTTTTTTACTTTTCTGAACTGTTCCCCATCTGACAGAGAACTCCCGCCGAATTTTGCGACCTTCAAAGTCTGGTCTGCGCCGTGTCGGCTGATCCGATCAGACATACTAAATACCACTTCTTTCATGTTAGGAGTCGTAAAAAACATTACAGCCTTAATTATATTTTATGCACAGTCCGTTGTCAATGTTTGTTTTATACAAATCGGCGCTGTGTTTTTGCTTTTTTATAAATTATATTGAAAAAGTATTCACAGTCAAATCTTGTGACCGTGTTGACAAATCTGCAAGGCGATATTATAATTCTAATCAAAGGAGGTGCGCCAGTTCGGTGCAGGTAATATAGTGCGGTGGGAGTCCGCACCCGGTAAAGCATAGCGAGCAGCCGGTACTCAGCCTTGGAGCCGAAGCCGCGAGGTTAGGTTTAAGCGTAGGCAGAGGAGCACGAGAGCCGCAATGGGAAACCGTGAAGCGATTCAGCCCCGTAAGCTATATAGAGCGGAAGTCGATATCGTCTCCTTGGTCGCAGACAGCAATGTGCAAGCGTTAACGCGAGTTTGTACAGGTTCCGCCGGGGTCCATAGAGCGTGGCGAGCGTGTAAAGGTAATACCTGCATACCTGGGAGGTCTGGCAGTCCCCGGAAGGTAAGGGGAATTGAAGTCTTGTAAATGGAGAGACCCCGATGGCCTGTCAGAAGTCGGACTGCCCCATAGTAGTGAGGAAACCCGTGAAAGCGGGCGGAGCGAAGGGGGCAGCAAGCAGTCGTTCCCGGCGTGGAAGCAGCGTCGGCACGGGAGGCCGTAAGGACGATGGAACAGGAAACAAAGGGAATAAGGTACCAGTCAGAGCATTTTCCGACAGTGCAGGGCTTGATGCACTGCGTCAACGAGCAAAGCCTGATGGAAGAACACCGCAGGCAGAGCAGAAGAAAGGCAACGGGCGTAGACGGCGTGGATAAAGCGCAGTACGACGAGAACGCAGAGGAGAATGTACGCCAACTGGTAGAGCGGATGAAGAAATTCCAGTACAAACCGCTGCCAGTGAGACGGACATATATTCCGAAAGCGAACGGCAAGATGAGACCGCTGGGCATTCCGGCCTATGAAGACCGGCTGGTGCAGGGGGTCATGGCAAACGCGCTGAACGAAGTCTATGAACCGAGATTTCTGGACTGCTCCTATGGGTTCCGGCCCGGAAGGTCAGCTCACGATGTGGTGAGGTATATCAACCAGACCATCATGATCCATAAGGTAAACTACGTACTGGAAGCGGACATAAAAGGCTTCTTCGATAACGTAGACCACGACTGGCTTATGAAGTTTCTGGAGCATGATATACAGGACAAGAACTTCCTGCGCTATGTGAAGCGGTTTCTGATTGCAGGAATCATGGAAGGAAACGAGTTGAAGGATAGTGACCGGGGCACGCCGCAGGGCGGACTGATTTCTCCGGTGCTGGCAAATGTGTATCTGCACTACGTACTCGACCTGTGGTTTGAAAAGGCGATAAAGCCGAAGCTGCGGGGAGAGGCGTATTATGTGCGGTATGCGGACGACTTTCTGATTCTGTTCCAGTACGAGAATGAGGCAAGAGACGTGCTTGAATTACTCAAGCGCAGGCTTGGCAAGTTTTCACTGGAAGTGGCAGAGGACAAAACAAGGATTCTGCCGATTGGCCGATTCAAAGGGACGAAGGAAGACTTCGATTTTCTCGGATTCACCTTCTTCAACACGAAGACCAGGGGCGGGAAATACCGGCTTGGTGTCCGCACCAGCAAGAAGAAACTAAAGGCGAAGCGGCAGGCGGCAAAGGAGTGGCTGCATACGAGGCTGACGAGGCCGGTATCCCAGACAATGGAGCTGCTGGCGGCAGTCATCCGCGGGCATTGCAACTACTATGGGGTAAACGGAAACTTCCATGCGATACAGTGCTTTTGGAAGTATCTGAAATACTCCACTTACCGTATGCTGAATCGCCGCGACCAAAAGGGAAAGCTGAAATATCCGAAGTTTTTGCGTATCTGGAACTACTACGTGAAGGAGCCGCATTTGACGACGGACATCTGGAACTGGCAACCGAAGGTTGCTTGAAGAGCCGGATGCGGGAAAACCGCACGTCCGGTTCTGTGAGGGGCAGTAGGCAAGCCTTTCACGTACACAGATTCTTTGAAAGGAGTGTCGAGACTGTCTACTCGACGTTATTATATGAAACATTTCAGAAAGATCGTTGCGGTGGCGATCGCGCTTCTTATGCTTTCCGCGCAGTTTGCCGCCATCGTCTCCGCCGGATGGACTAATCCATCCTATGGATGTAAGACGACGACGACGATCAAAAAAGCGGGCAGGGTCGTCGTTCATGACGGCGTCATAAGCCCCGGCGAATACGAGGAGATCGAGATCAACCGCGTTCCCGCCACCACCGACCTTTTGCTTGTCTTCCTCGAGAACGCTCAGAAATCGCTTGCAGAGCAATTCCTGGGCAACGTCCATTACTACATCTCCTGGGACGAGCAGAACGGCGTCAACTTCGCCGCCGTTTCGACTCTGCTCGAGACGCCGTGGTGCAGCGGGACCAACCCTGCTCCCGAGGACTACCAGGAGTATAACGGCAACACGTTCCCGTCCGACGAGTACTTCATGTTCCAGTTCGGGTTTGTCACTAAGGTCAGCCTCC
>CADAMO010000217.1 GCA_902788995.1 Oscillospiraceae bacterium
TGTTCGACTTCAACTTGATATGGTGACCCGGACGAGAATCGAACTCGTGTTACCGCCGTGAAAGGGCGGTGTCTTAGCCGCTTGACCACCGGGCCTTATTCAATTGGTAGCGGGAGGGGGATTTGAACCCTCGACACCCCGGGTATGAACCGAGTGCTCTAGCCAACTGAGCTATCCCGCCACATTGCTCTCCATCAGCCGGAGCAACGAAAGTTATTATAGTACATGGTTGGCTGTTTGTCAACAATTATTTTTGGATTTTCCAAACTTTTTTCAGGATTTTCCGTCGGATTCCGTCGTTTTCTTATTGCTTTTTTAATCTGTATTGTTTACAATATAAAATGGTTTGATATAGGATAAAACAGATCGGCAGACGGTGAATCAACCGTCTGAAATGCGCCGATCGGGAAAGGCAGACAACAATGAGATACACGGATATTATTTGCAGCGTATGTAATAAACCGTTTACGGAAAACGACGACGTGGTGGTATGCCCGGTTTGCGGCACGCCCCACCACAGGACCTGCTGGGCCCGGGAGGGGCATTGCGCCAACGAGGCGCTGCACGAGCAGGGGTTCGCGTGGCAGTTTCCGGAGGATAAGGACCCGCTGAAACAACTGGACGAGCAAAAGAAGAAGGCGCACTCCCCCGCCCCCGATTTTTCTTTCAAGAACGGGGAAAAGGTGGTGGAATGCCCCCGGTGCGGCGCGCTGAATTACGAAAATGACGCCTTTTGCATGAAGTGCCATGCTCCGCTGAAAGAACGGCAGAACCCCACCGACCCTCCGCAGGGGGCCGCCTGGCAGCAGAACAACGCCCCTCAGGGGTATGATCAGGCCGATCCGCACCGTCTTGCCTACGACAATCAGCGGCTTTACGGCGGGCTGGATCCGAACATTCTGATCGACGGCATCCCGGTGGCGGAATACTCCGACTATATCGGCGGTAACGCGCCGGGCAAGATCATCCGCCGCATCGCGGGGATGGAGCGCTACGACAGGAAGGTTTCTTTCAACTTTGCCGCCTTCATTTTCGGTCCCATTTGGTTCTTCTATCGCAAAATGTATCGTTCCGGCGTGAAGGCGCTGGTACTGATCACGCTGCTTGCCGCCATTGCAGGGGTGCTGATCACGACCCCGGCCGCCGTCAAAAGCTATCAGAACATGTTCGACACGATCAAAGACGTTTACGCCGGAAAGGTGACGGTGGAGGAGTATTACGACAAGCTCTATGAAGACGTTGACGACTATGCGGAAGACATGAAAGGGGCTTCCCGCATCCGTGTGGTAGCGGGACAGATCCTGCAATACGGGGCGGAAGTGCTCTGGTGTGTCTGCGGACTGATCGCCGACCGGCTGTACCGCATGAAATGCAAGCACGACATCGAAGAATCCCGCAAAGCGTGCAACAATATGGCAGACTATCACAAGATGCTGCTGGAAAAGGGCGGTACCTCCGCAGCCGGCGCGGTCGTCGGCGTGGCAGCCACCTTCGCCTCTTTCATCATCAGTCAGCTACCCGTTCTCATTCTGATATTTACCACCTGACAGGCAACGAAAAGGAGATCGTATCATGAAAATCACAAAAGCCGTCATTCCCGCCGCGGGGCTCGGCACCCGCGTGCTGCCCGCCAGCAAGGCGGTTCCGAAAGAGATGCTGAACATTGTGGACAAGCCCGCCATCCAGTACCTGGTGGAAGAGTGCGCCGACGCCGGCATCACGGACATTCTGATCATCACCAACCGGGGCAAGGGGATCATTGAGGACCACTTCGACTACTCCTTCGAGCTGGAGGAAAACCTGAAAAAGAACCCGGATAAAAAAGCCCTTTACGACTGCGTTCATTCTGTGGCGGACAAGGCCAATATCTACTACGTGCGGCAGAAGGAGACGAAGGGGCTCGGACACGCGATCCTTGCGGCGGAACCCTTTGTGGGAAGCGACCCCTTCGCGGTGCTCTACGGCGACGACATCATCGTTTCCAAAACAAAGCCTGTCATCGGACAACTGATCGACGCCTACGACAAATACGGCAAGTGCTCTACGGGCGTGAAGGAATGCACCACCGAGCAGGTGATGAAATATTGTACGCTGGACGTGACGCCGCTGGAGGACCGCGTTTACGACGTGCACCGCATCATTGAAAAGCCCGACCGGGACCAGATATTATCGCATTTTGCGATACTGGGCCGCAACGTGGTGACGCCGGACGTGTTCGATCTGATCCGCAAAACCGCCCCCAGCCCCAAGACGGGCGAGGTCTATTTCTCCGAGGCCCTCTCATGGCTGGCGGAGAACGACCGGCTGGTGGCCGTGGACTTCGAGGGCAAGCGCTACGACATGGGCGACAAGCTCGGCATCATGCAGGCCAACTGCGAGGTGGCGCTGGATCACCCGGAGATCGGCGAGAAATTCCGGGCCTATCTGAAAGAACTGGCAAAGACGTTATAATGGCACAGACGCACTCACTGAAAAAGAACGATACGATAGAGCTGGAGATCACCGGCTATACCTCCGAGGGCAGCGGCATCGGCCGTTACAACGGGCAGGCGGTGTTCGTCAGCGGCGCCGCCGAGGGCGACGTGGTGGAGGCCCTCATCATCAAGGCCAAGCCCAACTATGCGGTGGGCAAACTGATGCATATCCTCAAGGCATCCAAGGACCGGATCCGGCCGGACTGCGCCGCGTTCCCCCGGTGCGGAGGCTGCCAGTACCGGCACATCACCTATGACGCCGAGCTGCGGCTGAAGCAGCAGAAGGTGGCCGACGCGCTGAACCGCATCGGCCATCTTGAAGTTGAGCCGGACCCCATCGTGGGGGCTGCATCGCCGGACCGCTACCGCAACAAGGCCCAGTACCCCGTCAGCATGGCAAACGGCAGGCTGGCGGCGGGCTTTTACGCACCCTTCTCTCACCGTGTGATCGACTGCAAGGACTGCCGTCTGCAGCCGGAGAGCTTCGCGCCGGTCCTGAAGGCGGTGGCAAGATGGGCGGAAAAGTACAAGATCCCCACCTACGACGAGACCACGGGCAAAGGCCTGCTGCGGCACGTCTATCTGCGCCGGGGCTTTGCCACCGGCGAAACCATGGTGTGCCTGGTGATCAACGGAGAGAAGATCTTTCAGCAGGATTCGCTGCTGGCGGGATTGCTTGCCGCCGACCGCAGTATTGCCACCGTGCTGCTGAACCATAACACCGAAAAGACCAACGTGATCTTAGGCCGTCGCTGCACCGTGCTCTACGGCGAGGGCTTCATTGAGGACGAGCTCTGCGGCAAGCGGTTCCGCCTCTCTCCCCTCTCCTTCTATCAGATCAATCACGACCAGGCCCGGCGGCTCTATGAGCAGGCTGCGGTCTTTGCCCTGACGGAGCACACAAAAACGCTGCTGGACCTCTACTGCGGCGCCGGCACCATCGGGCTTACCATGGCGGACAGGGTGGAGAAGCTCATCGGCGTGGAGATCGTGCCGGAGGCCATCGAGGACGCGAAGACCAACGCGGCGCTGAACGGCGTCACCAACGCGGAATTTCTCTGCGCGGACGCGGCACAGGCGGCCAAAACATTGCGGGAAAGAGGCGTGACGCCGGACACGGTGATCCTGGACCCGCCCCGCAAGGGCTGCGACGAAACGCTGCCGGAGATCATCACGGGGATGGAGCCGGAGCGGATCGTGTACGTCTCCTGCGACCCCGCCACCCTCGCCCGGGACTGCGCCCGCTTCGCCGCGCTGGGGTATGAGGTAAAACAGGTTGTGCCGTTTGATCTGTTCCCACGGACGGTACACGTCGAGACGGTAGTATTGATGTCAAAGGTCAAAGGGAAATAGGTGCGAAAGCCCAGTAATACAGCGGCTTTCGGGCAATCGGGCAATTTGGCATCGGACAGACAAAACGCTTCTCGGCAACTTATCCAAGGGCAATCCGGCTCAAAAAGTGTGAGAGTTGAGTTGCCTCGATAGATGTCAATAAGTTGAGTTGCCGAGTTAGATGTTGGGGTAGTTG
>CADAMO010000218.1 GCA_902788995.1 Oscillospiraceae bacterium
TCGGCTACGATCTTTCCAAAAAGAAGCTGGCCGACGTGCACGAAAAGCTGACGCAGCAGCGGCTTGAGGAAGCGGAATAACGGATTCTTATTTTGCAGACTGAATAAGGCAAAGGGCTCTCTGAACAACTGCCGTTCAGGGAGCCTTTTTATGAATCCTCTCAATTTCAGTCACACAATCACGCATCCTCCGTAATATGTAGTGAAGTTTTCACTTTAATCATCTTTCGGGAGGTTATTATGGCTGACATACTTAACAACAATCAGACGGAGGGCGTGCAGAACCGCCGGATCAACGAAGCGATCTGCGTGGATACCGCCCGCGTGTACGACTCCTGCGCCGACAAGGATTGTCTGGCGGATCTGCGGGTCTATCTGACGGAACCGGCGCAGAACGTCATCGACGCGGCTTCCAGCATCCGCTGCAAGGGCTGCGACGTGATCAACGTGTTCACGGACGTGGACCCCATTCCCTTCAACAGAGGCTACTACTCGGTGGATATCACCTTTTTCTTTGCGGTGTATCTGGACGCCTACACTTCCCCCGCCGCGCCGCCCACCACCGTGGCCGGCATGTGCGTCTTTGCCAAGAAGGCGATCCTGTACGGAAGCGAGGGCAGCGTGAAGGTCTTTTCTTCGGAGTATCCCCCCGATACGGACGCGCAGCTGCCGCCGGTTTCCACCAACCCCATCGCAAAGGTGCAGGTGGCCCAGCCCCTTTGCCTGGACGCAAGGCTCTGCCGCTGCCAGGACTGCTGCAACAACATCAACGACGCCCAGAACGGCGTGCCCAACTCCATCGTGCGGTTCTTCGGCGGGCCCCTCAACTTCCTCGATACCAACCGGGCCGTCAGGGTCACCATCGGGCTGTTCTCCATCGTGCAGCTGGAGCGCAACGTGCAGATGCTGATCCCCGCCTATGACTTCTGCATGCCCGGGAAGGAGTGTTCCAACGAGGCGGAGACGCCCTGCGATTCCTTCCGGAGGATCCGCTTCCCCGTGTCGGAATTCTTCCCCCCGGCGGAAGGCGACGCGCAGGAGGACAACGATCAGAGCTTTGATCCCCCCTGCTGCTGCGGCAGATAAATGAGCAACGTTACACAGCCGGACGGCGCTTCGTACCGCCCGGCTGGTGCGTATTCCCGAAAAAATCACTTAACGATTGACTAACCGACAAAGAAATGATATAATGAATTAAAATATATCCTGAAAAACGGAGTTACATAAAATGGGAAGAGCTAACGAACAAGTCTATTACGACCTGATCCCTTCGCAGAATTCCATGTACTATATGTTCAAATTCAGCCTTCACAAAAACGTGATGCAGATCCCCACCTCCATCACCGTAGACGCGAAGCTGGATGAGGCGATCATGAAACGCGCCATGGAGATCGAGGTCCAACGGAACGACTGTCTCCGCCTGCGGTTCAAGCGGACCGGGGATTCCATCAAGCAGTATTTTCTGTCCTCGGTCCCGGTGAAGGAGATCCCCGTCGTCTCCTTTTCCTCCAAGGAAGAGGAAGAAGCGTACCTGAACGAGGACGCCCAGCGTTCTGTGAAGTTCCTGCGGGGAGAGACCTACCGCATGACGCTGTTCACCAACTGCGAAGGTCACAGCGGCATCTATTTCAACGTGAGCCATATCATTATGGACGCCCTCGGCATCAGCGTGTTTTACGCGGATCTGTTCGCCGTCTACGACGCGCTGAAAAACGGCAAAGACCTGCCCGAGCCCCTCGCCCGGTATGAAGACGCGATCCAAAAGGATCTTGCGTATCTGAAAAACACGAAAAAATACGAAAAGGACAAGCAGTTCTTCATCGACTACTGGTCAAACCACGGCAAGCCCTTCTACGCAGGGGTCCACGGCCCCGATCTGCTGCTGGAACAGCGCAGAAAATATAAAGACCCAGACCTCCGGGTACCGGACGCCTACGACCTGATCCACGACAAGTGCGATATCGTCCGCCGTCACGTACCGCCGGAGCAGGCGCAGAAGCTGTTCAACTTCTGCCGTGAGACCAACAACGCCCCCGAAAACGTGCTGCTGCTGGGCATGCGGACCCATTGCTCTTCCATCAATTTCCGTACCGAAGACACCCTGCAGATCGTCATGTGCAGCCGCCGTGCCACCCTTCAGACGAAGCACATGAGCGGCTGTCTGGCCCAGCCTTTACAGCTGCATACGGTGATCTCTGAAGATAAGACCTTCAAAGAAGCGCTGGGGATCATGTTCAACGTGCGGACGCAGCTCTATCGCCGGGCGGACTTCCCCTATATGCACGCCCGCAAGCTGCAGATGGAAATCCTCCACTACCGCAACTCGCAGGGCCCCTCCTGCATGATGTTCACGTGGCTCCCGCTGGCTTTCCCCGAGGTCAACGGCATGCATATCAGCTTCCGCAGCCACAACCCCGGCCGCTATATCATGCCCATGTACGTCTTCGCGGTGCCGACGCTGGAAGACGGCGGCATGGACCTGTATTACCTCCACCGGACCAGCTATATCACGACGGAACACATCGACGCCATGCATCGGAACGCCGTCAAGGTGATCATGGAAGGGATCGACAACCCTGCAATCACCGTGGGAGAACTGCTGGACAGCATTTCCTGACACCACGACATCTTCAAAACTAAAACGGATCCCCGTCAAAAGGGATCCGTTTTCTGATGCGCTGTTTTACTGATAGCGGACCGTGTCGATCCTTTCCCGCACGGAATAATAGCGTTCTTCTTCCGTCGGGTTGCCCATGGAAGCGGACAGCAACTCATAAGCGTCGTCGCGGTAATAGGAGATCAGGCATTTGCCCGCAAGGGGCGTCGTTCCCGTCTTGACGCCCGCCACCCCTGGCAGATAAAAGGGGCTGGCAGGGTCCAGCATCAGGTTGGAGTTCTTCCAGGTGATCGTCTGGCCGGAAAGGAACGTGGCGTTATAGGTGGGGCGGGAAACAATGTCCCGGAACACGTCAAGGCTCATGGCGTAGCGTGCGGCCACGACGATATCCCGCAGCGACATATACTGCCCGGGGTCGTCCCAACCCTCCGGATTGACGAAGTGGCTGTCTGTCAGGCCGATCTCGGCGGCAAAGCCGTTCATCAGGTCCACAAAACGGGATACGCCCTCCGCCGCTGGAAGCACCTCCCCGGCGATGGTGCTGGAGACCTTGACCGCCACCGTATAGGCGGCGTCGTTGCCGGAGGCCAGCATCATGCCGCAGAGCAGATCGTACAGCGTGAGCTGATGTCCGGCCTTGATGAAGCAGAGGCTGGAATTGGGGCCTGCCATGTTGATCTCATTCCCCACCGTGTAGACGGCGGTAGGAGCCACGTATTTCAGCGCCACGCAGGCGGTGACGATCTTTGTCAGGCTGGCGGGACTCAGACGCGACCCGGCGTTCTTTTCATAGAGGAAACGGTCCTCCCGCAGGTCATAGCAGGCGGCGGCGGTGGAATGGACGGAGTATTTCAGCCCGGAAAAGTCATACGTCCGCAAAAATGGAGAGGGGGCGACAGGCGCAGCGGCTGTCGCGGGCACCTGCGCCGTAGTACCGGGGACCGAGGGCTGCGTCGTCGTGTCGGCGGCCGTTTGTACTGCGGTCGTTTGCGCGTCCGTCGCGGTCGCTTCGGTATCCGTGGCGTCGCCCGGGGTAGCCGGCGCATCCGTCAGCGTAGCGTCAGCAGCGACGGAACGGTCCTGCGGTGGGCTGATAAGGATTCGATTGTAATTACAGCCGACCAGCAAAAAGATGACGGCGGCAGCCAGCAGAGCGGCGATTTCCTTCTTTTTCATGTATCCTGAATCCTGCGGTAAAATAACTTAGATATCTTACCTCTTTTTCAGATAAAAATCAACCTTTATTTTTATGGCCGGCAGCGACCGCCGCCAGGCAGTATAAGAAAAACACGATAAGAGGCGCGGAAGGATGACGCCGGAGGACCGTCCACAGGTTCAGACCTGCGATCGCGGACAGGCAGAGAACGTCG
>CADAMO010000219.1 GCA_902788995.1 Oscillospiraceae bacterium
TCCTGCGGATCTGCCTGCCGGATGGGAGCATAGCCCGGACGATGACCCGCGGCGGTGGGTCACCAAAGCAACGGAACAGCGGTATTATGACCTTTGCGCGAACGAAGAATTCCGTATCGCATTTATGGCTCAACAGCACACCCCTCTGGGGAAATGCGTAAAACTGAATCCGTTGTTTGTGCGGGAGACTGTTTGCGCAAAACAGTTTACGGATATGACGGAGCGTCTGCTAAAGGATTATTCCCTCGGACGGCTGCTGATCGCCGGCGACAACCGTTATCTGTCCGGGGATCTGATGGAATTTCTTTCCTATCTGATCGATACAAAAAACAGAAAAATAACAGGGAAAACCATACCGTTCTTTTCAGAAGCAATCACGATCCAACTGGAAAAGGACGCATTTTACGCGCCCGGCGCCGTATATGAAGAAGAACGAATCTGCACGCTGCTGCGCAATCCTCATATATCCCGCAATGAGGAGATTCGGCTATCCGTACTGCGCCGCCCCGAACAGATGCGAAAGCATTATCTCGGCAAGCTGACTGACGTAGTGATGGTCGGCGTGGAGGCGCTTGCCGCCCAGAGGCTCGGCGGAGCGGACTATGACGGAGACATGATCAAAACCATATCGGATCCTATTGTGAACGAATGCGTAAAACGCAATTATTTCAGCGGCAGCATTGATCACAGTTTCAACATCCCGCTGCTGTATATCCCGGCGGAGGACCCGGTTCTCCGGGACGCGGATAACTGGTACGACCGTTTTGTGACCGTCCGGGATACCTTTTCCAACCGGATCGGCCAACTGTGCAATACCGCCTTTGACCGCAGCGTTATTGCGTATGATGAGAACCTGACGGCGGAGGAAAAGAAAAAATACCGGGAAGAAACCGAATTGCTGGCCATTCTGACGGGCTTGGAAATCGACGCATCCAAAAGCGGCGTCCGACCGTATCTGGACGATTATTTCCGTAATGCCCCGCAAAAAAGCGCCTTTTTACGATACAAAACCGCCGAGGCATCGGAACGGCGCGCCGCCTGGTATGAGCTGACGCCCAGGCAGAAAAAAGAAAGATATATTCAGCAGACGGATTGGAACGCCGTCACCTCCAACGTGGAAAAGCTGCCCTATTACGCCTATCTGCTGGAAAAGCATACCCCGAAACTGAAACCTGTTCCGGCGGAGGATCGGGAGCTGTTTTCCTTTGCGAGGAAGCCTGACTGGGTACAAACGCTGGATCCGAAAAAGCTGTCTGCGGTAAAGAACCTCATTGCGGAGTACGAACGCTGTCTTTCCCGCATCCGCGCCTGCCGCGCGCCGATCAAACACCAAAAGAGGCAAAGCGATATTAACCGTATCCTGTATTCCCGCGGCCAGGAAAACCAATATGATTCCGATATGCTTTACTCCCGGTTTTCCGCGCTGCCGCCGGAACAGATCTCTTTTCTTCGCCGGGAGATCGTCCGTCAGGAATGGCATCTGATGAAACCGGATGAGCGTGTGTCTTTTCTCCAAGCCAATCTGCCGGACATGGAAGCCGTTTTCCCTCTGCTGACGGATTTTCGTTTCGGCGGTTACCGCGTTCTCGGAGACCTGATCTGTGATATTGACGATGAAAACAACGCAGCCGAACGAAAACAGTTGTTCCGGGAAACGGATTCCCCGGCGTTTACCGATATGATGCGGGCGTATGAGGCGTATGCCTCCGGCGGAGATTACAAGTCCGCCGTAGCGGAAGTTTGCCGCGGTTTGCTGAAGACAATCGTCCGCGAGCGATATATGGTGCGGTATCTTATCGCAGCCGGGAAAAGGGACCTGTTGTGGGAGCTGGTTCCCGATCTCGTTCCGGCAGACGTATGGAAGGGGGATCGCCATGCTGAATGAACTTACGGAATTGGAAGCGTATACGACCTTTCCGGCTTATACAGCCGCAGGGAAACGGGATACCGCGTATCTCGGCCGGTTTACCTTCGACATGATAATGGACTTTATCGGCTTCCACCGGGTGCTGACGATTCTTGCCAGGGGTTACATGTTCGATGCGAAAGAGCCGGATATTGACCGTGCGCGGCGCGCGCTGTGCGCGTGGTGCAGTCTGCCGGAAACAAAAAAAGCCGCCCAGAAGGCGGCGTGGCAGTATGAAACGACGTTTGGATATTTGTCCGATGAATTCCCGTCACTGGTTGACGCGGATGGGCGCGGTTGGTTTTATCGGCACGTTCACAACGTCATTGCTTTTGTAAAGGCCCATCCAGAGCTGACAAGCAAGTCCGCGCAGAATAAAGCCGAATCGCTGAAAAAGGGTTTCGATACGGCGTGGAGAAAAAAACTGATACAGCTGCAGATTCCGATTTTTCATCCCGCCACCGAAGGTGCCTGGACGCTGCGGTTTGACGACGTTCTTGCGGACGCGCTGGAGCTCGGGCCGTTACAGAATAGGGATTTCGATCTTCCGGAGGACCTAAAGGCAAAATTGCGTGCTCATACGCCCCCTGAAATTCCTTTGAACGTCACCGAAACGCTGGTGAAATATTATATCGCCAACAAACCGGAGGATTCCGACTGGGTCGTTCTCCCGGTCGCCAACTTCAACGCCTATTTCGGCTCCACGATGTTCGACCGCAAATGGCTACCAAAACTCCCAAACGATATGTTTGTACGGGAGAAGCAGTCTAACGGTGTCGGGAGATATATTGTGTTAAACATATAACGTTACTTCGGACAAGCTTTCGGTGCGATAGTTTGTTTTCCTTTATTCTTCCTGCATGATCTCTATGCCGAGACGGATCCCGAGGCGGAAACCGTCCGCGAACGCGCCGAGTTCAGACAGGGAATGGATCTCGTCATTGGCGCTTTTGAATGCGTCGTATGCGCCGCGGCAGTTTTCCGGCAGCAGCCGCATCAGGTCCTCGTCGCTGGATACAAGAAGATCCTGAAGAACCGCCAGGCGGCTTTCAGGATCTATGTGTTTATCATGCAGCGCAATGTTGCCGTAGTAAAGATTTTCGATGGTGGTCATTGTCTCACGCTCCTTCAGCCGGCACAATATTACACTTCGTTCCGGAAGTCCAGAACTTTTGCAGAACGGGGGGTTTCTTTTTATTTCGACTTTATCTATTGCAAATTCCTTCTTTTTTAAGTACAATGTAATATGGATTTTTATAAGTATTATTCTATACACACACCGGTTTTTTCGTCGGCGAAACCGGTTTATGAACGGGAGGACAAACATATGGCGAAGAAAAAAGCGGAAGAAACAATCAATCTTGACAGCATTTTGTTCAAGTGCCGGGATATATTGCGTGCGGCGCGGAATTCCGGTTCGTTTTTTGAAAAGCGCGATATGATGCTGACGCTGGTATTCCTGCGGTTCATCGGTGAAAAGTTTGAAGACGGCGTAGAGAATCTGCGCAAGGAATTGCTGGCGCAGGGGCTTGATCCTGACGATGAAGAGATATTCAAGGCGTTTTTTGACGACGCGACCTTTACAGACGGTACATATAATCTGCCGGTTGAATCACGTTGGTCAACCATCATCAATACGCCGGCGCCGGGCCTGAATGTGGCGCTGGATACCGCGCTGCACAGCATTGCGGCCAGCAGCGCCGCGTTAAAGGGCTGTTTTGTGGAGGGTACGTTCACGACACGGAATCTCGCGCCGAACGATATCAAAAAGCTCATTGATGAAGTCAACAAAATCAGCCATAAGGCGTTTGGTGAGGAAAAGGACCTGATCGGCCGCGTATACGAATACTTCCTGAAAGAGTTTGCCGTTAACGCCACCAAGGAAGAAGGCGAATACTACACGCCGCACGACGTGGTTCAGATGATTGCCGCCATGATCGAACCATTTGACGGCACGTTATACGATCCCTGCTGCGGTTCCGGCGGCATGTTCATCCAGAGCGCGGAATTGGTCAAAGCAAAGCGTGGCGATATCAGCTGCATTAACGTGTACGGGCAGGAAAAAGAACCGGCGAC
>CADAMO010000220.1 GCA_902788995.1 Oscillospiraceae bacterium
TGGGAGGAGGGCACGGGCGCCGCGCCGTTCTCCTTGACCGCGTCCACGAACAGGCGGATCTTCTTATAGAAGTTATCGGTATTGTCGTTCTTCTCGGGGATCTCCAGCTCGACCTCCTCGCCCGCGATCGTCTTATAGATCTTCAGCGGGCCGCCGATGGAGCCGTTCCAGCACTCGGTGGAGGGGATGCGCAGACCGCCCTTGGTGCCGAGGATGATCGTATCGCCGGGCGTGTCGAGATTCATGGCCCAGGAAATACGGAAGTCCAGCACGATATCGCCCTCGAGACGGATGAACGCCGCCGCGAAATCGTCCACAGTGAAGACCTCGGCGTACTCGGGATGGTTCTCGTAATACGCGGGATCGGTGCCGAAGAACGCGGAGGTATAGCCGGAAACGGACAGGGGCTTGGGATAGCCGATGGCGTTCAGGACCATATCGAGCGAATAGCAGCCGATATCCGCCAACGCGCCGAGTCCGGCGGTCTTTTCTTCGATAAAGGAGGTACCGTAGGGCGTGGGGATGCCGCGTCTTCTGCCGCCGCCGGTCTGGATGTAATAGATCTTGCCGAGCTCGCCGGACTGCACGACCTTTTTGAGCATCTTCATGTTCTCGTCAAAACGGGGCTGGAAGCCGATCGAAAGGATCTTGCCGCTCTCCTTCTCCGCCTTGCAGATCGCGACAGCCTCCTCCAGCGTCACGCACATGGGCTTTTCCAGCAGGACGTTCACGCCGTGCTGCAGCGCGTAGATCGTGCATTCGGCATGGGTCTTGTTATAGGTGCAAACGCTGACCGCGTCCAGCTCCTCGCTGTCGATCAGAGACTTGTGATCGGGATACAGACGCACGCCCTCGATGCCGTTGTCCTTGCAGAATTTCTCCGCCTTGCCGGGGATCAGATCCGCCGCGGCGACGATCTCCACGTCCGGGCAGCGCAGATAGTTGGCCACGTGGGCCTCCGCGATCCAGCCGGTGCCGATGATGCCGACCTTGACCTTTTTGCCGGTGTCAACGACGGTTCTTTCCTCTGTGTTCTCTTTGAAACGATCCAATACGTTGTCTGCCATTTGCAATTCCTCCGAAGATGATAGTATTTATTGATTGATTCAACCCGCCGTACGGGTGAGGGACTGATTGAGGGCCGCCGCGGCAAACGCGGCGATATGAGTCAGGCTTTTTCGCCGTCGAAATCCAGCGCCATGGCTCTGCCGACCTTGGTGGTCAGCAGGGTCTTGAAGCCGTTTTTTTCATAGAAATTGATCGCCTGCTGATTATCGGCGCCGCAGACCAGCATCATACCGCTGAGCTTTTTCTTCTTGAGCTGCAGCTTCAGCGCGGTGACGAGAAGGGATCCGATCCCCCGGCGTTGATAGGCTTCGTCGATGTCAATGTGAAAATGCGCCGGATAGGCGTTCTTGAACATGGAATGGCTCAGCAGATCCAGCCGGGCGTCCACAAAGCGCTTCAGGCTGATCCTATCCACCTGGGGGAGATAGAGCTCCCGGAAGGTCTTTGCATACTTCTCGTAGTTTTCGGCGCAGATAATATATCCCACCGCGTTGTCGTTCCCGTCCACCGCCACGAAGCAGTTGTCCGGTTCCTGCTCGATATAATAATCGCAGTACATCAGCAGAATATACTTTTTTGTATCGTCAGGGGCGTACTGGCAGTCGGCGTTTTTCAGGCAGATCTGGCGCACACGCTCCTTGTCTTTTTCCTGATAGGGTCTGATCGCATCCATGGTGATCACCTCAAGACACTATTCTATACTTTTTTTTCAAAAAAGTCCATACGGATAGGTGGATTTTTCTGAAAAATATGCTATGATAAGAGAAAAAAAGACGGAAAGAACGATCTATTCATGAATTACGCAACCATCGGCACCTCCTGGATCGCCGAGAAATTCGTTTCGGCGGCCAAAACGGTCCCCGGCGTCACACTGACGGCGATATATTCCCGCAGGCAGGAAACCGCCGACGCCTTTGCGCGGAAGACCGGCGCGGCGAAGACTTATACCGACCTTGCCGCCCTTGCGGCAGACCCCGCCATTGACAGCGTGTATATCGCCAGCCCCAACCGGCTGCACTATGAACAGAGCAAGGCCATGCTGAACGCCGGCAAAAACGTGCTCTGCGAAAAGCCCGCCGCCACGACGGAAAGCGAAATGCGGGAGCTGATCGCTCTCGCGGAACGCAAAGGGCTGATCTATGCCGAGGCCATCATGTCGATCCACACCGCGGCGTTCCCGTCCGTTAAAGACGCGGTGAAACAATTGGGCAAGATACGCACCGCCCGCATCGACTTCTGCCAGCTCTCCTCCAAATATCCGCTGTATCTGGCGGGGAAGAATCCGAACATCTTCAACCCGGACATGCACGCCGGGTGCTTAATGGATATCGGCGTTTATAATCTGTATTTCGCCGCCGCCTTCTGGGGCGAGCCGGAAGCCGTCGTCTCCGACGCGGTGTTCCTTGACAACGGCGCCGACGCGGCCGGTTCGGCGATCCTGCGCTATCCGGGCATGACCGTCTCCATGAATTATTCCAAGGTTGGTCAGCAGTACGCCCCCAGTGAGATCATCGGCGACGAGGCCACGCTGAGCATCGGATCCGTCTCACAGATGACCGGCGTGAAGCTTTTGAGCAAGGATGGAGAAGCTGAACTCGTTCCGTCGGACCTCACCCGTGACGACGTGATGCGGGGCGAAGCGGCGTTTTTCCTGCGCATGGCGCAGACGAAGGACTATTCCGATCCCGGCTACCGCTTCGCGCAGGAAACAGCCCTCACCGTGCGGAAGATGTGCGATGCAATCCGTCAACAAAACGGATTCCGCTTCTAATCCTCGCTCTTTCCCGCTTTCAATACATACCGTCCAGCAGTTCGATCACATGGGCGACCGCTCCCTCGTCATTGGAACGAACGATGCGGTCCGCTGCGGCAAGGGCCAGCGGCTCTCCGTTGACGGGAACAAACCCCAGCGCCGAGTCGCGAAGCATATCCACGTCGTTGGCGCCGTCCCCCACGGCGTAGGCGTCGGCGTGGGCCACGCCGAGGGAATCCGCCAGACGGAGCAATCCCGCACCCTTGCCGGAGGTTCGGCTGAGCAATTCGACTAAGCTGCCCTCGCAGGGGATAAAGCGAACGCCCATCAGATCGGCATTCCGCAGATAATCCTGCACCTCAAAGGTGCGCTCACCCGCCCCGATCATGATCTTGACCACCGGGAACGGCAGCGCCGAGAGGTCTCGCAGCTCCGTCCACTTAATCTGCTGCGCGGCGAAGTGGGCGACGGTGCGCTCGTCCGGGTGAAGAGCAAAAGAACGGAAATCGTCCGTATAGAATTCCACGCACATACCGGGAAAGCTTGCGGCAAAGGCTTCAAAGACGGGGAGATTCTCCGCTGCTACGCCGTCGGCAAACACGACGCGGTCCGCACCGTAATCATAGGCCAACGCGCCGTTGGCCAAAAGCACCGGGGCGTTGATATAATCCGGCGACCAGGCGTGGAACCCCTGCTTGGACCGCCCGGTGCAGACCGTAAAGCGTCCGCCGTTCTGCATAAACCAGCGGATGGCCGAGCGCACCTCTTCGGTGATGACGCCATGGCTGTTATACAGCGTGCCGTCGTAATCGGAGGCCAGCAATACCCCGTCGAACTTACCCATACCCTACCTCGCAGAATTTGATAGAAGCAAGTATATCACGGAAAATCAAAAATTGCAAATCGGAGTTTGTCGATGTTCCCGGTAGCTCACGCTGACGGCGCCGTCCCCCTTTGCCGCGTTGCGACATTTTCCCCGCACTGCAAGGTAAGCTTCCTCAGTGCCGCTACTGAAATGAACAACATTTCAGACGTTTTTTCCGTCAGATAAAGGCTATCTTTCAGAAGTAAAAGGGTAATTATCCCGAAATCCATCTAAGAGCAACATTAGTTGACAGCGGCACTGAGGTGCCGCGCTACC
>CADAMO010000221.1 GCA_902788995.1 Oscillospiraceae bacterium
GCGCTCAAGCGGGCGATCCACAGGCGGCGGAAGTCGTGCTTTCTCTTGCGGCGGTCGCGGTAGGCCTGTACCGCCGCGGTGATGGCGGCGTTGTACAGGATGGTCATGAACTTTTTGCTTTTGCCGGTGTGGGGGAGTCGTCCCCAGATGCCCATGGTGTCGATGCCCGCATGGTTGTGGGTGCTCATCACCGTGATGGAACGGCAGCCGGTGGTGCGGACGAAATCCTTCAGGGCGCGCTTCAGCGTTTCAACGTCCTTGTTCAGCAATCCCACGATATCCAGCGAAATAAACAGGTGTCCGCCCTTGCCGGAATTGTCGTCCAGCCAAAGTGCGTGGGCGTACTGGGGGTCGATCACGCCTTTCGCCGGATTGTTTTCGCTGTAGCCGGCGATATAATAGGTTTTTGTTTTAACGTCGTCGGGGATCATGACGGCCTTGCCGAAGCCGGCGGTGAACCGGTCCGAAAGGGCTTTCGGCGTGTAGTCGAAGACGCTTTCCTCCGGCGGTTCCGCAAATTGCTTTTTCCCCAGCGCGTTGATGCCGCCCAGGGCGGAGGAAACGAGAGAGGACAGATCCATCAATTCACCTGCTTTCCGAGTTCTTCTTTCAATTCGATAAACGCCTGTGTGACGCAGGAACCTGTTTTTGCGCCAAGGCTGATCAGTTCGTGGTAGTGGTTTTTGAATTCGCCCAGCACGTAGTCGTTGTCGGGAACGATATACCCCACCGCGTCGTTGGCAAGGCCGAAGGCGGTGAGGGGAACGCCGAAGACGGTTTCAAGCGTTGGCAGAGGGAAGTCGGTTCCGTTGAAGGAGCCTTCCGCTGTGAGGGACGCGCCACCTTTGAGCAGGTCCGCGCAGTATTCGCCGGGAACGAAGACGACGTTGAGGTTATCTCCCAGTTGAAGGTAACCGATCTCGGTGACGACGGAATACTCTCCGCTGCCGTCGCGCAGCACCTGATAGGAGACGAGGTTGAGCTTTCCGACGGTTTTGATCAGCGGGTTCAGCACCGGGATCTTTACCTCTTTCAGCCGTACGTTCAGCAGCGGCGGAAGCGGCTGCTCTGTAACGGGGTCCCAATTTTCACACCAGAGGGTGTAGGGAACGCCGTTCTTTTCCGAGGCGGCCGTATCACGGGCGATCTCCTCCCGGTCATAGAGCAGCGGGTCGGCCTCGATCTCTTCCCGCGTCTTCGTCATTGCAAGGGTGAGCCTTGCCAGTTCTCTGCCGTAGCGGATGGACTGTTCATACCGGTGATCGAAATCCACCCCGTCGTTGGAAGCCCCCCGTGCCATATAGATGGCGCAGATTGCGCCGTTGAAAAACATGAAATGATAACCGGCCCGTCCGATCAGCTCGCCCATGTAATAGACGTATTCGCCGCAAAGGTCCCTGCCGGTACCCTGACCGTCCGTCGTGGGAAGGCCTGCCACGTCCGGATGCGCCCCGAGGGAGGCGATGACGGTGGGCCGTTTTGCCGGGTCGTCGGGGGTAAACACGAGACGCAGCAGGCCTGTGACGAGCGCGGTGGCGGAGGCCCTGTTTTTGTTGGTGAAGTATTCTTCACCGATATCCTTCTTTGCTGCTGTGATCGTGCCGGGGGTCAGATCGTTGATCGCGTCAAGCATGCATTGCGCGACTTTGCGGGTGAGGGCCGTCATGAAGAAGTCGTCCGCGCCGGGACGATAGGTTCCGCGTCCGGTTTTGTTCTTTTTCAGGTTGCGGCAGACGGTTTTCAGCGTGTCTGTCCAAAGCCCCTGCGTATCCACGCAGGAATGGGCGTGAGTGGAAAACACGTTGACGGAAGCAAGACGGACGTCGGGACGTTCGATACGAATCAGATCCGAAAGGTTTCGCCTGATCCTTCGCACGTCGTAGTTGCTCAGCCCGATGCAGTCGATGGTGGCAAAGAGTGAAACGCCTCTGCCGGAGCCGTCGTCCAGCGCGATGATGCGGCAGGACATAGCGTCTATGACGCGTTCCACGCTGTTGTTGAAGCCGTTTTCAATTGTCAGGTATCCGCCGAGATAATAACGGTGCGACCGATAGTCCGTGGGGGTGAGCTCCACACAGGCGTAGCCGAGGCGCCAGCGTGCGTCATCAGCGGGTTTTGAAAGAAACGGCGCTGTCCCCTGATAAAACCAGCGCCCGTCCCGGTCTTTTTCACAGGAAAACGACGGTCCGTCGCGGAGACTGTCCGCAAAACCGTTGAGGATAGTATTCAGCGCCTTCTGACGGAAGGCGACGGCGCGATGAATCTGTTCGGGCGTTTTCAATTTGACAACCTTTCTTTATATTAAATTCATTATATCAATAATTAATCATAAAATCAAGAAAACAATTGACATTTTGCACGGTTTGTGCAGAATGATGAATCGCATCCGAAGACTGCATTGTTGACAAGCTGATCGCTTTACGTTGTTTCGATCTCCCAGAAAACGATCTTTTTGCGGAGATAGGTATATGTAATGTAAAGCTTGTTGCCTTTACATACGATGGCGGGATAAGAGAATTCGCCGTTGCCTGCTTCCAGCTTCAAGATCTCTGTAAAGTGCTTCCCATTGTCAAGCGAGACAAACAGCGTCAGGGGATGACGGACGCCCCAGTTTACGGCCACCGGGTTGCACACCAGCCAAAGCCGCCCTTTTTCATCCTTATCGCAATCCACGCCGGAATTATTGTTGGGGATCCGGGTGCGGCGTGGTTTTTGCCACGTCATTCCGCCGTCGAAGGAGTCGCTGCGGTAGAGCGCTCCTTTGGAGGAACGCATGAGGCAGTGAACGCCCTCTTCCGATTCCCACAATGTGGGCTGGATCAATCCCACGTAAGCGCCTTTGTAGCGGGGGCGCTCCATCAGGTCGCACCGCTGCCAGGTATAGCCGTCGTCGCGGGAAACGTCGATGAACGCCATGAACCGGCGGTGTTGTTCGGTGGAGGCAGGGGCCAGCAGGGTACCGTCCTTCAGGCGAAGGCATTTGTTTTTGACGGGACCTCTGCCGCCGGTCTCGTCTCCGGGTACCAGCTCCCGCGGGGCCGACCAGGTGTGACCGCCGTCCCGGCTTTCAATAAAGCGGGTCTGCCAGAAGGGGATCTGCCTGCCGTATTTGTAGTAGAGTATGATCACGCCGTCAAGGCGCTGATGCAGCACCGGGTTCCAGTGGGGAACGTCGTCCTGTTCGGAAACGACGACGGGCGCGGACCAGCCGTCGGCGGTCCGGCGGGAAAGCCAGATCTCCACGCTGTCGTCGCCTTCCCGTTTTCCGCCGAACCAGGCGACCAGCACGTCTCCGTCGGCCAGCGGCAGCACCGTGGAAGCGTGAGCGCTCTCAAGTCCCGGGAAGGGTGAAAAAATGAATTCCTTTTTTGCGGACTGCAGCATGGGTTCCCTCGCTCCTTTCTTTCCTGCATATTACCATATTCCCGGCTCTGATTCAATACATTTTTGTACAAGTCAGTGAATAATTCACATTTTGTTATTGAAATCGGGGGCGGATGGTGTTAGAATGAAACCAAATTGAGCGGAGAGGTAAAAAGTGATGAAACGAAGAATCATGAAAACGATCGCGCTGACGCTGTCGTTTGTGATGCTGTTTACCGCCGGCGCCGTGAATCTTAGCGCGTCGGCCTGCGACTGCGGCATTTGCCCGTCCATTGTGATCCCCGGCGTGTTCCAGTCGGACGTGCGCTATTATGACGCGGATGGCAACCTTGTGAACACTGAATACTATAACGTAAAAGGCGAGAAGGTGAATCAGTAAAGTGTTCATGACTGTGATAGATACAACCATAAAACTGTTGCTAACAAAGAGTATAATGATTAAAATGTCTGTATAGACTTAGCTGCCTTTCATTAAAACTATTATAATAAGGTTTAAAACATGAAGAAAAATAGTATCCGTGCGAAGCACATTGACTTTATACTAATTGATTTAATAT
>CADAMO010000222.1 GCA_902788995.1 Oscillospiraceae bacterium
AATATGCTGATGGATTACTGCGTCGGGAAAGCCGCCGCGGGGAGCAAGGAGTTTTACCTGCTGCCCGTCGGCGGCGAGCTGGTGCAGTACGATTCCCTTGCGGTCAACCCCATCGTAAAGAACAACACCGGTGAGGTCAGCTCCTGTGATATTATGTTTACGGAGGACCTGGCCGCCTCCAATCGGGCCTACCTGCAATATACCGCGCAGGCGGCGCAGCGCTGCGAGGACCGGGATCTCTCCTCCGACTGCATGGTCATCGGCAGCTCCGCCATTATCGACACGGAGCTGGACGGGGCGGTGGGCATGAACAGCGGCATTTACAACAATCCGTTCCTCATCTGGGGACGGTACCGGAAAAAGGGGTTCCGGTATTACCTGCCCGTTTCTTTCCAGTTCCACCACACCCAGATGGACGGCGCCCACGCGGGGAGGTTTCTGGCGAATTTACAGAGTGAGATCGACAATCTGAAGTAAAGGAGAAGGCGGCCATGGCATTTGATTTCAAAAAAGAGTATAAAGAATTCTATCTGCCGAAAAACCGGCCGGAGATCGTGACGGTCCCCAAGGCGCATTATATCGCGGTCCGGGGGCAGGGCGACCCCAACGAGCCGGAGGGCGCCTATCAGCGGGCCATCGGCGTACTGTACGCGGTGGCTTACACCCTGAAAATGAGCTACAAAACGGATCGCCGGATCGAGGGTTTTTACGATTACGTCGTCCCGCCGCTGGAGGGCTTCTGGCGGCAGGAGGGGATCGAGGGCGTCGACTACACCGACAAATCCGCTTTTCAGTGGATCTCCGTGATCCGACTGCCGGATTTTATCACAGAGGCGGATTTCGACTGGGCGGTGGCAACGGCGGCCAAAAAGAAAAAACTGGACTGCTCTGCGGCGGAATTCCTGACGGTCGACGAGGGTCTCTGCGTGCAGATCATGCATTACGGTCCCTTTGACGACGAGCCCGCGACGGTCGCGCTGATGGATGGGTATCTCCGACAGAACGGTTATGTCAACGATTTCAGCGAAACCCGGCAGCACCATGAAATCTACCTGTCGGACGCACGGAAAGTGCCGCCGGAAAAATGGAAAACCGTGATCCGGCATCCGATCAAAAAAGCGTAACGAGGAGAAATCGTGTTGGAAGTGATCAACTATTTTGACAGCGACCGGCAGGAACACTGGCGGGAGGCCATCCGGCGCAGCGATTGGCGCGCTGGCCTGTTTCTGGCGCGGCTGCTGGAGAACGGCACATTTTTTGACGCGGTGGGAGCCAACTCCAAAGTACTGCTGCTGACAGACGGCGACGAGCTGATCTCCTACTGCACATACGCCGAAAAGGACGATATCCAGCCGACGGAGCTGACCCCCTGGGTCGGGTTCGTCTACACCTTCCCGGAACACCGGGGCCATCGTTACGCCGGGCTGCTGTTCGTGGAGGTGGAACGCCTTGTCGAAAAAGAGGGCGTGAAAGAAGTCTATCTTTCCACGAATCGCGTGGGGCTTTATGAGAAATACGGCTTTACATTCAGAACAATGCTGACAGATCTGGACGGGAACCCGTCGCGGGTCTACGGCAAACAGATCGGAGGCGCAAGATGATCATTCCGGAAATTGAATTTACGTTGAAGGACGGCAGAACCGCCGTCATCCGCAGCCCGCGGGAGGAGGATATCCCGGGAATGCTGGAATACCTCTATCTTTCTGCCGGAGAGACGGAGTTTGTGCTGCGCTACCAGGAGGAATGCGGCAAATACACCCCGGAGGCGGAAAAGGCGCTGTTCGACCGGGTCAACGGTTCGGAGAACGAGGCCATGCCCGTTTGCCTGGTGGAGGGCAGGCTGGTGGGTGTTTGCAACGTCGGCTGGAGCACCGGCCTCAAGACTCGCCACCGGGCCAGCGTCGCCATCGCCATCCTGCGGGACTACTGGAACCTTGGTATCGGCACCCGGATGATGGGGGAGCTGATCCGCATCGCGGAGGAAAACGAACATATTTTACAGATGGAGCTGGATTTTGTGGAGGGCAACGCCCGGGCCCGGGCGCTGTATGAGAAGATGGGCTTTCGCATTACCGGCGTCAAGCCCGACGCCATCCGCCTGAAGGACGGCACGCTGCTGAACGAGTATGCCATGATAAAGAAGTTACATTCACCGCGGCCGACCGCGGAAACGAACACATAAAACAGAGGAGAACCGTATGAATACAAATAGGAATACAAATCAGATCACCTTTCGATTGGAACAACAAGAAGATCACGCCGCCGTGGAGGATCTGGTGCGGGAATCCTTCTGGAACGTCTACCGCCCCGGGTGCAGCGAGCACTACGTCCTCCACGTGCTTCGGGACGACCCGGCCTTTATCCCGGCGCTGGACTTCGTCATGGAGCTGGACGGCCGTCTCATCGGGCAGAACATATTTATGAAAACGGTGATCGATGGCGACGACAGCCGGGAGATCCCTGTGCTGACCATGGGCCCCATCTGCATCACGCCGGAGCTGAAACGGCAGGGGTACGGCAAAAAGCTGCTGGACTACTCGCTGGAACAGTCCGCCGCGATGGGCTTCGGGGCGGTGCTGTTTGAGGGCAACATTGATTTTTACGGCCACAGCGGCTTTACGTACGCAAGGGAATTCGGGATCCGCTATCACGACCTGCCGGATGGCGCGGACGACTCCTTCTTTCTCTGCAAAGAGCTGATCCCCGGCTATTTGCAGGACGTGACCGGCGTGTATCAGACGCCTGCCGGGTACTATGTGGGCGACGTCGAGGTTGAGAATTTTGACAAGACCTTCCCGCCCAAAGAAAAGCTGAAGCTGCCGGGACAGATCTTCTGAAATCTGCCGCTGTTGAGAGAAAGAAACGACGACGACCGAACCGCTGGCGGAGATGCAGAATTCCGGCGCCTTTCGCAAAAATCAAATAATCCGGGTCGCCATAAAGACGGCTGTCTATTTGAACAATAATACGATAACAATACCTCCCGTCAGCGTATGCAACTTCTGACGGGAGGCGTTCTGATTTTTTGCGGATACAGATAAAATTTTCATAGTGTTTCCTCCTTACCTTACGGATCTTCCAAGTTGATACGCCTCGGTAAACGCCGGGGTGTTTTTGATTTCTCCGGGTTTGTAAACGCCGGTACCGTAAACGACGCCCATCTCCTTTGCGCCCTCCACACAGTCGGCGTAGCCACGGAAGCACTCGAGAGTGCGTTCCTGCGACGCTCTGTCGTCATCGGCGCAGGTCACGATGTAGTAAAACGCTTTGTTCTTCACTTCCGTCCAGCGGGCAACCGTACGGTCGATGACCGCCTTGAGCTGTGCGTCGATGGAATAGAAGTACACAGGGCTGGAAAGGACGATCACGTCCGCGTCGATCATCTTTTGTAAGAGCTCGGTCATATCGTCTTTCTTTGCGCAGACGCCACCGGACTGCACGCAATAATAGCAGGCGCTGCAATAACCGATTTTCTTTTCCGCGATTCGTATCTTTTCCACTTCGTTGCCCTCTTCCTTCGCGCCGCGCAGAAACGCGTTGCACAGGAGATCGGAATTGCCGCCTTTTCTGGGACTGCCTGACAGGATCAGTATTTTTTTGCTCATTGATGATTCCTCCGGTTATAGTTTATTCATTCATATTCCGTTCCCAAAAGGAAACCGCGTTGTTGATCCACCCTTCTGCAACGGTGCCCGTCCCGAGGCCGAAGCCGTGAGGAAGCCCTTGAAACACCTCGATCATGGCGTCTGTGCCGTTCGCTTTGATCGCGTTGATGCGGTTCTGCATCGTGCGGTAAGAAGCAATGCCGTCGCTCGTGCCGACCGAGCTGTACGTCGGCGGTTCGTTTCCGGTGACTTCAGATAATCCGGTATAATTGACGATCACCGCCGCCGGGCGCGGGTATGCTTTCTCACCAAAACTTTNNCCAGCTCCTGTGCGTGCTCGTGGAAAAACGCGATGGCACGGGCGAGGTCTTCGCAGGCCGTCTCGGCGCCGGGGCGGTAGATGAGCGAAAAAGCGTTATACCCCATTTTTGACAATTCCAGCGCGTGGGGAAAGCTGTCATGCATCGCGCCGACGTAGGCAAAACCGCCGCCGGCGTTCACGATCGCGCATTTCGCCCCGGGCGTTCCCCTGAAGAAGAACAGCCCCGTATCTTTCTTATCCGGATCCGCCTGTTTTTCGGCGTCCGTATAGATATCATAAAACACCGTTTTGCCGGCGGACGCTTGCGTTTTTATGTAATTTATAATCTCCACTGTCATCTCCGGGTCAATATGGTTGTACCACGTGAGCCGCAGCTCTCCGAGAGTATTGCCGCTGTAATAACCGGAATTGACCGGAAAAAGGAGCCTGCCGAAATTCCCGAACACGGGATCGTTCATCACGTCCGCAATGGGCGTATTTTTCGTATACGTTTCGATTTCCTGCGCCTCCCCGGCGCCGCCCTCAAAAGGGAAGATCAACGGCAGCGCGTTATACAGGTATTCCTGCACGGCGTTAAAGTCGTGATACCCGCCGTCCTTCTGATAAAAGACGTAGTGCTCCGGCGTGAAAGTCTCGCGTGAGAGCATTTCGTTCGCCATGTCGATGCTCTGGCTTTTCACCGCGTCGTTTGTGCCGACGGCGTGATAGATGAAATACCCGCGTTCGTCAAGATCGTTGTCTTTGACAAGCTGCTCTATAAAATCCACGTTCTTTTCAATCTGAAAATCGCCGTAGGTGCCGTAATACCAGCACGACCCGCTCATGGGGATAAAGGAACGGATATAGTCGGAATCATAGCAAAACTGCAGCCACGTAGTCACGCTGCCGAGGGAAAAACCGCCGAAGGCGCGGTGATCGCGGGAGGCCTTCAGGTCCTCCGGTGAATTTGAATCGGCGTAGGTGTGGAAACGGCCTTCCACCGTCGGCATCAGATGATCCTCGAAATCCCGGTGGAACTGCCGGAATTCAGCGATAGACGAGCTGAAATCGGTATTGCTGTTTTCGTTATAGAAGGTTGCCGAAACGATGATCAGGGGCTTTATCTCGCCGCGTTCGATCAGGTTGTCGAACATATTTTTCTGTGACGCAAATTCAAAGTATTCACCTGCGTGCCCGCCCCAGCCGTGCATCAGGTAAAGAATATCGTATTTTGTATCGGTATCGTTTTCATCGTAGCCATAGGGCGTATAGACGTAGGCGGTTTTGGTGATCGCACCGCCTCCGCGCACGTAATCCTCGCTGTCGTAATCCATCCGCACGACCGTACCGGGATGCGATGAGGCTTTCGAGTATTCCGACGGCACAGAGACGGTGTAACCCGTCTGCGGTATGTTGATCGTCGTTGTCATATCGTCTTTCCCTTCGGCCACGGGGTGTGTCTGCGTCTGCATCTCAGGTTGCTTTGTAAAGCTTTTGCACCCGGCGAGCGACGCGATCGCAAGCGAGAATGCCACACCCGCGGCAAGTATTTTTTTCACTTCGTCCCCTCCCTGTGGTTATCTGATATCCGGTTCATATTACTGCTCCACCAATTAATACTTGAAGATTTCTGCTTGTCTTAACGCCGGAATACGGCGTCAGAAATCCTCGACAGGCGACAGCCTGCCTTGCGGTTTCTTCCTTGTCTTCCGACGTTAATCCGGTGCATAAATGATTCACGTTTTAATTGGTGGAGCAGTATCTTCTTCGTGGGCAAACGATCTGCTGTCTGCGTGCCGATTACGGATGCCGTGCGCGTTGAAATATATCTGAACCTTCAGGTTTGGTACGACCTGCCGTTTGAATCGGATATCTCGTTGAGCGAAACGTTTTCATTCCGGAAACGGACGGCGCTTTTTTCATTTTTCAGATGGATCGCACCCTGCGGGCAATTGTGGACGCAGGCGTAACAGACCTCGCAGCGGCTGCCGAACGTGACCGTATCCGTAACCTTCACGTTGTCCGCCGGGCAAACTCTTTCACAAACGCCGCACCGGATGCAGGCGTCTGTCACGATATAATGCTTCGCGGGGTCCGGCGTTA
>CADAMO010000223.1 GCA_902788995.1 Oscillospiraceae bacterium
GCAGCAGATTGACGGCGCCGAGAGCGAGGTTGACAGCCGCCGCCTGCCGGAACCAATCGCCCGTTTCCATGGTTTGACCGCATAAAAAGAATACGCCCGCCGCCAGCAGGTTGACAACAGGCGCCCCCAACAGACAGACCGCCGTCGGGAAATAACCGAGGCGGACAAAGTCGCCGTCGCGGATCTTCACGCCCCCGGGCAAGATCTCAACCGAAGGGCGGCTGCAGCCGAAGACGCGCATCAGCAGCAGATGGGTCGCTTCGTGCAGCACGACAGACGCGAAACCGATCCCGTAAACAGTCGGCTGTCCGTAATTGATCAGGCATGCGATGGCGGCAGCCGCAAAAACGCCGATATGGATCCTGACGCCGAAGAGTTTAACGGACACAGACCGCACCGTCCAGCACCCGGGCAGGGTCCGTCAGTTCCCCGTTCAGGCGGATTTCAAAATGCAGATGCGGCCCCGTCGCAGCGCCCGTATGGCCTACCGCCGCGATCACGTCTCCTTTTCTCACCGCGTCGCCTTCCTCCACAAACACCCTGGAGCAATGGCAGTACAGCGCCACAAGCCCGTCGCCATGGTCGATCTTCACGTAGTTGCCGCTGAGCTCGCCAACGCCCACGCCAATCACCACGCCGTCGTAGACGGCAGAGATCCCCACGCCTTCGTCCGCGCCGATATCACGGCCGGAATGAAAGCTTTCCTCCCCGGTGATCGGATGGATCCGTTCCCCGTAATCGGAGGTGACAGGGCCGCTCACCGGCAACACCGGGGCGTTATCGCCGTAAAAGCTTTCCGTCAGAGAGGAAGAGGAGGCCTTACCGGACCCGGCAGAGGCGGCCGTCAGGATCACCGCAGGGTTCTCGTCCGAAGGGGCCGCGCTGCTCTCACCGCCCGGCGCAACAACGCCGAAGCCCTCTCCCCTGTCCTGCGAAAAAACGGAACGCGCCTCCCCTTGCAGGACGGCCGTCAGGTCCCAGTCCTCTTCCGTCAGCGCACGGAATTCCTCTGTGATCCGGATCAGCATCCCCTCGTCCTTGCGGATCAACAGAAACAGCAATAAAAAAATAAGGACCGCCGCCGTCAGCTGCACCAGGGTGAGGCGCAAAAACATGTCGTCCTTATGATTCGTTCGTTTGCTTCGCCGCATACGTTACCGCCCTTCCGCTCGTTTCAGTAATGTATATGCGGCGAATCGTGTTTTATGCGTCGGCCCCTCAGCTGATGCCGGTTTCCTCATCGTGAAAATGACCGAACCGGATCACGCCTTTGCCGTATCGCTGACGGATCGCGTCGATGGTATCTTCGATCTTCTCCTGCTTTTCAGAGGTCTGCAAGCCGGAAGAAAACAGGTCCATCTGAACGAAGTCCTCATCCGCCCCCACAAGGCCCGAGCCGGTGACGGAAAGAAGCCGTACTGGGGAAGAGGGGTTCCAGCAGGATTTCAGCAGTTCAAAGGCCACCTCGGTGATCTCCTTCTGCAGGTCGGTGGCGTGGGTCAGGGTACGCTGTTTCTGAACGGTCTTCAGGGACGGGTCCTTGACGCCCACCTGTATCACCGTACACTTTTTGCCGTCCGCCCGCAGCCGCCCGGCGACGGAATCCGCCAGCGCGGACAGGCCTGCCCGCAGCTCCTCTTCGCCTTTAAGGTCCCGGCGGAAGGTCATGGAATTGCCGACGGATTTGGCCTCGCGGGTCTCATAATAGGGGTGGACCGGCTCGTCGTCCATTCCGTTGGCCCAGCGCCATAGCAGTTCGCCCGACTTGCCCATCTGACGCGTCAGCATGGCGGGATCCGCCTTCGCCAGATCGCCGATGGTGCGCACGCCGAGGGACGACAGCCTTTCCGTCGTCTTCTTCCCGGCCATCAGCATATCGGACACAGGGGCGCGCCAGAAAATCACGGGAAGATCCCCCCGCATGATGACGGTGGTGGCGTCCGGCTTTTTATAATCGCTGCCGAACTTGGCGACGGTCTTGCAGAAGCTGACGCCGACGGAGATGGTCACCCCGATCTCCTCCCTGACGCGGGCCCGGATACAGTCCGCCAGTTCCCGGGGGGACTTACCGAACAGGTGCAGCGTGTTGGTCACGTCCAGATAGGATTCGTCGATGCTGGCTGGCTCGTTCAGATCGGTGAAATCGAGATAGATCTGATTGATCTTCCTGGAGATCTCATGATAATAGCCGTGATGGGACAGTACGCAGACCAGCTCAGGGCATTTGCGCTTCGCCTGCCAGATGGTTTCGGCCGTCTGAATATGATATTGCTTTGCCAATTGGTTTTTGGCAAGGATGATGCCGTGGCGGTTTTCAGGATCGCCGGTCACCGCCATGGGCACTTTTTTCAGTTCGGGATAGAGAAGCTCTTCGCAGGAGGCAAAAAAACTGTTGCAGTCGCAGTGAAAAATGATCCTGTCTGTCATCAACGCCGCCTCCTTCATTTGATACTGACATTATACCATACCTGAAACCGCAATGCAATGCTCTGACGCAAGAAAAGCAAACATTTGTTCATTACATACTGCGATTCAACACCGATCCGCCCGCCTGATGTTTAAAAGACAGAATCAGAAACAATATCCAGTGACGATCACAATTATTTTACACAATTCCGCTTGAACAATCATGAAAAAAGTGTTATCATGTAGATAATATTCGGTTCGACCGAAAACAAGCGGAGGCAAACAAATGCTGACAATCAACATCGACCTGTGTAAGGGTTGTTCCTACTGCGTGAAGTTCTGCCCGAAGACCATTCTGGAGATGGGAAAAGAGCGGAACAGGCACGGGCATTTCTTTCCGTCGTTGACTGACGCGGAAAAATGTATCTCCTGCGGCATGTGCGCGACCATCTGCCCCGAAGGGGCCATTGAAATCAAGAAGGAGGCAAACTGACATGGCGAAGATTCTGATGAAGGGGAACGAAGCCATAGCGGAGGCCGCCGTCAGGGCGGGCTGCCGTTTCTTTGCCGGTTACCCCATCACGCCTCAGAACGAGATCCCCGAGTACCTTTCCTGGCGTCTGCCGGAGGTAGGCGGCGTGTTCGTACAGGGCGAAAGCGAAGTCGCTTCCGTCAACATGGTCTACGGCGCGGCGGCGTCCGGCTGCCGGGCGATGACCAGCTCCTCCGGCCCCGGCATCAGCCTGAAGGCGGAGGGCATCTCATACCTGGCGGGCACGCAGCTGCCAGCCGTCATTGTGAACATCAGCAGAGGCGGACCGGGCCTCGGCTCCATCCAGCCGGCGCAGCAGGACTATCTGCAGGCCACCAAGGCCCTCGGCCACGGCGGCTTCCGGGTCATGGTCTTCGCCCCTGCCACGCTCCAGGAGGCGGTCGACGTGACCTATAACGCCTGGGAATACGCCGAGCGCGACCGCAACCCGGTCATGATCCTGATGGACGGCTGTCTCGGCTCCATCATGGAGCAGGTGGAATTCCCAGAGATGAAGGAACCCGATCGCAAGGGCACCCACGCCTGGGACCTGAACCGGGTGGAGGGTGAAAAGCGTTCCGCCCGTCTGCTGCTGCCCTATTTCCCCGAGGCCCTGCTGGAGGTCAAGAACAAATCCCACAAGGCCATGATCGAAAGATGGCAGAAAAACGACGTTCAGGTGGAGGAATTCATGCTGGAGGACGCGGAATACGTGGCCGTCGCGTACGGTATCTCCGCCAGAGTCGCCAAGGAAGCCATTCTGCGCCTGCGGGATGAGGGCCATAAGGTTGGCTTGATCCGGCCCATCACCCTGTTCCCCTTCCCCAAGGAAAGCTTCCAGAAGCTCAATTATGAGCAGGTGAAGGGCGTTATTGATATCGAGCTGGCCATTCCCGCGCAGATG
>CADAMO010000224.1 GCA_902788995.1 Oscillospiraceae bacterium
CGGACGAGCGCTGCCCCACCGTCGCGATGAACATCGGGATCACGGTGATGGAGATGTTGAAGGCTTTGTTATAAAATGCCCGATGGGATACCAGGCGGTAAACGGCAAATTCGTAGGCCGAAAGAAGCAGGACCGCAAGCAATACGGAAAGGATCACTTTTGCCGGGATGGCCTCACTGGCGTATGAAGCGGTGAAATTGTCAAAGACGGAACGGATCGCCATAATCGCCTCCATCGTCGCCGAAGAGCTGCAATCCCTGAGCGACGATCACGATCTGCTGGCGATATTCGCACGGATCGACGAGTTGGATGACGCAATGCTGGATATCCTTGCGACGGACTTCAAGATCGACTGGTGGGACGCAGACGCGGATCTGGAAAAGAAACGCGAGACGTTCAAATCCACTTTTACCGTACACCGGACGCTTGGAACGATCGGCGCTGTCAGACGGGCGCTGACGGATATGTATTCCACCGCGCAGGTGACGGAGTGGCCTGAGTACGGCGGTCTGCCGTATCACTACAAGCTGGATATCGACCTCGGCGAGGAATTCGGTACCCATGAGGTGATCCAGCGGATCCTGTACCGGGCGCGGTTCTATACAAACGTGCGATCTGTGCTGGAGAAGATCAATTTTTCCACGAGCAGAACGCGACATGTTTTTTACGGCTGCGCGATTCAGTATGGACTATTGGCTATCTATCAGGTGGAAGGACTTGATATGTCGCTACTCAACGTCCTGACAGATGAAAACGATGTTCTTTTGACTGATGAAAACGGAGAACTATTGATGGAGTTTTAAGGAGGAAACAGAATGATTGGAAAAGCACCATCACTCACAACAGCCGGACAGGATCTTTTTATCCGCGCTGCCAGCGGCGAAGCTATTGTATTCACCCGTTTCAAAATTGGGAATGGGACCCTTCCGTCAGGTTCATCCGGCAAAGATCTTACTGATTTGATCAACCCAGTTGTCAGCTTCAGCATAACCTCTGTTGACGCGTCAAATGCGGGATTTCTGAAAATTAACGGGCACTTTGACAGTACTGATGTGGAGAGCGATTTTAAGCTGCGTGAGCTTGGGGTGTTCTGCAAGGGAGAAGATGACATAGAAAAACTGTATTGCTATGCAAACGACGGTGATAACGCGGGAATCATGAAGGCCAACGAAAGCGATGTGTCTGCGGAACATGATATCACGGTTATCGTCGCCATCGGTGAAGCAGAGCATGTATCTGCCATCATTTCTGCCGGTACTTTATATGCATCGAAGGCGAGCTTTGATGCGCATGTCGCAAATGTCAGCAATCCGCACGAAGTTACAAAGGCACAGGTCGGCCTCGGTAACGTGCCGAACGTAACGACCAACAATCAAACGCCGACTTATACAGTCGCCGGTACACTGGCTGCGCTCGCTTCCGGCGAAAAGATGTCAACGTCATTCGGTAAAATTTCAAAAGCTGTTTCATCGCTAATCTCGCATTTGTCAAATAAGAGCAATCCACACAATGTGACTTTGACGCAGCTTAACGCTGCTGCAAAATCACACACCCATTCTACGAGCGATATTTCGAGCGGAACATTGCCGGTTTCTCGCGGTGGAACAGGAAAAAGTTCAGCCGCTGAAGCCGGTACTTCATTGCTCGAAAATGTTTTGAATAAAGCAAAGAACACAAAATTTGTATACTATGGCGACTGGAACGATCTTAGAACCCCGGGGATTTATTTCATGTTTGCAAATTCCGGCGCCCATGATCCAAATCCAGAATCTTCACAGGATACCTATCTTGTGTTGGTCTTTGAACCTACGGCAGGTTATACAAATCAGATTGCCCTTAGCGCTGGAACAATACCAAAAATATATATCCGATGGTACATCACTGGTACAGGCAATTGGGGGAATTGGTATTCCGATTAAATGGGAGGTTAAGTTGCAATGCCGAAAAAAGTAACAGAACTGAACACCGCCGGCAGCGTGAAATCCGACGCGAAATTGATTCTCACGCAGGAAGAGACCGTCGAAGGATCTGAGGTAGAGGTCGTTGAACGGGCCGGGCTTTCCGGGCTGCTGAACGCGCTGAAAAGCCTCTCCGGATTCGCGGCGCACAACCACACCATGGCAAACATCACCGATCTGGACGGTGCGCTGGCGGCCTTCGGGTGCGACCTGTTTTACGACGAGTCGACGCACGAGCTGTATCTGATGGACCGGTCGGGTAATCCGCTGAGTGAAGGGATCGAGATCTCCGGCGGCGGTTCCGGCGGGCTTTCCTTCGACGGCGGCTATGTGGCCTACGACGAGGAGACCGAAAAATACTTCCTGCATCTGACCAAGCAGGATCCCGTCACCGGCGAGGACGTGGACATCGAAGGTTTTACGCCCATCGAGATCCCGGCCGGGGGAGGCGGGGAGACCGGCACCGGCGTCATCACGTTCCGCAACACTTCCGGCGGCAAGAAGATCACCGCCATCGCCGGGAACGAAGTCAACCTGACCTATACGTGGAGCAGTAAAGACGCGGAAGGTTCGGTCACCGGCCCCGCTGAAAGCGTGCTGTGGTTCGTCAACAGCGTACAGGTGATGCGACAGGAAAACATCGCGCAGGGTGCGCAGTGCTTCGATATCTCGCCGTATCTGGACAGCGGCGTCAACAATGTGCGCATCCGGATCACAGACGAATACGGGCTGTTCAAGGAGTTTACGTGGCAGATCACCAGCACGGTGTATTCCGTTTCGTGGGCGCTGCCTGCCATCACCAACTACATCACGAACACGCTGACGTTCCGGCTGAATTCCACCGGCGCGACCGGCGCTGGCATCGTAAAGACGCTGAAGGTCAGCATCGACGGCAACGTCTACTGGACGAAGACCGGACCTGCGGAATCGGAGAGCGTGACGATCCCCGCGCAGTCTCACGGCTCGCACGAGATCGCCGCGTGGATGGACGTTTCCTTCGGCGGCGGGACGCCTACCAGCACGAACGTGCTGCATCACACCGGCATCTGGACGCAGAGCGGCACCTCCACCGTGGTTATCGCTGTTGGCCAGAGCTCTTATTCCGCGCAGCGGTATTCCACCACTTCCATCCCGTGGATGGTGGTCAAGCCCGCAGGTGGCAACGTCACCGTGACGCGGAAGATCGGCGGGAACACGGTAGGCACCGTAACGGTGCCCAGCGGCGAGATCCAGTATTGGGATTACCGGCCCACGGTCGCCGGAACGAGCACGCTGCGGCTGCAGGTCGGACAGGTCTACAAGGACATCACGTTCACGGCCACGGAGCTGCCCCACAACATCGTCCCCGTGACGGCCAATCTGCTGATGGACGTAGACCCCAACGGCCACAACAACGCCGACAACGACCGGACGAGCTTCGGCTATGCGGCGGGGCATCCGTTCACGTTCTCGGAGGACTTCGACTGGGTGAACGGCGGCTTTCAGACGGACGCCGACGGCGTGACCGCGTTCGTGATCCGGCGCGGCGACAGCATCACGTTCGACCGCTCGCTGTTCCTGACGAGGGACAACACCAACGGCGAGAGCGGATCCACCGGCACCGGCAAACACATTTCGATGATCTTCAAGGTCACCAACGTCACCGATTACGACACGCAGATCGCGGAGTGCTTCGCCGACAACCTCGGCATCAAGCTCTACGCCCACAACGCCATGTTCCAGGCCGGTAACTCCATGATCTGCCAGTACGCGGAGAACCAGAAAATCGAGATGGGGCTGAACATCGACCCGACGAAGGCTTCCATGAAATTCTGGCTGGCCGGTACACCGGCGAAGGGGCAGACGTTCCTGACAGGCGACACGAAGACCAGC
>CADAMO010000225.1 GCA_902788995.1 Oscillospiraceae bacterium
TCCCTCCTCTTGATTAGTTCGCTATCTCTATATAACACCGGCAATTCGCGTTGTTCTGCGCCAGCGTAAAATCCCCCGGAAACCGCGCCCTGTCTCCGTCAATGGTGTAAAAATACTCCCCGGCCCGCACCGTCACGCCGTCAAGATAAACGTGCGTTTCCCGCACCTTATCGTCCGCCAGTGTGCGCCACGTCACGCTCTTGCCGTTTTCTGCGGCTGCCTGAAACGCCCCAAGCGAATAACACCGGTGCGCCTCGCTGTCCACCAGCGCCTTGATCCGTTCCCCGTCTCCAGTGCGGAAATAGTCGGAAAACTTCTCTCCGATGCTCTCCCCGTCATATTTCTTGCCGGTCACTTCCCGCCGCGTCTCTTCGCCGCGCCGACCGGTAAGCGCCGACCGCAGACCGGCGACGGTTGCGTCCGTAACGCCGCCGCTCTCTTCTCCCATGAGATACGCGGCGGCGGCCCAGCCTTCCACGTACATATCAAATAAGGCGTCAAAAAACGCCTCTTTTGCCGCCTGTTCGGTTCCTTCTCTTTCCATGGCGGCGACGGCCAGCGTCACGGAAAGCAGATTGATTTCGTCCAGCTTCAGCAAATACCGCTGTTTGACTTCTTCGTTCATTTCTTCTGCTCTCCGTTCCGTCTGATCCAGTCCTTGCGCATCTTCTCAAAATGCTTTTTGATTTTGAGCTGCTCCGCCTTTGCGGCAGCTTCCTTTTCTTCCTTCGTTTTCTTCGCCACGTCATAGGGCTTTTCGGGGTAAGAAACCGCCTTTGCCCCCTTCTTTTTGAAGGCGTTCGCCATGGTAACGGAAAAGGCGTCGTAGATGTAAAGCCCCTGTAACCACAGGCTTTCATTCTGCCGACGCCTTCGCAACTCGTCCGCCCTGCGGTAGCCCACCGCCAGGTACGGGTCGCCGTACCAGTATTCGTCCGCACTCATCCCCATTGCGAGATAAGACGGAAAGGCGTCGTAAAAAATTTCTGTAAAGGTTTTCCGTGACGGTTCCGCGCTTACAGCAGCACCGTCACCTTCCTGTTTTTTTCGCGTTCCTCTTTTTCTTCATCGGTTTCGTCTTCGGTCAGCGTCCCGAAGGGAGCCGCGTAAAGCTGGCCCAGCCGTTCCAGCAGGCCTTCCGGGATATTCTGAATGCCTCCCCAATCGTCGATGATCTTGTCCGTGTTGGCCTTTGCCATGTTGTGGTGATGCATCCGAAACGCCAGCCAGAAAAATTCATAGATTTTTGTCATGGGGTATTTGTCGATTTCGTCCGGGATAAAGCCCCGGGCCTCCGCAAAGCGGACCGTATCGCGGGAAAATTCCAGCGTGTACTCGGTGTTTTTTTCGTTATCCTTCAGAATGATCGGCTTGACTTTTTCCATTGTTATTTTCTCTCTTTCTTCTTTTTAAGATTTCAGGCGGCGTCCTCGCCCGCCCGATAATGTAGGCTTTTTGTTGCCTACCGCCCGACGGAAACCTCCCGCACGGCGTAGGTGACGCTGTTTAAACTCTTCGCCACACGTGACACCACGAAATTGTGCGGTGTTCCGTTCTCAGGCGTCCGTCCGATCCACAGAATACTGTTTTCGTTGATCGGACAATCCATATCACATGAAACGAGGGTGTGGGTATAGTCCGTGCCCGCGCCGAACTGATCCAGCTCCGCGCTGCCTCTCGCGGCGGAAACATTCATCCGCACCGCCACCGGCTCCGAATACTCGGCGGGCCGTTCGCCTGTCAGATAACCGTCTGCGTCCCGCGTCTCGGTCTCGCCGATATACAGCGCGTAATAAATCGTCTGTTTGTTCCGCGATAAACACCTCATATACTCACACCCTTCTGTTGGCGTGGCCGCCTCAAAAGAAGGTCATTCCACGCTTATTGTTTTGCCGACGATCAGGCGCTGGCCGCCGCCCATACCGGTTCTCCGGTGGGTACGATGTACGCGGTGTTCTCCAGCACCTCGTCCACCTCCGCGCCGCCGAAGGAAAGGTCCGAAGGAATACCGGTAAAGTAAAAGCTTTCCAGACCGCTGGCGGGGGGATAGGCAAACTCAAACCACACCTGCTTGTTGCCGGTCAGGCCTTCAAAGGCCGTCATGAGGGCAGTCCACGCCGTGCGGAAGTCGGTGCGGTCGTTGACCGTCAGTCCGATGCTGCCGCCCGGATCCTGAAGGCCCATCGTGTAAGTGTGGAACTTTTCTGCCGCCAGGGTCGTGGTCTGCACGGTGTTAGGCTCGCCGCCGAACTCCGGAATGGATTTGACGCCGGGAATCACCGTATAGCCGGAAGTGGGCCGGGTCCCCGCAGTCGCCTCAACGCAATACTTGACGGCCATACCGGCCGAAATCATATCAAACGCCATCTTTATTCTCTCCTTTGCTTTTGTTTGTTTTTTCTTTCTTATCGGGCTTCGGCAGCGCCGCCTTGCAATAGCCGCAGACTGCCGCGTCCGTATTTTCCTTGCCGCAATACGGGCAAATCATAAAAAATCACTCCCTGTAAAGGTGTACGACCGTCACGCCGTCCACGTCCCGGCCCTCGTCGTGTACGACCCGGTAGCGGGCCGTGATGCGGTAAATAGACCGGTCGATGTTCGGCGTCGGGCTGCACATGGTCCGCACCATGTTCATCCGGCAAAGGCTTTCATCAATCAAAGCCATCAACGCCTTTGCCTCGCTTTTCTTCGTCCCGGCCTTGTTGCTGAAAACGTTCACGGTAAAATAATCCGTCAGGTGATGCGGAAAAAGGCTCCCGTCAAGCGACCGCTCATAAACCGCGCTGTCGTCAAGCGAGATACAGGCGCAGGGAAAGCGCTCCGGCTTCTCCACGTATTCGCCCAGCACCTCCGCCTCCGGGAAAGAAAGCGCCACGTCGTCCGTCACCTGATTGATAACGTAATTTTCAATATCGACCACGTTTTTCCCTTCCTTCCCGTAGCACGGTGTCTCACGCCGTTTTTTGATTCGCAACGCTTTCGCCATTGCCTATTTCCCGAACGTCTTTTTCGCCAGCTCAGGAAACTGCCGTTGCAGTTCCTTGACCGTTTTGAACATAAACATATCGGCCTCGATGCCGTGCGTGTACCCGTAACCGGTATGCACGTCGCCGTTCTGCGTGTGCCGAACGATCTCATAGCGGGGATCGTCTGTCGGATAAAACCATCCCTGATCAAGGCCGTGCTGCTTCCCGTACTCGCCGATTTTGAAACCAAGCTCTTTACCGTATGGGTTCGGGGACCCGTTCGGGTTGCCGTTGTAATAAACGCCGGTTCCAAACTCAAGCCATATCGCCTGACCACCCGCGACGATCACGCCGCTGTTGCCCTTCCGGTAGCCGTGAATGCTGCCCACCGTCTCGCCGGTGTCTATGTGCGTCACATGGGCAATGGCGTATGCCTCGCCATCCTTGCACATGGCAGTGATCAGTCGCTGCATCCCGCCGTAAAGCTTCCGTTTATAGGCCTTTATCTCCCTGATCGCTGCGTCAATTCCCTGTTCCGACAGCGGAACGTGGATAACCGTTTTCTTTGCCATACACGTTCTCGACCTTTTACGGCATATTGACGTAAGGCACGATCCGGTTCAGGATATCGCTGTCGTCGGCGCTTCCGTAGGTTCGGCTGATCCCGTTTTCGCTGTGGGCAGTCTCGCCCTGTCCGCCTCTGCGAAGGAACTGACGCGCCGCAAGCTCACACTGCATCATGTCGTACTGTGACGGCAGTATGGTCATGGGCGGGATCCCATGCGGATAAAGCCGCTGCAAAATCATGTTGGCGGCAACGGAAAGATACAAAAGCATAACCTCCGGCGTCGCGTCTTCG
>CADAMO010000226.1 GCA_902788995.1 Oscillospiraceae bacterium
GGGTTCCTCCTTTCCCAGACTAAATTCTACCACCAATGGTTTCCCGCACTAAATTCCACATCTAACTTCCACTGTGGAATTTACTTTGGGAATTAACTCACAAAAATCCGTGATAAACCCTTTTTGGCCCCGTCCTTGACAATTCACGCCGTCGCCATTATACTTGTTTCGGATACGATTTTTTCTGATTCCGGGAGGGGAAGCCAAATGATGCTGCTGATCCAGAAGTTTTTTGCGCTGATGATGTCGCTGCTGACGCTGTTTTCCAGCGGAGCGCTCTTCGGCGACGCGGGGCGGTACAGCCGTTTTACGGATAACGTGGGCTTTTCGCCGCTGACGGCGCAGGAGCTGACCGTCACCGAAGCCGAACGGGCCAAGACCCGTGACTGGTATGAAACCAATATCCTTTACGCCGGGGCCAACGGCGTCGCCCCTGCCTACGACTTTGCCGTGGACGGCGTGCGCCTTGGGTGCAGCCTGAAGGACTGGGCGTTTTCCGCCGGTGAAGAGAGTGCGGAAGGCGCGGTCCGCCGGGGCGGCAGAACTGCCGTCGTCACCCTGACCAACGAAAAAGAGGGTCTTTCCGCCGAAGTGGAGGCCACCTGGTACGAGGCGAACGCCGCCTGCGAGTGGACGGTGACCCTCCGCAACGACGGCGGCAAAAACTCCGCCGTCATCTCCGATTTCTGCGCCATCCGGGCGGATCTCCCGGTGGCAGGGGCGGACCTCTACGCCAGCCGGGGCAGCCATGACGACCCGGCGGACTTCGCCATGATGAAGGCCCGTCAGCTCTTTGCGCCCCTGCGCATCGCCTGTGAGGACGGCCGTTCCACCGGCGAATACCTGCCCTATTTCAACCTCTGCGGTCAGAACGGCGGCGCGGTGCTGGCGGCGGGCTGGACCGGCCTGTGGGCGGCCTCCTTCCAGCGCCTGTGGGGCGGCAAGACCCATGCGGAGATCCGTCAGAAGGAGTTTGCCGCCTATTTGGAACCGGCGGAAGCCGTGCGCTCCCCGCTGGTGTCCCTCGGCTTTTACGGCGGGTCCAACCCCGTCAAGGGCTTCAATTTGTTCCGCGACTGGGTCAAGACCTGCGTCTATCCCGCAAACGCGCCGCGGGTGCAGACCAATATGGATATCCTCTTCGTCAGCAACACCCGCACGGCGGCGGAGATCTTTTACGATCTGGAGAACGTCGCCGGGGATAAGCTCTCCGCGGTGGATAACTTCTGGATGGACGCGGGCTGGTACTCCGGCTGCACCGACGACTGGGCGGACGGCGTCGGCAACTGGATGACCTCGGAGGAGCGCTTCCCCGGCGGCATCAAGGCCATCAGCGATTACGGCAAGGCCCACGACGACACGGGGCTGGTGCTGTGGTACGAGCCGGAACGGCTGACCGCCAAGAGCTATCTTTACAGCGTGGGCAGCCGGCACGACCGCTGGCTGGTGGACCTCGCCCCCAAGGACGGCGATAACGAGCGGGTGATGTGGAATCTGGCGGAGCCCGAGGCACGGGATTTCCTGACCCGGTATATCTCCGACTCCCTCACGGAAAACGGCGTCACCGTCTACCGGCAGGATTTTAACTTTTCCCCCGCCGAATACTGGGCGTGGGCGGACCGCCACTATTACGGCGGCCGCAGGGGCATTGCCGAAAACCACTATATCACCAATCTCTATACCTATCTTGATACCATCCTCGCGGAGCATCCCTGCATGGTGATGGACAACTGCGCCAGCGGCGGCATGCGGCTGGACCTGGAAATGACCCGCCGCAGCGTGCCCATGTGGCGCAGCGACTACAACTGCGACCAGACCCGCCCGGACCTGCTGATGGCGACGCAGGCCCACACCTACGGCCTGTCCTTCTGGCTGCCAGTCTCCGGCACCTTTATCAATTTTGATTCCGAATACGGCCTGCGCACCAGCATCATGCCCATTTTGCAGGTGCCCATGGCCACCCCCATGGAGGTGCTCACCGCCTACGCGCAGGAGCGGGCGGACCAGCAGAAGCAGTTTTTCCCGCTGGTCTGCGGCGGCACGGATGAAACCGCCGTCACCGCCATGCAGTACGGCGACAGCGACAGCGGCTGCCTGCTGTTCTATCATCACGCCAAGGCAAAGACCGGGGAGACGGCCCTGACCTTCAGCGGCCTGACCCCGGACGCGGTCTATACCGTGTGGAGCCTCGACGCGCCGGAAGAACCCGTCACCCTCACCGGCGCGGCCCTCATGCGCGGGGATTATGGCATCACCCAGCCGGAAGGGGAGAAGGCTTTCGTTATTCGCTACGCCGTCGCGTGAGCAACCCCTTCCTGCGTCATCACCGTAACGAAAAAGGATTCCCGGACGTTTGGGAATCCTTTTTTTGCGTAAGCAACGGTCGCAGCACGGCGCATTGCGCCGTCAGACAAAAGGGTGATGAACGCCCTTCCGCAGAGGCTCCCGCGGTCGGCGTCGGCCTGTCCGCGCAGGGTCAGCAGATCGCGGTGGGGAAGCAGCAGTCGGCGCGGCCCCTTTCGGTTATTTCCGCAGCGCGACCAGATCCCGGTAGCTGATGAGGTGTATCCCGTGGGTTTTGAAGGCCGCGTGGGTCTCCGGATCCTTCATGACAAGATACTCCCAGTACCGGCGCTGCCAGGTGCCGGTGATGGATTTCATCTCCTCCGTCGGCATGGCGGGGTGGATGTAGGTCTCGCAGATCCCCTCCGGGATCCGGATCAGGTACTCGATAAAGTTGTATTTGAATTCTTCATAAGTCTTTCCGGTGGCGATCTGCTCCGGGAAGATCAGGTAATCCGGCATGGGCACGTGGTTGAGCTTGCCGAAAAAGCCGGAAAACCGGCAGGCCGCCTTGAAGAGCCACAGGGGCGCTTCCTCCGGGCACTGGCTGGCTAGGGGCTTGGAGAACATGCGGAAGGGATAGCCCTTTTTGCCGCACAGCGCCAACGTCTTGGGCAGCATCAAAAGCTTGCCGTTGAGCCCGTAAAGGGCCCCCATGTGGCTGTCCACGTGGCTGGGCTTCATGCCCCGGTTTTCACAGTATTCGATCTGCGCTTTTGCCTCCGCAATGGCCTCGTCATAGTCGCAGTGGGCTTCAAAGTCGTCGCTTTCCGGCCACATGCGGCCCTCCGGCGTTTTCAGGCTGGCGCCGTCCGTCAGCGGCCCCCAGGGGAACCGCTCCTCCCACTCGTTGGTGTGGGTCAGGTGCACGCCGATGGCGTATTCCGGGTGCGCTGCGGCAAAGGCCACGGCCTCCTCCGCGCCGGGGCAGGACGTCATGATGGTGGAGGAACGGATATAACCGCCCTCAAACAGCTCCATTACCGCTTCGTTGGCGGAATGACACAGGCCGAAGTCGTCGGCGTTGATGATCAGATAGCGTTTCATCGTTTTCTCCCTCTGTCGGCAGTTTTTCTTCATTATACACGGCAAGGCCGCCTATTGCAAGCAACAGAATTTAAACTTTATTGTGCTTGTAATGCGCGGCGCTTTGTGATAGAATGAACGTAACCACAATAATACGGAGGTTTTTGAGATGTTACCCATCGGATTGCAGTTATATTCTGTCAGAAACGCCATGGAGGCGGATTTTGAAGGCACGCTGGCCAAGGTGGCCGAAATGGGCTATGAGGGCGTTGAGTTCGCCGGTCTGTTCGGCAAAGGCGCGGAAGAGATCAAAGCCATTCTGGAAAAGAATGGTCTGAAGGCGGTTTCCGCCCACGTGCCGCTGGCGGAGATGCTGGAGGATATGGACAAGGTCATCGCCACCTACAAGGCCATCGGCTGCCCCTTCATCGCCATCCCCTACGTGGA
>CADAMO010000227.1 GCA_902788995.1 Oscillospiraceae bacterium
GTTCTTCTTAAGATATATATGTACCCCCAACAACAACTTGGGCAGTCAATCATGCATGGAGTCGCTTCAAGCGAAGAATACAATGACAACTGGTACTCTAATTGTTCACAAACAAGCACAACCGTCAATCAGAACACAAACCAACGTAGGTTTTCGATAATTGTGTGTGCTTATTTACTATGTAGTAACCGAAGTGGATCGCATTGTGTGTGGTGGTTACCGTAGTGCTGCTAACGGAGAGTAAGCTCTGTATGGCATAATACTGGGCACTTACGACAATTCAGCGCCACTCGAAATGCACTTGGCCACCAACGCAGAGCATACCCCGCCGTCGCAGCGTATTGCCCGCGATCTCAACAAACGGGTATGAAACCAGCGCCGCGTCGTCTCAGCGTAGCGCCGGCTCCCAGCGACAACCAGCGCAGCGTCACGCCAGCCCACCAGTGGACATCCCCGGTGCCACGTCGGCTCCCAGTGGCAACCAAAGCCGCGTTGTTCCCCGGCCGCCATTCCAGCGCCGCCATGTCCTGCCCGGCAACCATCGTCACAGAATGCTCTCCGCCCACTTGCGCAGCGCGTCTTCGCTGTCGCCCGGCTGAAACAGCTTCGCCGCCACAATATTCAGCCCGCCGGGAATCAGCGGTTTGATTTTATTCGCCGTTTTGCCGATATCACTGCCGCCGGAGGTGGCGAAAAGCGCGATCCTCTTTTCGCTGAAATCGTAGGACTTCAGAAACGTAACGATGATATTCGGGGCACTGTAATACCAGATGGGGAAGCCCACGAATACCACGTCATAATCCTCCATGTTTTCGATTTTGCCGCTGATCGGTATGTCCTTTTTGCCGATCTTCTCTTTGTTGCAGCGGGCCAGCGGATTTGTCCATTTCAGATCCTTCTCCGTATATGGTTCCACAGGTTTAATTTCAAACAAATCGGCTTCGGTCACGGCAGCCAGTTTTTCTGCCACCTTCGCTGTTACTCCGCTTGCCGAAAAATACGTGACTAATTGTTTGCTCATTTTGTTTTACCTCCGTCAGTCTTTTTTTATTCCACTGCTTGTCATATTAAAGCGGATTTGCAACTTCTGTCGTCTCCTGCGCAGCCATCAGATCAGTCTACTCCACACAGACCACATTCAGCGTAGCGCCTCCATTTGCGCAGCTGCATCAGCCACACACCGTTTCAGTCGTTTTTTTCTTCTGTTCAGTCGTTTTTTCAGAAAGGACTTGACAAATCAGCGCCGCATCGAGGTTGCCGCTACTCCTTATTTTGTTGTTTTTATTCCCGAGATATTTCCAAAATCATCTTGACATGCGGGATGCCGTCCAGTACAAACTCGTCGGATATCTGCTTGAATCCCAGCTGCTCATAAAACTCACGCGCATACGTCTGCGCTTCCAGATAAATGACATTCGCGCCGAACTGATCCACTGCCACTCTGATACCTTCCCGCATTATTCTGCTGCCCAGTCCGCAGCGCCGTTTTACGGCGATCACGCGACCGATGGCACAGTGTTCGTTTTCAACGCCTTTATCGAGCATGCGCAGATACGCTTCTATTCCATCTTCATCTTCAAGCCACACATGAATGGCATCCTGATCGAGATCGTCAATCTCCGGATAGGCACATTGCTGTTCCACCACAAAGACAGAAACGCGCAGCTGGAGTATCTGATAGAGCTCGTCGACTGTCAGCTCGTTGAAGCGTTTGATTTTCAGTTCCATGTCAGTCATACTTCGGCTCATACAAAAATCGTGCGACGCCGACATCGAAGACGCAGAAGGTCCTCCCGAACCGTTTCGCTGTCTTTCCTTCAATCTCACCTGCAAGAATCCGTTTTGCACCGTCAATCAGCAGGGGAATTACGTCGCGGCTGACTTTTTCTTTCGCGTGAGAGGGGTATATCCAGTCAAAATCATCCCGTCGAGACAGCCGTTCAAGACTTGCGATGTACGCATCCATATCTCTTTGGGGACCGAACATGAAGATCTCGCCATCTTCCTGTATTGGATCGCCGCCGATCAGACAGCGGTTCTGCCTGTCAAGCACTGTGATACTGCCCGGTGTATGCCCCGGCAGGTGGATGATCTCCAGCTCTCTTCCGCCAAGATCAATTACGTCGCCGTCAAACACAGGCATGAGGGTTCCGGTTCCGTTCTGCGAATTGCGATAGAATGCTGCTTCGGATGGGTGCATGTAGAGTGCGTCAAACTGCGAATTCGATGCTATGTGATCCCTGTCGGCATGTGTGTTCAGAAGCTGGTGCGGCAAGCTGGTATGCGTTGCCACCAATGCATGAATATCCAGTCCGTTCATACCGGTATCGATTACAAGCGCTTTATCTCGCCCTGTCAGCAGAAAAATTCGAACGCCAACGTCCAGTTCCGCCCACGTGTTCTCATATAGCTGTTTCATATTGTTTTTCTCCTCCCAACATGTTTTATCGTTTCCGGCGGCTGCGGTTTTTCTTAACGCTTTATTATCGCTCTTTAACAATCGCAAACAGTTTCTTAACGATCGAAAACAGGAACCGGATGAAATTCAGATACGATGGGCTGATTCTCAGTCTTTCCAACGCGTCCGGTGCACCGGTTACAGGTCTGACCGTATCAGCGTCGTCGTCTGCCTCCAAAAACTGCGGGTATTTTTCAAATGCCGTAACGCTGACTTCATCGCTTGTCATCACAAGCCGAAACAGCTCGTCAATACCGGCGTTCCCGTTGCAATGAAGCCAGTCTCGCACAAACCATGTGTTTTCCGGCAGTGCGCAGGTCGAAGCGTCGATCATATCATCGGGAGAAAGATGATCTCTGTTCTCCAAAGTGTTCAGGTAACCGTCGCCAAGCGGTTCTTTCACGCTGCCGCAGGTCGCGCCGAGCGACGCGTATTTTGTGTCGACGGTTCCGTCTGACGTGGATCGCCAAAGCGTGACAAGCGGCGTCCGCTGCACGTTATAGCCGCAGATCAGGCAGATCCTGACGCCATCGTCTTTGGCGGCATTGAGATTGTCCGCAACATTCGCCATGGCGTTCCGGTATGCGTATATTTTGTCGTGAAGCCCGCCTTCCGCCGGAACGTTCATGAATCGGACGGCTTCCGCAAAGTATTCTTCTGGCACCAGCGACCACAGGCCCGGCAATGTTCCGAAAATCGGGATCAAAGCTTCCTGAAGCACCTGATCGCCCACGTCCTTCACGATCTTATCGCCAAGCGCACAGAGCCCGTCAATGATGCCGGCACCTTTGAGCACGTCAAGCAGTGCATAGAGCGAACCTTCTATAAAATCATCGGCAAAACCTGTTTCCAGATACGGTATGGCGTCCGCTCCATAACGGGTGAGCGCTGTAGCGTTGATCTCGATCTTGCCGCAGAACGCTTCTCCGGCGACAGCGGTCCCCCAGAGAGGACAGCAGCGGCAGATAATGACGTCGATGTCGTCATATCCGTATTTGTCGAGATACGCAGAAAGAACAACGCCGCCCATGCTGGAGCATTTCAGTTTAATGCTGTCGTGACCGGTCAGCTCCTTCACCTGACCGATAAACTCATGCAGCCGGTCTGCATCCTCATAGGGATCGAGCCGGAAATCGTAGTCAAAGTAGTAATCACTGTTGAAGCCGTGTGTATCACCTGAAGGCACGTTCAGTTCCGGCG
>CADAMO010000228.1 GCA_902788995.1 Oscillospiraceae bacterium
GAATCCCGACGGCAAAAGATCCGGCAGCTCGCGCTGAAAAATGGCGTGACGTTCAAAGCCGGATGAACCAAGACGAGGCTGCGTCTGCGCAAAACAGACGCAGCCTCCGAGATCAAAAACCGAAGCCTTTTCCCGGTTATTGCCATATTTACGGTCGTCATAGGGGAAAGCAGGTTAAAGCGCGGTGTCCCACGCGGAACACATCGGCCGGCAGAGCCGACCGTTTGGGGGATTGTGCGTATCAAAACGCGGTGTCCCTTTTTTCGGAGGAAAAATATGAGTAAAAACACCCAGAAATATACCTATACGATGCCAACGGACCAGTATGAAGCCATGAAATCTTTTGTGGAAGCGAACGGAGACCGGTCTGTCAGCAGCTTTGTTTGCCGCACCGTTTCGTTCTATATGGCCTACCTGAAATCGAAGGGTGCCACGGAATTTCTTGCGCCGGTGATTGCCGGGACGATCAAAAGCGAGATCCGTTCCGTGGAGAAAAATCTCAGCGAGATGATCTTCAAGCTGGCGGTGGAGCAGAGCGTTGCGAATTACATTACCGCCTACAGCAATGATTATGATCTCGATGCGTTCGAGGGTCTGCGCCGAGACTGTGAGCGCCTCGTTGCCGAGACGAACGGCGTCATTGATCTGAAAGAAGCGTTCCGTTGGCAGGAGGGAGACGCCTGATGCCGAAGATCATTGTCACCAGCCGGATCATCAAAAACTCCCCGAAGGGCAACGCCGGGAATCTGGTGAAATACATGGCCAGGCGCGAGGGCGTGGAAAAGCTGCCATTGAACGAAACTGCTCAGCCGGTCACTGTGCGGCAGCAGCGGCTCATCAGGCAGATCCTGAAGGCCGATCACGACGCGAAAAACTATCCGGAGTATCAAAGTTTCATTGCGCAGCAGACAAAAGCAAACGCAACCGAATTCCTCGACGCCTACGTCGAACGCAACGCTGACCGGGTGAACGATCTACAAAAGCTGGTGGAGTATATGGCGGAGCGCCCCGGCGTGGAGAAGCTCGGCACGCACGGGCTCTTTTCCATGACGGACGATCCCATTGATCTGAATGAAGTTGCCGATGAAGTAGCAAATCACCCGGGCAATATCTGGACGCACGTGGTAAGTCTGCATAGAGAAGACGCGGAGCGGCTGGGTTACAACAACGCCGAAGCGTGGAAGGAATTGGTGCGCCGCAATATGATTGAACTGGCAGCCGCGCATAAGATTGATCTGGATAACCTGCAGTGGTATGCGGCGTTCCATAACACGGGCCATCACCCGCATATTCATCTGCTCGTATACGCGAAGGACGCGAAACAGGGCTGGCTTTCAAAGAACGGGATCGACGACCTGCGCAGCGCCTTCGGCAACGATATCTTCCGCAACGAGCAGCACAAGCTGTTCACGATGGAGACGGAACTCCGCGACCGATTGAAGGAGGAAGCGCGGGAGCGTCTGCAAAAACTGCTGGAAGAACTTGAACAATCCTATGCGCCGGACGCCGATCTGCTGCATCTGTTCCAAACACTGATCGACCAGCTCAGCACGTATAAGGGACGTAAGCAGTACGGTTACTTACCGCCGGAGATGAAAGAAACGGTGGACGCGATCGTGCGCGCGCTGGCAAAAGACGAACGCATCGCGGAGCTCTATGACGAGTGGACCGCGATCAACCGGGAGAAGCTCTCGCTCTATCATGAAAAGGAAACGCCACCGGTTCCGCTGGAGTACAACAAGGAATTTCGCAGCATCAAAAATGAGATCATCAAATATGCCGCTGCGCTTATCGAGACGCCGGAAGCGCAGCTCTCCTCCGTCTATCACCGTTCCGCGCTGCGGATGCTCGCCGTCTCTCTCGGGAAGCTGCTGGCGGATGGTTACGTGAAACGGCAGAAAAAACTGCAAAGCCAGATCGACGAACGCCTGCGCTCTAAAATCGAACAGAAAAAAGCCGCCCACGGAATCAAGACAGACTTCTCTGTTCAGGATGAAGGCTGGGGCCAAACCATGTGACGGCGGCGTAATATCTGCGCCGTATAATCAAAGAAAAAAGCAGGGGGGTTATATGCTGAAAATTACAAAAACAACCGGATTTTTCAGCAGCGAATGAACAATCGCTTCTGATGCTGCCGTTCCCCGGAATCGTTGATATGCTTGGCTCCGCAGGCATCCAAATGAATGAAAAAAGAGGTTAGGGTCAAAATTGTTGAACCTAACCACACCGATACATAAAAACAGGTTAGGGTCAACGTTTTTTTCTGAAAAAAGTATGGATATTTGAAACTGCATGTGGTATTGTGTGTTGCTTGAAGGAAGGTGATGTACCATGGCAAAAAGACGCGCTAACGGCGAGGGTAACATCAGAAAAAGAGCGGACGGGCGCTGGGAAGGGCGTTACACCGTCGGGCATGATCCGGTGACCGGGAAACAGATCTTCAAAAACGTGCTGGGCAAATCTCAGGCGGAGGTCAAAGAGAAGCTCACGGCGGCGATCCAGCAGTCTGCCGGGCTGGATATCCTGAAAGCGAAGCAATACACGGTGGAAACGTGGCTGCAGTTCTGGTTGGACAACTTCGGCAAGATGACCATGCGGCCATCCACGTTTGAATCCTACAGCGGTAATCTGCGCATCCACATCAAGCCCCACATCGGCGATATCAAGCTGACGAAGCTGCGAACCTCCGACCTGCAAAAATTCTACAGCAAGCTGCTCACGGAAGGCCGCATCGTACGGAAAGAATCCGAGAAGCAGCCGAAGGGGCTCAGCCCGAAAACGGTGCGCAACGTGCACATCTTCATCTCCACGGCGCTGGACAAGGCAGTGGCGGAAAAGCTGATCCCGTATAACCCAGCCAATGCCTGCACACTGCCGAAGGGCGAACACGTGGAAATGCAGACGCTGCCATTAGATAAAATCGCCGCCTTCTTCGCGGAAGCAAAGAACAGCGGCGTGTACGAAATGTATCTGCTGGAGATCGCCACAGGCTTGCGGCGGGGCGAATTACTGGGACTGAAATGGACCGACGTCAATTACGACGCGTGCACGATCTACGTGCAGCGGCAGATCTGCCGGATCGACGGCATGGTAACGGAAGGCCCGCTGAAAACGAAAAACTCCTACCGAAAGATCGTCGTCCCCTCTGACGTTCTGGACGTTCTGAAAACCAAACAGAAAAAGGACGACGGCGCCAGCGAATACGTCTTCTTCTCGCCGGTAACCAACGGACCGATCTCCCCGGACAGCGTTCTGCATATGCTGCATCGTGTCCTTGACCGCGCAGGCTTACCCCGCATCCGCTTCCATGATCTGCGCCACACGTTCGCAACGATGGCACTACAGAACGGCGTGGACGTCAAAACGCTCTCCAACATCCTCGGCCACTTCTCCGCCGGCTTCACCCTCGACACCTACGCCCACGTCACCACCAGCATGCAGCAGGATGCAGCAAATAAGGTGGGGGATTTCCTAAAACACAGCATTTGAACCATAACAACGAATTATCTTGAAAAACAATGCCTCTTCACGGATTTTTGTGGGTTTAAAGCGTTGAAGAAAATTACGTGTCAGCTTTTGGCTGATCGAATCCCATTCTTCTGTTAGATTTTCCTGCGCTGGAAAACAGAAATGGAATTAACTACTTTAGCACTTTAATCCCACAAAATTCCGTGAAGATCCAAAACAATTTTCATCAATCGAAAATGCAATCAGCGGAGCCCAGAAAAAGCCCCGCTGATTTTCTGTAAAAATTCCCGTATGGGGCAAACAAATCAATATCACAATAAAGATGATTTGCTTAATTGACGGCCAGCGGAACGGTTTATCGGTTCCAGGCGTTCGCGTCTTCAAGACCGACGGACGCGCGGAGGATCAGGCGGGCGTCGGCGGAGGTGACTTTGCCGTCCGCGTCCACGTCGCAGGCCAGATACTGCACGGAGCCTTCCGGATAGGATTCCAGATTGACAGAGCGCCGCAGCGCCAGACGGGCGTCGGCGGAGGAGATCTTCCTGTCGCCGTCCACGTCGCCGGGGGTGTAGTCCGGGGACGTGTTTTTGTTTGTCAGTGTGAGGTCGGTCCACGGATCGAAGGTGGAGACCGTCACCGTGACGGAGGCGGTGTGGAAGTCGTCGTTGCCGGCAAAGGAGAGGGTATAGCTGCCCACCGGCACGTCGTGGAACACGTAGCTGCCGTCCGCCGCCACCGTGGCGGAGGCCGTGAAGCCGCCGCCGGTGAGCGTAACCGTCAGGCCCGCCGGGTCGCCTTTTTCCGCCCGCAAGTGGCCGGCCGGCATGTAGGTGAGCGCTTCGTCGATCACGAAGTCGGCGGAAGCCACGGCGCTCGTCGGATAGCCCGTGCAGACGGCGACGGCCTTCACCGTCATCTTGTTCGTCGCGGCAAAGGGACCTTCATACAGCCTGCCCTTTGTCGCGGGATCGTCGCCGTTGACGGTATAATAGATCTTCGCTTCCGCAGGGGCTCCCTTGGGCAGGGTGATGGTCACGCCGCTGCCGTAGGCTACGGTCTGTTTTTGGCCGCCTGTGATCACGGGCGCGGAGAGGGCTTTCTGGGCGAGCACCGTTCCGCTGTCGGTGAAATCCGCCGCCAAGGCGGTTTCCGCATAGCTCCTGACCGCCTTTTTCACGGTCAGCAGCACTTCGGTACCGGCTTTCAGCGCCGTTTTGGGGACGATCAGCACCGTGCGGGTGTAGGTCTTCGTTTTGTCGCCGTCAATGTTGGAGGGGGTGTGGCCCTGCTCCACGGCCTTCACGCTGCCGATCGCCGCCGCTCCGTCCTTTGTTTTCAGCGCGTAGTTCGCGGCGTTCAGCGCGCTGTCCGCGCCTTTGGCGGTATCGACCATGTATTTACTGAAGGTGACGTAGATTCCCTCGTCCGTGTAGCGCACACTTTCCACGACCGGCGCGGTTTTGTCCACCAGCGGGATGTTGACGTCCAGCTGCTCCGGCAGCACCGGCAGCAGGTTCGTCACCGTTTTGCCGTCCGCCTTCACGCCGCTTACCTTCACCGTGGCGGCTTTATCCGCGTTGGAGCTGCCTTCCAGCCCCGCGTATTCCGCGGTCACGTACCACAGGCCTTGTGGCACGAACCAGGCGTATTTACCGTCCGCGCCGGTGGTCTGCACCGTCTCCTGCGGGGATTTCTTCACAGCGGCGGCGGGGACTACCTTCTTCACGTTCTTTGCGTCCTTTTCCAGCACCAACTGCCCGTTGTCGTCCACGCCGTACCAGAGCGTGACGGTCGCGCCCTTCACGGGGTTCTCGATGACGCCCTCGTAGACGATACCGGAGGGGTCGTGGTTGATCTGATAGGTTTTGTTATTGCTCTCGTCCTTTTTGAGCTTCTTGCAGTCGTCAAGGCCCGTCTGCTTCGCGTGGGACTGGAAGATGTTCTTGATGGTTCGGTAGGAATCCTCATACTGGTTGATCATTTTCTGATACGCCTTGTTGGCGCCCTTGCCCAGCGTCGCGCCATGCGCATAGCTGAGGCCTGTCACACCGAGGCCTGCGGCAGCGAAGTCCATGTCGCCCGTCGACGCAAACGCACCGCAGATCACGCCGGCCACGTCCAGGCCGAGACTTAGACCGGTGGACCAGCCGTCCCAGTTATCGAAGTTTTTCTCCGCCTTTTTGTATTTATTCATTGCCTCGTCCACCAGCTGACGCTTGGACTGCGTCAGGCGTTTGTAGCAGGTGGAATCGATCAGGTGCTGCAGGTCAAACCGCATCCGGACCTCCTGCCCGATGCGGTAACCGGCGTTATCCCAGGTTTTTTTCAGGTGATAAATGGAAGCGCCCATGCTGATGAAGCCGAAGGCGTTGCCGGTACCGCTCATAAAACCGGAGAGACCGCTGGTGGTGCCGAACAAGCCGGAGGTAAGTCCGGTGTGGTTCGTGACGTCGCCGGCAAGGGATTCCACCGAGCCGGAATATTCGTAGGCGGGATCGTCGCTGTATTTGCCGTCAAAGGTGATTCCGTACAG
>CADAMO010000229.1 GCA_902788995.1 Oscillospiraceae bacterium
CGGCGGGGTGCGGATCTCCAGTGGAGATCTCTGCCGCAGGCAGAAGCACCGACCGAGCCGGCAGGCGAGAACGGCTCACTGAGCCGCGCTACCGGGTGCGTAGACGATTTTGCCCCTGTGCCGGAGAATCGGTCCGGTACAGGGGCGTTGTGTTGGGGGATTCTTTTTTTGCGCGTCCTTCCGCGAATCGGGCGGTCGGGCGCTCTTTTTATGTCCTTTCGCGCAGGTCCGGCGCGGGCGGTTATTCGGTCTTGTCGTCGCCGTCAGCCTCGGAGAGGGACTTGGTATCGTCCTCGCCCTTGATGGGGCCCGCGATGCTGGCCACCAGATGGCTCAGCTCGTCGGCGAAGGGTCTGCCGTTCAGCGCGCCGTTCTCAATGTCCAGCTTCTTCAGCATTTCGGGGATCGCGGACAGCGTGTCGATCAGCACGTTGCCGGTCTCGCTCTTGGCAGAGGAACCGAAGTTCACGAACTCCGCGTTCTTGCCCACCTCCGCCATGATCTCGGCGGTCTTGGTGGCCACGGTGATCTTGGCTTCCGTTTCGATCTTCAGCTTTTCAATCTCAAAGTTGACCTTCTCGTTGGAGGCTCTGGCGTCGGCCAGCGCCTTTTCGCCTTCGGCCTGGGCCATCAGCTTGGCTTTCTCTGCCTCCGCGGCGGCCACGCCCTTTTGCTTGATGATCTCCGCCTCTGCCACGCCGTTCAGCCGGGTGACTTCGGCCTTGGCCTGGCCTTCCTTGCGGGTCTTCTCCGCAATGGCGTCGGCCTGAATCTTCACGGCGTTGGCCTCTCGCTCGGCCACCTGCACCTGGGCGTCCGCCTGAATCTTCTTCACGTTGGCGTTGGCCTCGGCGCCGATCTTGGCCTTCTCTTTGTCGGCCTCGGCCTTGGTGATGATGACCTCTTTTTCTTTGGCGGCGGCAAGGTTGGCCTGCTCCTGTCTTACGACCTCCACAAGACCTTCCTCTCTGGCCACCTCCTGCATCCGGATGGTGGTCTGCAGCTTGCCGGCCACCTCCGCGTCGGCGTAGGCTTTATCGGTCTCGGCCTTGTAACCGGCCTTTTTCAGGTTGTTGTCGCGCTCCTTCTCGGCGATGGCCAGCTGGGAGGACAGCTCCGACTGGGAAGCGTCCCTTTCGGAATCCGCCACCTGCTTTCTGATCTCCTGATCCACCACGGCCTTTTTGTTCTCGGCCTCGCGCCGCTTTTCTTCCATGTCGAGGGCGGCCAGGTTGTTGTAATAACCGTTGTTGTCCGAGATGTCCTGAATGTTCAGCGAGACCAGCTCCATGCCCATGTTCTTCATTTCGTCGGCCACGGTATCGCGGACCTTCTGGGCAAATTCGGCCTTGTCTCTGAGCACGGCCTCGGGGGTCATGGACGCCACGATGTCGCGGACCGCGCCGGTGAGAGTGAGCTTCACGTCGTTGATGATGCCGTCCTGCCCTCTCTCTTTGAAGGACACGATCGCTTTTTTCAGCGTGGCCATATCGTTGGTCTCGGGGCGGATCTGCGCCGTCCAGTCGGTCACAATCGGGACCGAGGTGATGGTTCTGATCTCGTCCTTGTCCGCCTTCACGGTCAGCATACATAAATCAAAGTATGAGGCCTTTCTGAAGATCGGGACCACGAACGAGCCGCCGGAAACCACGATCTTGGGTTCCTTGCCGCCGGTGACGATCAACGCCTTGTCGATGTCCGCCACACGGTAGATGCGGCACAGAAAAACGATAACGGCTACGATGATGGCAACTGCGATGCCTACGGGAATCAAAAACTCCATTGAATACTCCTCCTTATAAGATATGCGGATGGATCCGCGGTGATGTCACGAGACGTTCTTTTTTTGGCAGCTCATGAGCTTTTTTGTTCTCGTGTTGTGATGATTGTATCACAGGTTCATGTGATTGTCAATAGGGTTTCGATGAATTTTTTCAAAATTCTGCAAATTATGTCGAATTTCTGCGTTCCCTGCGACGGCGACAGTGTACGCCCGCAAAGTGACATTTCGGTGACAATCCGGTGACGGTTTTTTCACAATCAAAAAAACGGGCGCTTTTTTTGCAAAAAAAAGGTGGAAAGCGGCCGGTTTTATGTTATAATGGAATAAAAAATAAAGAGCAAAGAAAGGGGAGCGCCATGAAAAGGATCCTGATCGCCGGGGCGGGCCACGGAGGACTTGCCGCCGGGGCGCTGTTGGCGAAGCGAGGCTTTGACGTGACCGTCATCGAGCGGAACAAGCGGGAGGACCTGGGCCACGACTGGGAGGACCGCTTCACCTTTTCCCTTCTGTGCAATCTGCTGGGGTGCGACGAAGCGGCGCTGCCGGCGGGCTGCTGGCGGTACCGGGGCGACTGCGCCTTCGTCAGCCCCGCCAAGCGCAAGCGGGTGGTGATCCGCTACACGGCAAAGAACCGCCAGCGGATCATGTGGCGCAAGCCCCTCATCGGGCTGCTGCTGGATCACGCGCAGGCACAGGGGGTGAAATTCCTCTTTGAAACGCGGGTGAAGGGCCCCGCGGTCAGAAACGGACGGGTGACGGGCCTTGAGACGGACGCGGGGACGCTCTCCGCCGATCTGGTGATCGACGCGGCGGGGGTGTTCTCCCCGGTGCGCATGAGCCTGCCGGAGGGCTACGGTATCGAGAAGGAGCCGAAATACGGCGACCTGTTCTACGCCTGCCGCGCGTATTACGATCGCCTGCCGGGCCATCCCGACCCGGAGGCCCCCTTTGAAGTGTATCTGTACCACGAGGGGGAGCGGGGCCTGTCGTGGTTTTGCACCAACGAAGACAGCTGCGACGTGCTCATCGGCCGCACCGACCCGCTGACGGAGGAAAAAATTGCGGAGCAGCTGGCCATTTTCCGGGAAAGCCACCCGTGGCTGGGGCAGACGGTGCTCCACGGCGGGCAAATGGGGGTCATCCCGGTGCGCCGCCCGCTGACGCTGCTGGTGGGGGACGGCTACGCCGCCGTGGGCGACAGCGCCTTTATGACCACCCCCATGAACGGCATGGGAATCGACCTGTCGCTGCAGGCGGGGCGGCTGCTGGCGGAGACCGTGGCCGCGAAGCGGGAGACGGATTTTTCCGCCGCCGACCTGTGGGATTACAACCGGGCATTTCACCGGCTGTACGGGGGCGACGCCGCCAAAAACGAGGGGCTGAAAAACGCCCTGTTGTCCCTTCCGCCGGGAGGGGTGGATTTTCTGTTCGAGGCGGAGGTGATCCAGTCCTCGGACCTGGCCGGGGCGGGAAAGAACACGAAGCTTTCCGCTCTGCTGGGCAAATTCGCCCGGGGCATGAAGCAGCCCGCGTCCTTTTTCACGATCCTCGGCGGTCTGATAAAGGGCGCCAAAGCGGCGAAGCTGTATCAGAACGCCCCCGCCCGGTTTGACCGGGAGGCCATCCGCCGGTGGAGCGAAAAAATCGCCGCCCTGGACGTGCGCCTTGAACAGTGAACGCGACGGCGCAAAAGAGCGTTTTCGCAGAACGAAACCCTCTTGAACACCGTTAAAAAAGGGGCTGTCTCACGAGAGGCAGCCTCAAGCGATAAAAAAACACAAAACCCGGGGCTATGAAAACCTCGGGTTTTGGTGTATAATTTGAATAT
>CADAMO010000230.1 GCA_902788995.1 Oscillospiraceae bacterium
AAGTGGTAAAGATACCGGTGGAACGGATCCAGGAGCTGTCTGTCGGTACGCTTTACGGCACCGGCGCAACCATCGGCAATCCGGTACAGACGAACGGTTACGCCATTACCGGCGACAGCAATATCGTGCGGCTCGATATCGTGCTGAAATACAAGGTCAGCGATCCGGTGGAATACGCGTTGCGGGTCAACGATATTTCCGCCACCCTCAACGGCATTATCACCTCTGAGATGACAGCTATGATCACAAAAACCGCGGTGGACGACGTGCTGACGACAGAAAAATCCGCGCTTACCTCTCAGACAATGAAAAACGCCCAGGCTGTTATTGACAAAACGGGACTTGGCGTGACGCTGACCAATATCGAACTGACGGTGGTGACGCCCCCGACAGAAGCCATTGACGCTTTCAATAAAGCGACGACCGCCTCAGTACAGAAACAGACGCTGATCCAGCAGGCGAAGGACTACGAAGAATCAGCCATCCCTGCGGCAGAAGCAAAGTCTAAACAACTGGTGGACGACGCCAATGCGGCCCAGTCCGCCGCTGTCGCCAAGGCGACTTCCATTACGGAGGAATTCAGGGGGCTGTTTTTGCAGTATCAGCAAAATCCGGAAGTCGTGAAAAACGGCGTCTTCCGTACCAGAGTGGCGAAGATCCTGCAACAGAGCGGCGCGACCATCGTCACCCCCGATTCCCCCGGCGGCACCACCCGCGTAGTGCTGCCCAATACCAAGAAATGACCGGTTTTTTCTCACTCGGGGAGAGATATCTGATATGAAAAAAATCAATCACATGGCGGAGGAATCCCTTCGGGATCAGACCGCTACCTATATCTCGGAAAAAGACAAAAAAAGGCTATCGGGGGCAATTGCCTCCGCTGCCGCCGCGCTGGTCTTTTTTGCCGCTGGACTGATATTCAGCCGCATATACCCTGACCAGACGGCTGTTTCCGAACTGATTTATCTCATCAGCGTGCTGATCATCGGACTGCCGGTGCTGCGGACCGCTATAACCGGTCTGCTGCATAAAGACGTGAGCGCATCCATGGAGATCCTCGTCTCCGTTGCGATGGTGGTTGCCGTTCTTGACGGCCAGTTTATCGTCGCGATACTGATTCCCGTCATTCTGACCGTCGTGCATTTTTTTGAGGAAAAAAGCATTATGGGCGGTCGGGACGCTATTGAGGGCCTGAAACGGATGCAGGCGCAGACCGCTCTGCTTTCTCAAAACGGAGCGGAACGCGAGGTGGACGCTAAAACACTGAAAACGGGGGACGTGATCATCGTCAAATCCGGTATGTCGCTCCCCATTGACGGCACGGTACTCAAAGGCGAAGCCAATATGGATCAGAAGTCCCTGACGGGTGAATCCCTGCCAAAGAGCGTCACAGTCAACGATAAGGTTTACGCCGGCACCATGAACATTGACGGCATGCTGACCGTGCGGGTGGATAAGGCGTACGTTGACACCTCCTTCAACCGTATCGTTCAGCTGCTGGAAAACGCGGAGAATATGACGCTGCCGGAAACCAGGCTTGTCGACCGTTTTATGAAATATTATATCCCCTTCGTGCTGGTGGTGGCGGCTTTGATCTGGTTCTTTACAAAAGATATCTCCAAGGCTATCGCCGTATTGGTGGTCAGCTGCCCCTGTGGGTATATGCTGGTCTCCAGCGCCCCCATTATCGCAGCGTTGGGGGCCGCTTCCAAGCGGGGCGTTCTCATCAAGAACCCGGCATTTATTGAAAAGCTGACGGATGCGGATTCCTTTATCTTCGATAAAACCGGTACCATCACCAACGGCACGCTTGAGGCGGTGGACGTTGAGCTGCTGGAGGCGAAGGATCAGACAGAGCTGCTGGCAAATGCAGCCGCTGTGGCGCACGGTTCCCTTCACCCCACCTCAAAAGCGGTCGTTCGTCTTTGCGGCGAGATTGCGTACGATAAGGACTATACGATCACCGAGACCGCCGGAAACGGCGTTTGCGGTGAAAAGGACGGTCACAGGATCGTTCTCGGCAACCGTCGCTATCTCACTAAAACGGGTCATTCGCTTCCCCATGATGACGCGGAGAGCGGTTCCACAACCTGGGTGGCGAAAGACGGAAAAGTGCTGGGATGCATCGTATTTCGTGATATTCTCCGGGATGACGTGACAGAAACCTTTGCCTCACTACGTCAGCTTGGCGTCAGCCGGATTTCCGTCATGACCGGCGACAACCGGGTGGAGGCAAGCAAGATCGCCGAAGCCGTCGACGTGGATGAAATGATGAGCGAGCTGCTGCCCGAACAGAAGCTTGAAATGCTGAAACGTGAAAAACAGACGCGCACCGTCGCCATGGTGGGTGACGGCATCAACGACGCGCTGGCGCTGAACGAGGCGGATATCGGTATCGCCATGGGCGCGATGGGATCTGATACGGCGATTGAAAGCGCCGACATTTCGCTGATGAACAATTCGCTGATGAACCTGCCTTTTGTCATCCGTCTGGCGAGAAAGACGAAAGAAATCATCAGTCAGAATATCATTATCGCGTTCCTCACGAGCTTTGTCATGATTTTCCTGGCCGCAATGGGGCTCATCTCCCCTGTTGCCGGGGCTTTCCTGCATAACGCCGGCGCGTTTATCGTTCTGTTCAACAGCGCACGGGTAGTCAGGGCTGAAAATGACGAGGATAAGAATCAGGAAACCGGCGCCGACGAAGCACAACAAAACGACGAGGCAACCAACGCTGACTCCTGACGGTTGCCGACGATAAAAAAACACGGTCTCCGGATGATAGTTAATCCGGGGACCGTTTGTTGTATCAATGAAGCAAATCAATAGCGGAACAGCTTTCTGATGTCGTCCTCATGACACATGACGATCAGATGGTCCGTACCGTTGAATCGGTATTCCGGGGACAACATTGGCTTCATGCCGTCGGCGTTTTTTGTTGCGAGAATATTGATATTGTATTTCGCGCGGACGTTGAGGGATTTGACGGTTTCACCCCGCCATTTGACCGGCGTTTCCGTTTCATAGACCGAGTAGCCGTCCGACAGCGCCAGCGCGTTGAAGACAGAATCGGAGCTTTCCTTGGCGGCCATTCTCTTGGCTGCGTCAAGCTCGGGATAGACCGCCTCGTCAGCGCCGTTGCGCAGTACGAACTTTGTCTCAAGATCACGGTTGACCTCGGCAATCACCTTTTTAGCGCCCATCTCCTTCAACAGATAGCAGATTTCAAGGGATTCGGTGAAATTGCCGCCGAGACAAACGAAGCAGCAATCAAATTCATCCGCGCCGAAGCTTTCCAGCACTTCCGCTTTCGTGCAATCGCAGATCTTGGCGCTGACCGAATACTTTACCATGGATTCCACCACGGAAGCGTCTTTATCCGCAATCATAATCTCATTGTCAAGTCTTGCCAGCTCCTTGCACAGGTGCTGTCCGTATGTGCTCATGCCGATGATCAGAAATGATTTCATTGATTGGATACTCAACCGAAAAACGGTTCCTTTCTGAAAAAAAATGAGATAGATATAACAACTGATATTAGCCGACGGTGATTTCTTCCATCGGGTAAGAGACAGGCGGTTCAGCGCGTTTTTCAAACAGCGCCAGCGC
>CADAMO010000231.1 GCA_902788995.1 Oscillospiraceae bacterium
CACTATCTATGTTGCCGACTACGACATGGACAGCCCGGATGAGATTGCAGCTGCGGCAGAGGCCAGGGAGCGCGCCATGCTGCCGGATATGCACATCGTATACTGATGAGGAGAGATGATAATGGAAGCGACATGGAAATATATGGATCGGACGCTGAATCCCGAAGAACTCCCGACCATGAAGAAGCTGCTCTCAGAAATAGATGAGAACGGTGGCACGGATGCCGCCCTGGCCGGGCTTCGGGAGAGGCAGTATAAGCAGTATTGTTGCGAGTTGATCTGGCGCTATCCCATCAGCCAGGGAGATTCTGCCGGCGGCTTCCTCATGCCTGTGCGTGAGGGTATCCTCTGGATCCCCTATGACGAGATGGAAAAGGAAGCCGGAGAGATCCTGCTGACGGACAACGCAGACCTGCTCACCGAAGACGAACAGGCCCAACTGGCACGCTTTAATTCTGCCGATTGGTACGCGGATTTCGATGCGCTGATGGTCAAATGCGTCAGCAGCGATCCAGACCTGAACGGCGAATATACCAACCAGCACGCCTGGATCAACTGCACCGAAGAAGTCGGCGTCAGTTGGGTACCGGTCAGCAAGACGCTGGCAGGTCTGCAGGTCGGTGATTATTACATCGACGTGAACGTGTTCTATCAGACCGCCGAAGCAGGGTATTTCACTTATTTTTCCGCGCAGTATGCTGCACAGTACAGTGATCCGATGCCGGCCGCAACCGCCGCGCAGCTCCATGCGAAAAGCGCAGAGATCACCGATATGCAATTCAAGAGTGACGTCTTTGCCTATAACCCCGGCGGCAATCAGTATCACTATCAGCTCAACGGTATGCCGTTCCCGTATGCGCGCTGCATGATGGAACCCGGCATCTCCAACCAGACGATGATCGTTGTGGACGCACTTGCGGCAAGCATCCGTCAGCTTGACGCGGCGACGGCAGCGGCATCCCCCTGGGTCAAGGTGGCAACTTCCCTGGAAAACGCTGAGGAAGGCGGATACTACATTGACTTCGACGATCCTGCGGTGATGGCAGCTATGAACGTGAGCAATCCGACCCCGGAGGATGTGGCAATGGTCAAAGGCGGCGAATGGTATGCGGATTTCGGCCGTTGTGTGGTTTGCGGCAAAATCACCCAGGTCATTAACGGTGAATCGTACACCGATTGGACGCCGGAGAGCAGCGAGCTGTTCACGTATGTGAAGGTGAAGCCCGTGACTTCGACGGACGATCCCGGTGAGCAGGAGAACCCCAAGCCGCAAAGACCGAGCTTTTGGAAAAGCATTGTCTCGTTCTTCCTGAGACTGGTTGATTTCTTCAAAAAACTGTTCAAATAATTGATAAGATTTCCCAGAATAATAACAGCATGGCGGTACAGTCACGAAACTGTGCCGCCATGATTTCGTACTTCGTTTTCTTTTTGAGTGGTCTTTTTTTCAAACATAGGCAGAACTGTCGAATGTGTGAAACAATGAACAAAGGGCGCGTTGCAAAATAAGATTTGCAGCGCGCCCTTGTCTTTATCTGTCAATGATCCGTCACCGGAAAGCGTCGCCTGTCTGCTCGTTGCCGTTTGGCGCAGCGGCGGGTCGGTACCGTGGTATCCGAGCGGAACAGCACGTCCCAGAAATCAACAATAGAATTCTTTATCATCTGTTCTCTTATCTTTCATGATCCGCGAGGATCGCGACTGCTTGTCCCGCGGACAGGTCAAGCCCGATCTGTCCGTCCGTTACCTTTGTCCGGCAAAGGAAACGGTTGCCCTGCGGCGTGATCTCATAAACGTTCGCGTCACAAAACGCCGCATCCGGCACACTCCAAAGTCCGCTCCTGCCGGTTTCGGAATAGGCGATAAAGGTTTTGTTATCCTCCGTCAGCGGTAAAATAACGTCGTTTTCCCGCTTCAGGATGACGCCGTTTTTGGATATGGAGCGATCCGCTCCGCGGCTGACCACACCGTCCGAGAAAAACACGGTATAGCGGTCGTCCATCGGCGCGGTTTCATCCTCTTCATAACGCAAGCGTTCATAGCGGTTGAGATATACGTAGGGCACGTGATAGGTGCAGAATTCTTTGATAAACGCCGGACCCCAACGTTCAGAATCGTTCCCGTATTCCCGCCAGATATCCTCGCCATGCATCGTACCGTAGAACACATTCATCTGCGCTTTGACGTTCAGATGCCCGCTGTAGAGAACGGGCGGGATCGTTATGCATTCATCCATTGTCATGCAGCTTGTCCACCACGTAGCGGGAATCCTGCCAAGTGTTCGGATGGGTATGTCTTTCCACGGGACAACCGCCATATCTTCCCCTGCCGAGGCAAAGAGCTTGCGGATCGGATGGGTGGGAGATTCGTTTCTAAAATGCGCCTCGCGATAGGTGTATTCGCTGGTCACGTCGATGCCGAGGGAGGCAATATAGTCCAGCATCGCGTTCCTCGCCGCGTCCTGTTCCTCTACATCTGTTTCCGGATTCAGGTTTTCGGCGATACAGAAATTGTCGATATGCACGGTTCCGGCTTCCCGCACGGGGGTCACTTCACAAAAACGATCCCACACCCTGCAAAACAGCCCGCTTTCCCAAAACTGCCTGTAGGAGGTTTTGTAACCGTCTCTGCCGTTGAAGATCTCGATGGGCGTCGGGTTTCCGTTCAGATCGTTCACAAGCGCGTTGGCTGCGGCAAGTTCAGGGAAACAGGGCGTGGCGGTATAGGCGTCGGAAACATTTACATGAAAGCTGACAACGGTGTGATATTGTTTGGCTGCTTCATACAGCCAATAAAGGCTCTGCCGGGCGTTGTCGTCGCAGTCGCGTTTGAGCGCTTCGTTTACAACGTCCATTTCGGGATAACAGTCGTCGTGACCGAGCCCCTGCCAGCCGACCAGATACACGATTTTCAAAACGCCCTGTGTGATGCAGTCAACAGCTTTGATGATATCGAGCGCCTGCTCGAAGGTAATAAAGACCTGCGAGCGGTTGTTCGGGAAGTCAGGCTCGGCAAGATACATCTTCATCCACAGCGTTTTCGCGTAATCGTAATTCCATTTTTGCCGCATGGTTTCCATATTGTCTTTTCTCCTTTTATCTCAGTTTCAGTACGGCGTTGTAGTCGTCGATCCCGTAATTGCCCGCGGTGTGCTTCATGGTCTCATAAAAATCAAGCGGCTCTCCCTGCGCGTCCTTTAAGTTGCGAAAGAACGGGCGAAGACGCCGGAAGCATTTCAGCAGGAAATCCCCTTCGGGCGTGCCTTCCACAAACGGCTGGTTGCCCTCAAATACGCTGCGCACAAGACGGACGGCAAGCTCCACAAAGGATCGATCCCTGATTTCCTTCTCCGCTTTTACAAACAGCAGGCGTCCGAACTGACCGACCGTCATCTTATTCAGCTTTTTCCCGATCACATGAAAGACTTTTTCCGTCGCGGGCGACCGCTTTATGCCGACCTTGCGCAGAAATCTTGCGGGATCGTCCCGCATCGCCGTGATCAGCGTTCGTATCATTTTTTCAAACTGCACGATCAGGTATTCCTTTGAACTGAGCCCCTTTTTATCCCATTG
>CADAMO010000232.1 GCA_902788995.1 Oscillospiraceae bacterium
TCGCTGATCGCCCAGGCCGCCCGGGAGATCACCTCCGTCGCCTCCGTCGCCAAGGGGCTGGACGCCGTCGCCTCCACCCTGGAGGAGGCGGAAAGCACCGTGTCCGACGCCGCAGCCGTCATCGACGACGTGCTGAACCAGCTGGGCAGCGTGGAGGGGAGCCTTGACGCCATTGAAGAACGGCTGGACCTGCTCTACCGCCTTTCCCGGAAATACGGCGAGACGGAGGAGGAGATGCTGGCGTTTTTGTCAGACGCCCAGAAGGAATTGCAGCTGATCACCCTTTCCGACGAGCGGATCCGGGAATTATCCGCCGAGCGGGACGCGCTGCTGGCCTCCTGTGAAAAACAGGCCGCCGCCTTGACCGCCGCCCGCAAAAAGAGCGCGAAAAAGCTTTCCGCCGCGGTGGAAGGGGAGCTGGCCTTCCTCAATATGCGTTCCTGCCGCTTTGTCGCGGAGATCCTTCCCGCGGAGCTGGGGCCGGACGGCGCGGACCAGGTGACCTTCCTGATCTCCGCCAACGCGGGCGAAGCGCCGAAGCCCCTGGGCAAGGTGGCTTCCGGCGGCGAGCTGTCCCGCATCATGCTGGCGCTGAAAAACGTGCTGTCGGAAAAGGATTCCGTCGGCACCCTGATCTTCGACGAGATCGACGCGGGCGTCAGCGGCGAGGCGGCCTCCAAAATCGCCGTCAAGCTGTCGCAGGTGTCCCGCCGGGCGCAGGTGCTGTGCATCACCCATCTGTCACAGATCGCGGCCTATGCAGACGAGCACAAATTCCTGCGGAAGGAAGAGCTTGACGGCAAGACCTACACCCGCATCGCTTCCCTTGACGCGGAAGGGCGGGCGAGGGAGCTGGCCCGCATCAACTACGGGGAAAACCCCGGCGAAACGCAGCTGATCTCCGCCCGGCAGATGCTGGAGGAGGCCGCGGCAAAGAAAACGATCTGATCTTCTTTCGGGAAGATCATTTTTTTTCTTTTCCGAATGTGATTTTTCGGTTGAAATATTTTTTTTATTATGGTAAAATTACAAACTATTGACTCCAAATCAGAATTCGGGGGATGAGACAGATTTGAAACAGAAAGAACCGGGCATGGTCAGAAAACTGGCCGGCAGCGTGCGGGAATACAAAAAGCAGGCGATCCTGACGCCCATCCTGATGATGGGGGAGGTCAGCTGCGAGTGTATCATCCCGATGATCACCAAAAACCTGATCAACAGCATTCAGGACGGCTGCACCATGAGCGACATCGTCAAGGACGGCGTGCTGCTGGTGCTGATGGCTTTCGTGTCCCTGGCCTTCGGCGTGTTGGCGGGCAAGCTCTGCGCCACGGCGGCCTCCGGCTTTGCCAAAAACCTGCGCCACGACCTGTTTTACAAGATTCAGGATTTTTCCTTCTCCAACATCGACAAATTCAGCACCTCTTCGCTGGTGACGCGGCTGACTACGGACGTGAACAACGTGCAGATCGCCTTCATGATGATCATCCGCACCGCCGTCCGGGCGCCGCTGATGCTGATTTTCGCCTCCGTCATGGCCACGGTCGTAGGCAAAAAGCTGGCCTTCGTCTTCGTGGCGGTGATCCCGTTCCTGGCGTTCTGCCTGGGCCTTATCGTCTATAAGGCCATGCCGCGGTTCCGCGCCGTGTTCAAAAAGTACGATGCCGTCAACGCCTCGGTGCAGGAGAACGTCAAGGGCATCCGCGTGGTGAAGAGCTTCGTGCGGGAGGACTATGAAAAGAAAAAGTTCGGCGCGGCCTCCGAGGACGTCCGCAGGGACTTCACCGCCGCCGAGCGCATCGTGGCCTTCAACGCCCCTGTCATGCAGATCGCCATGTACGCCTCCATGCTGCTGATCTCCTTCTTCGCGGCCAAGCTGGTGGTCTCCTCCGGCGGCACGTATCTGAACGTGGGGACCCTTTCCAGTATGATCACCTATTCCATGCAGCTGCTCATGTCCCTGATGATGCTCTCCATGATCTTCGTGATGGTCACCATGGCGGTGGCCTCCGCCAAGCGGATCACGGAGGTGCTGGACGAGGTCAACACCCTGACGGAACCGGAAAATCCCGTCACGGAGGTCCCCGACGGCCGTGTGGATTTCAACCACGTCAATTTCAAGTATTCCAAAAAGGCGGAGCGGGACGCCCTGTCTGATATCGACCTGCACATCGCCTCCGGCCAGACCGTCGGCGTGATCGGCGGCACGGGCGTGGGCAAGACCACCCTCATCCAGCTGATCTCCCGTCTTTATGACGTCACCGACGGCAGCGTGACGGTGGGTGGTATCGACGTGCGGGATTACTCGCTGAAGGTCCTGCGGGATCAGGTGGCCGTGGTGCTGCAGAAAAACGTGCTCTTTTCCGGCACCATCAAAGAGAACCTCCGCTGGGGCAATGCGGAGGCCACCGACGAGGAACTGCAGGCTGCCTGCCGGGCCGCCTGCGCCGACGAGTTCATCGAGACCTTCCCGGATAAATACGACACCTACATCGAGCAGGGGGGCGCCAACGTCTCCGGCGGGCAGAAGCAGCGCCTGTGCATCGCCCGCGCCCTGCTGAAAAAGCCGAAGATCCTGATTCTGGACGACTCCACCTCCGCGGTGGATACCCGCACGGACGCGAAGATCCGCAAGGCCTTCCGCGAGGTGATCCCGGGCACCACCAAGATCATCATCGCCCAGCGCATTTCCTCCGTGCAGGATGCGGACATGATCGTGGTGATGGATGACGGCAGGATCGACGCCGTGGGCACTCACGACGCGCTGCTGGCCTCCAACAAGATCTATCAGGAGGTCTACTATTCTCAGAATAAGGCAGGTGACGACAATGGCTAATCCCGGACAGATGAACCGTAAAATGACTGTCGGCAAGGGCGAGCCCAAGATGGACGTCAAGGTGATCGGCCGCCTGCTGAAGCTCCTGTTCAAGGATTACCCCGGCAAGCTGACCTGCGTTCTGATCTGTATCGTCGTCAACGCGGTGGTGGGCGTCATGCCCGCCGTGTTCATCGAGACCGTCACCGGGCAAATCGTCCGGGGGCTGGAGCTCGCCAAAACCGTCGGGGCCGCCGCCGCGTGGCAGTCGGTCTATCCCGACCTGATCCGCGCCGTGGTCCTGATGGCCTCCCTCTACCTTGTGGGCCTTGCCGCCATGACGATCCGCGAGCAGCTGACCGCCATCATCACACAAGGCTTTCTTGACAAGATGCGCCGCCGCATGTTCGACAAGATGCAGGATCTTCCCGTTCGCTTCTTCGATACCAACAGCCACGGCGATATCATGAGCTATTACACCAACGATATCGACACCCTGCGCCAGCTGATCTCCCAGGGTATTCCCAGCGTGTTCAACGCCGCCGTCACTTTGGCGGTGCTGGTGTGCGTCATGATGTATTTCAGCATCTCGCTGATGGTGGTGGTGTTCGTGGGCGTTATCGTCATCACGCAGATCACCAAGGTGGTGGGCGGCAACTCCGCCAAGTTCTTCATCCGGCAGCAGCAGTCCATGGGCAAGACCGAGGGTTTTGTGGAGGAGATGATGAACGGCCAGAAGGTG
>CADAMO010000233.1 GCA_902788995.1 Oscillospiraceae bacterium
CAAAGCAAAGCAGGGAATAAAACACATGTCTCCCTAATCCGCGGCTCTCCCGGACGATTGCGTACCGGCGTGCTGGCTTGGTACAAAGCGCACAGCCAAATGGTTACAAAAGAAAGTCAAAAAACCCATGCTCTCAGCATGAGTCACAGAGTTCTTGACGTGGTATAATGATGTTTAACATCCGGTCAGGAATAAATTTCTCCAAGAATAACATAACCCGGAGCCTGTCACGCCCCCAGTCACATCCTTCACATTTTTGTAGAAAAAAGGTTGCTTTTGGCGGTGAAATAATATACTATACTACTGCTTCTTAAATTGGTGATGATAGTTCACCCGACGGAAAGGATTGAACTTGCCCGTGTACTGTAATGATTTGTTTGACAGGAGAAAACAGCACTTAAGATTTTGCATCGGCTCGACGGGCGTTGCGGTTTTGGTGCTGCTTTATTTGTTTGCTTCCTTTTTGGCGGGGAACTGCCTTGCCTTCGCGGAAAGCGGGAAAGCGTATACGGATCAGGTTCCGGCCATTGTGCTGAACGGCGACCGCCTGACCAGCACGGTGGAAGGTGTTTATTTCGGAAATAATGAAGTCCTGATTGATGGCAGCGGGCCGTACCGCGTTTGCGGAACGCTGAAGGATCTCTGCCTTCATATCTGTGCAAAAGGCGAGGTGACGCTGATCCTGGACGGCGTGGAGATTGTGAACGGACGGGATGCGGCGCTGATCTCCGACAAGAAAACGGATCTGAAGCTTGTGCTGGCCGAGGGGTCCGAAAACCTTCTCTGCTCCGGTTATGAAAAGGAGCTGATTCCGGAAAAAGAGGCCACCGGCGCCGCGCTGACCGCGAAAGGGAACCTTGACATCGCCGGAACCGGCAGACTGGAAATATACGGCTACCTGAACAATGGCATCCGCTGCAAAAAGCAGATGACGGTTGCGGAAGATGCCGATTTGCTGATTCACGCGTCCAACAAAGCCATCCGGGCGGATGATCTCCGGATCGAGAACGGCAGCTTTGAGACCGTGAGCGGCGGGGAAGGAATCTTTACGGAGTACAGCCTGACGATGACGGGGGGGCGTGTGAACGTCACGACACCGGATCACTGCCTGAAAAGCGACGGGACGATTTTGATCGGCGGCGGTGATCTCAATGCCGAATCCACGGACAAGTGTGGAATCGTGGCCATCAGCGGCGTTTCGGTCACCGGGGGCGCGCTTTCCCTGAATGTCCTGAACGACGGCATACGTGCGGAAACCGGCATCGAGATTTCCGGAGGACAGATCATGATTGTTTCCGGGGACGACGGATTGAAAATTGAAAGAAGAGCGGATACCGCCAATGCCGCGATCACGCTCAGCGGCGGAGAGGTGAAGATAAGCTCGTACGGTGAGCCGATCAACGCGGAGTATGGCTATACGCTCAACGGGGCGCGGCTGTTCGCCGCCGGAATCACGGACGGGGACAGCAGACCGTCAAAAGATAATCAGCAGGCTGTTTTCTTCGAGGGCGTCAAAGGCAGAAAGCATGATCATCTCACGCTCAGCATAGAGGGCGAAGAAATCCAACAGATGGAGGCAATGTACGGCTACAATACCGTTATCATCTCGCAGCCCGGGGACATTTCGTTGGAGCAGATTGAACTGACAATAGGAGGCGAGCGATGAAGCATACCGTCTTTCGCAGAACCATTGCGATTTTTCTCTTGTTCTTCCTGACCTTGAGCGCCGGGGGCGCTGCCTTTGCTTCCGCCGAGGATGCGCCTGAGATGCTGGATCTGCCGGTAATCCGGATTGACAGCGAGGTCTCTGCCGAAGGAAGCGACGAGTACGAAGATGCCCGGGTCAGTCTTCTGAACACAACACAGGAATTCTGCTTTGATGAAATGGAGGCGGAATGGAAGATTCATGGCCGCTCCAGTGCGGTCGCGGCCAAGAAGCCCTTCAATCTCCGCTTCCGCTATCGCGTGGATCTGCTCGGAATGGGGGAAGCACGAAAATGGATTCTGCTTGCGAATCATTACGATAAGACCCTGCTGCGAAACCGGCTGATGTATGATCTCTCCGGCCAAATTAACATGCGCTATCCGGTGGAGAGCCGCTTTGTCGAGCTCTATGTCAACGGCGACTATCAGGGGCTCTATCAGCTCTGTGAAGCACCGCAGATTGACCGTGAGAGGGTGGCGATTCATCCCTCGAAAGAGGAGTTCCTTCTTGAAGTGCTGATCCCGGGGAGAACGACTTCGGATCCGACCATCCGGACGCCGCACAAAAAAATACAGCTGGTTTTAGACAGCATCGATTACCTCCCGCCTGATCAGGAGGAATGGCTGACGGACTTTTTCGATCGGGCGGAATCTGCTTTAAAGACCGGAAACAAAGAGGAAATCGCGGCATATTTTGACCTGGATTCCTTCGTGAACGGGTACATCTTATACGAGTTCAGCAAAAACGCGGACCTGGCCATCGGCTCGACCAGGTTTGTGATCGAAGACGGAAAGCTGTATACCGGGGCGGCGTGGGATTTTGACCTTTCCTGCGGAAACGGGATCCGGAATTGCGATCCCCTGCATCAGGTGAACGGGACGGTTCCCTGCGCCACCGATGGGTGGTATGCGGTTCAGCTGTGGTATCGCGACCTGGTACAGCTGGACTGGTTCCAGGACCTGTTTTCGGAACGCTATCATGCGCTTCAGCCGGTCCTTGTGAATCTGTATGAGGCCAACGAACTGGGGACGAGTCAGATTGATCAGCTGGTAGAAAGCATGCCCCAGGCCATCGAGCACAATTACCAGAAATGGAGAGTCGACGGGCGCGAATATGCAAGTGCCCGCCCGCCTGAAAAAACCTACGAGCTGAATTTGGAATATCTGCGGACGTGGTTAAAAGACCGCAACGAGTGGATTCTGCAGGAGCTGGATCACGGCCGTGGGCCGAAATTACTGTATTGAGCATTTCAATATGGCCCGCGGAATAAGCAGAATGAAAGAAAGAATTCAAAGATTATCGGTGAGGAGTAAGGGGCATTGAAAGGCAAGAGAGAGACCGACAGTAAGACAAGCGGAGGGGAAAATACAGCCTCAGAAAAAAGAAGAATCTTTTCCGTCGTGAGGTTTACCGTTCTGGACATACTTGTGGCTGCGCTGATTTTCGGCGTTTTCTTCCTGTTTCTGTATGTCATTCCGCAGCAGCAGCAATTCAAAAGAATGCAGGAAGCGATGGCCGCCGGCCAAGTGACGGAATCGACGCCGACCCCGACGCCGACACCGACGCCGACACCGACGCCTACACCGACGCCGACACCGACGCCCACGCCGACACCCACACCGACGCCGACGCCGACGCCGACCCCGACGCCGACCCCGACACCGACGCCGACGCCGACACCGACGCCGACGCCGACGCCGACGCCCACGCCGACACCGACGCCGACGCCGACACCGACACCGACGCCCACGCCGACACC
>CADAMO010000234.1:0-1281 GCA_902788995.1 Oscillospiraceae bacterium
CGGACGCTGGCGGACGACTACCTTGCCTCCGTGTTCTCCGGGCAGCCCGGCGACCCGGCGTACGACGACGCGCTGCACGCCTGGATCAACGAACAGACAAACGGCCTGCTGCGGGACAGCGCCGATAGCCTGAAAATGGACCCCCTGATGATGGTCTCGCTGGTGTCCACCCTCTATTTCAAGGGCCGCTGGATGGAGACCTTCGACCCGGCGAACACCACTGAAGAGACCTTCCACGGCGCGCAGAAAGACGCGTCCTGCCAGATGATGCACGAGATAAACGGCATGAGCTATTTTGACGGGGACGGTTTTTCGGCGGTCTCAAAAGGTGTGATGAACGCCAACGGCTTCCGCTTTATCCTGCCGGATGAGGGCGTGACCGTGGACCGGGTGCTGGCGTCAGAAGCCTTTTCGGACTACCTCACCCGTTCCCCCTTCGACCAGTCGGCGAACTACGTGCGGGTGGCCCTGTCCGTACCGAAGTTTGACGTACAGGCGGAAAGCGACGTGATCCCCACGCTGGAAAAGCTGGGCGTGGAAAAGGTGTTCGACCACGGCGCGGCGGATTTTACCCCGCTGACGGAGGACCGGGACGACATCGCCGTGGATCAGATCCTGCACAGCGCCCGCGTTAAAGTGAACGAGGAGGGGTGCGAGGCCGCGGCCTTTACCGCCATCATGGTCATGGGCACCGGCGCGTTTATCGACGAACCCATCGACTTCACCCTGGACCGCCCCTTTATCTTCGTGATCAACGGGGCCGGCGGAGCGCCGCTGTTCGTGGGCGTGGTGAATGAAATCTGACGGCAATACGCTTCAAAAAACGACCTATAGACGCACGGGACCCGCAGCGGAACTTCTGCCGCGGGGTTCTTGCTGTTCAGCGGCAGGTTGCCCGCAGGTCTTTTTTTGAAATAATCATAAGAATAATATTGACAATCACATGAACCTGTGATATAATCAATCACAGAACCATATCAGATGCGAAATAATCCCGCATCAAAGGAGGAACGGATCATGGCAAAAGCAAACAATCGCTTTGCGGTAGTATACAAAGAGGGCAGCACTCTGACCAACGCTGGCTACCGTCAGTTGCTGGTGGATAAACAGACGGGTGTGACCTACCTGTTGATCAGCTGCGGCTACGGTTCCAGCATCACCCCGCTGCTGGACGCCCAGGGTAAGCCCGTTATCACCCGTACAGGCATGAGTGATTGGGATTGAGAGGAAATAGGGGATTTATCGAGCTGACGCTCGACAAATCCAGTCGCCAGTCGCGAG
>CADAMO010000234.1:1369-4757 GCA_902788995.1 Oscillospiraceae bacterium
AGAAGTCCTCCGGACGGTCCTGTGGAAAATCAGGGGAGAACAACTCTTTCTTGCGACTGCGGCGCAACGCGCCGCTTCTGGCGACTGGCGACTGTTTGGGGCGCATCAGCGCGACAAACCCCAATTTCCCCGTCTGAAAGGAGATGGCTCTGATGAAAAATAAAATCATGGCGATCCTTGCCGTTCTGACCGTATCGGCGCTGGCAGGAACGGCCGCCGCCTGTTCGATGCAGAATCAGGGGCAGCCGTCTGCCACCGTCACCGTCGACGGCCTCAGCATGACCCTGTCCGGCGGAACGCTTTCCGTGACAGGCGAGGGCGTCCCCTCCGATCTGGCGGAGAGGGTACAAAAGAAAACCTCTGTCGAAAAAGTGGTCCTCGGCGAGGGGATCGCCGGCGTCAACGATACTACCTTCCGGGGGCTGGACGGTCTGCGGGAGATCGCGGTGGAGGAGGGTAATCCGCTCCTTTCCGCCGTTGACGGCGTGCTGTTCAATAAAGATCGGACCGCGCTGCTGTATTATCCCTCCGCCAAAGCAGGCGCGTCCTACGCCGTGCCGGAGGGGACGGCGGAGATCGGCGCTTCCGCCTTTGCAGGGAACGCTCTGCTGAAATCGGTGACCTTCCCGGATGGCCTGTCACGCATCGGCATCGACGCCTTTGCCGATTGCACCGCGCTGAAAGAAGCGGTGTTGCCGGAGGGGCTGCAGACCGTCGGCGACGGGGCCTTTGAAAACTGCGCCGCGCTCTCTTCCCTCACGCTGCCGGAAAGCCTTTCCGCCATCGGCGACCACGCCTTTCAGGGCTGCGGCGGTCTGACGGAGGTCGCGATTCCTTCCGGGCTGAAAAAGCTGGGGGAGTGCGTCTTCCGGGGATGTGCCGGGCTGACCGGTTTTACGGTCGCGGAGGGCAACACCGTTTTTCACGCGGTGGACGGCGTGCTGCTGCGGAGCGGCGGCAGAAAACTGGCCCAGTACCCTCGCGGGGCTGTCCGCAGCGCGTATGCGGTGCCGGAGGGCGTGGAAGAAATCGACTATGCGGCGTTTGAGGGCAACGCATATCTGACGGAGGTGACCTTCCCTGACAGCCTGACAAAGATCGGAACGGCTGCTTTTCAGGACTGCTCCGCCCTGACAAGAGTTGACATGCCCGACCACGTCCGGGCGATTGACGACGCCGCTTTTTCAGGCTGCACGGCGCTGAAAGAAGTGACGCTGGCCCGCTATCTGGAATCCATCGGCATTGAGGCTTTCTTCAACTGCCCGGAACTGAAAACCGTTGAGGTGCCCTTCAAGGTCAGCTTCGTGGGGTTCCGCTCGCTGGGGTATAACGCGCTTTTCGGCAGCAAAAAGTACACCGACGGTTTTCTGCTGCGCTGCCGCGAGGGCTCCCAAGCCCAGACCTATGCGGAGCGATACGGCGTGGCGTATGAGATCGTGGAATGAAGGTTCCCCTGTTTACAAATCATTATCATGTTTGCAACAATTCGTTGAAAGAGCTGTTTTATACTAACTGTAAAGAAAACTGTTAGTGAGGCAACTATGAAAAAGATCCGAAAACTGATTTCCCTGTGTCTGGCGGCGGCTGTTCTGCTGACGTCCGGCGCGGGGGTATTTTATGCCGCGGCGGCGGAAACGAAGGTCCCGGTGACGGCGAACAGTTCAAAAGACGTCCCCGTGATTCTGATCGGCGGCGACGGCGATATCCTGTACGACAAGGACGGCAACGAGATCTTTGACATCGACCATCCGGAGAAGCTGACGCAGGACAGCAGCGACGGGTCCGTAAAGGACGCCGTTATCAACGTGATGCAGCCCTTTTTGCTGGAGGGCGTGCTGTTCAACAAGTGGGACAACTACTACGCCAATCTGGAGGCGGAGATTGCCGAGCTGACGGCGGAGGTGCGGCTGGACGGAAACGGCGACGTGCCCAACGGTTCCGGCATCTCGCTGGAGCACCGTCAGCAGGTGGAAGCGGACAAGCACGCCGACCGGAAGGGCGGCAAGGGCTATTACGGCTTTTTCGACTACCACTTCTGGTACGACTGGCGGCTGGATCCCTTTGAGATCGCCGACCAGCTCCACGACTACATCGAGGGTATCAAAGAGGCCACCGGCTGCCCCAAGGTCGGAATCGTCTGCCGGTGCGTGGGCTCCAACGTGGCGCTGGCCTACACGGTGAAATACGGTACGGAGAGCCTGCAGGGCATCGGCTTTGACGGCACCGGCTCCAACGGCGGCGAGTTCATCAGCGAGGCCCTCAGCGGCAAATTCCGGCTGGACGGCAGCGCGGTGTACCGCTTTTTGGTGGATTATACGGCGCTGGGTTCCATCAACCTCTCCGATTTCGCGCTGGCCTCCATCGACCTGCTGGTGAAAAGCGGCGCGGTGGACGGCCTCACCGCCACCGCCCGGGCGACGATCTATAACAGGATCGTGATGGGCGCCACCTCCGCCCTGGCGCTTTCCACCCTGTTCACCATGCCCTGTTATTGGGGCTTCGTGGCGCCGGAGGATTATGACGACGCCATCCGGTACGTTTTCGGCGAGGAAGGCAGCGAGAAGCGGACCCAGTACGCAGGACTGATCGCCAAGCTGGACCGGTACCACAACGAGGTGGCCGCCCGCATCCGGCCGCTGATGAAGGGCCTGCATGAGGATGGCGTGAACCTCGGCATCATCTCCAAATACGGCTTCCAGATGTTCCCCACCTGCGCCTCCGACGACGCCATCGCCGATCAGTACGCCTCCGTCCGGCGGTCCTCCTTCGGGGCCACCACCTCCACCGTCTACGATACCCTGCCGGACGCCTATGTGGAGGCCCGCATTGAGCAGGGGAAGGGCGAATACATTTCGCCGGACCGTCAGATCGACGCCTCCACCTGTCTCTTCCCGGAATATACCTGGTTTACCAAGGGCGCCCGTCACGGCAACTGGACGTATATGGAAAACGCGATCCTCTACACCGTCGTCACCGGCAGCCGCCAGTATAGCGTCGGCGATCTTGACGCCGCCCGCTTTATGGTGTACCACAACGATACCGGCGTGATGGAGCCGATGACGGAGGAAAACTGTCACACGGAATACTGGCTGGCGGAGAAAGAGGAGGACCATCCTGCCGATCCGTTCCGCAGGGCCATCGCGTTCATTCGTTCTTTCCTGAACTGGATAAAGGAGCTCTTTGCGGCCGCGCGGCAGAAGCGCGAGGGATAAGCCGGAGGCCGGAGACGGCTGCGCTGACAAATTGGGGGCAAGGCGGTTGAATGCGGAATTCGGAATTCGGAATGCGTTGAACCTGTATAATAAAAATGTACATTTGAAGTTCGTAATGGTATAATCAAGAAAAAGGAGATGGACTTCAAATGGGAACACATGGAGAAAGTAGCAAA
>CADAMO010000235.1 GCA_902788995.1 Oscillospiraceae bacterium
TCGCCATCCTCAAGGAGTGGACGAAGGAGGGCAGCGCCGATTTCTTCGGCAAGCCCCTGAACCTGGTGCGCATCATGCGGCTGCCCGGCGGCTACAACGGCTTTTACTGCAAATTCCACCATCTGGCCTTCGACGGCTACGCGGCGAAGATGTTTATGGCGGACGCCATGGCCATCTACGTCCACAAGCGCACCGGCGCGCCCTACCCCAAGCCCATGAAGCCCTATCTGGAGGCCATGGCGCAGGAGTTGGCGTATCTGGATTCCGACCGGCGCAAGGAGGACCGCGCCTACTGGATGCAGCGCTTTTCCACCGACAGCGAGCCCATCTTCAACGACTACCTGCTGGATAACCGCCTTGTCAAGGCGAGAGAAGAGAGCGGCGACCCGGACCGCCGGTATATCCTGCTGTTCGAGGGCGAGCACCCGGAATCCCGCACCCTCCACTACGACGTCTCCGCCGAAGATACCGAAAAGGTGCTGCGGATGTGCCGGGAAAGGGGCCTTTCCGTGCCCTGCGTGCTGATGCTGGGTCTGCGCACCGTCCTTTCCGCCTTCAACCACGACCAGGAGGACGTGTCCTTCAAATTCATGATCAACCGCCGCGGCTCGCTGCTGGAGAAAAAATCCGGCGGCAACCGCTGGCACTTCTACTCCCTGCGGACGGTCATTCCCGGGGAGACGAGCTTCACCGACGCCGTCAGGGCCGTGGAGGCGGAACAGGATGAGACCTTCCGCCACTGCGCCTTCGACACGCTGGAAATGTACCACATCAAGCACATGGCCATGCACATCGAGCACCTGGAGCAGACCTACGACTCCCTGACCTTCTCCTACCACGCGCCCCAGCCGGTGCCCTTTGAGAGCGAGGAGATCGCCAAGACGGCAAAAGGCATCTGGTACAACAACGACTATTCCGCCCAGAACCTGTACCTGACGGTCAAGCACCGTTTAAGCGACAACGGCTTTGAATTCATCTTCGAGTACCGCACCAGCGAAAACCCGCTGGAGGACCTGAAGATCTTCTACGATAAAATGATCACCGCCATCATGACCGGCGTTGAAAACCCCGACATGACCATGGCGGAGATCCTTGAAAAAATCAAGCTTTGAGGAAACATCTATGGAACATATCATCGAGACCATTCTGAACTACGTGGAACCCGACGGCGAGATCACCGGCGATTCCCTTCTCAAGCAGGACTGCGGCCTGACCTCCTTCGACACCGTTTCGCTCTACGGCGAGCTGGCGCGGGAGTACGGCGTGCCGGAGGACCTGCCCGCGCTGCGCCTGGCCAAAACGGTGAAGGACGTGTACGAGGCGCTGGAGACGGCGAAGGCCAACGGGTAACGACCATGCCGAGAGAGTATTTTAACGATTTTCCGGTCTGCGCTACCATCAAAGAGCTGATCCTCGACGGCTTTGACCGGGGCGGGGAGAAGCGGCAGTTCCTGTTCCGGGACGAAAACGGCGAGGAAAAGGAGAAGCGCTTCTGCGACGTGGCGGAGGACACCGCCGCGCTGGGGGCCTTCCTGCGCAGCCGGGGCTTCGGCGCGGGCTCAAAGATCGCCATTCTCAGCGAAAACTGCTATTTCTGGAACGTGGTGTTCTATGCCGTCCAGTGCAACGGCAGCGTGGCGGTGCCGCTGGAACCGGCGCTGCCCGCGGACGAGCTGGCGGCCCAGATGGCGAACTGCGGCTGCGACGCGGTGTTCTATTCCGCCGCCCAGGCCGAGAAAGTCGCCTACGCCAGGGCTTTGCCGGACTGCACGCTGGTCGGATGCTTTTCCATGGAAAACCCCGCGCTGCTGCTGGCCGCCGGGGAGGAGGCCCCGCCGGAAGCCAGACGGACCTGGTCCGCCGCGCCGGTGGCGCCGGAAAACCTCGCCTGCGTGGTCTACACCTCCGGCACCACGGGCAAGACCAAGGGCGTCATGCTCTCCCATAAAAACATCTGCTCCAACGTCTATTCGCTGCTGCACGTGGCCACCGGCGGCCACGGCATCGGCTTTTTGCCCCTGAACCACACCTATTCCTGGGTCACGGGGCTGTTCGCCTCCCTCGTCAAAACCGAGTGGGGCTATATCTGCACCAGCCTGCGGCGCATCTATAAGGATATCAAGGAGTACCAGCCCACCCAGTTCGCCGCGGTGCCCATGGTGGTGGAGATGATCTACCAGAACATCATCCTCACCGCCAAGCGGAACGGTACCTACGACAAGCTGATGCAGGGGATCAACACCAGCCGGAACTTCATGCTCAGCGGCTACGACGCCCGCCGGGAGATCTTTTCGGATATCCACGAAAAGCTGGGAGGCAAGCTGGAGTGCATCTTCTGCGGCGGCGCGTACCTGTCGCCGGAGATCGAGGAGTTTATGTACGATATCGGCATCCAGATCCGCACCGGCTACGGCCTGACGGAGTGCTCGCCCATCGTGACCTGCGCCCGCCGCTACGAATACAAATTCGGCAGCGTGGGCCTGCCGCTGGAATGCTGCGAGATCATGATCCATGAGCCGGATGAAGATGGTGTGGGCGAGATCTACGTGAAGGGCGACAACGTGATGGCCGGTTATTACGGCGACCCGGAGGCCACCGCCGCTGCCTTTGACGGGGACTGGCTGAAGACCGGCGACTACGGCCGGATCGACGAGGAGGGTTACCTCTGGTTCTCCGGACGGAAAAAGAACCTCATCATCCTCTCCAACGGCAAGAACGTGTCCCCGGAGATCATCGAGGGCAAGCTGGTTTCCGCCATCCACTACGTGAAGGAAGCGCTGGTATTTGAGAAGGACAACCATATCTGCGCCGAGCTGTACCTGGACGAGGAGGAAGGGCCGGAAATGAAGGCCCATCTGGCGGAGGACGTGGAGGCGGTGAACGCCTCGCTGGCCGATTTTATGCGGATCAGCTCTTTCACGGTGCGGGATACCGAGTTCCCCAAGACCGCCACCCTGAAGATCAAGCGCGGGGAGGCGCAGGCCGCCAGACAGACGACCTCCACCTGTGGGTGGGAGACGTATTTGGCGCTACTGAGTGGCAAAAATTGATAAAGATAGCTATTCCGACAGCAACGCCTATGATTTTTACCGGGCTGAGGACGGCCCTTGGAGGAAGCTGGATGGCCCTTGTGGCGGCTGAGATGCTTGCAGCAAGCAAAGGCCTGGGATATATGATCCAGCAGGCGCGCTATATTTCCAGACCGGATCTGGTGATTGTAGGTATGCTGACAATAGGCGTTGTGGGATTGATTTTAGATACAATTCTGCATAAGATCGAGATTATGGTTGCAAAGGGGATGAATGCCCAATGAAGAAAAAAAAAA
>CADAMO010000236.1 GCA_902788995.1 Oscillospiraceae bacterium
CCCCGGCTGTTTGATCTGCTCCTCCCGGGTTTCGCCGGTAATGGCGCCGAAGCGCAGCACCACCGCGACCTCGCTGCTGTCAACCTTATATATTCCGGTCAGCAGAATGATGGCGACGGCAACGACCAACGCCCATTTCAGGTATTTGATCCCTGCGTTGAGGAAGCCCTCAAATATTTCAATACGTTTTTTCTTCATAGCGGTTGATCCTTCTTTTATATACTCACGATCGTCGTTATTGATTGGAAGCGAGAATATCGAAGGCAGAATCCTCCGCGTTCATGATGATGACGGTATCGGCGGAAACGGAATTCTCCAGCGCGATCAGTTTTTTCAGATAGATGAACAGTTCCGCGTTTGCGTCGTATGCCTCTCCGTAGATGGCCGCGATCTTCTTTTCGGTCTCGGCGTTGATCTTGGCGGCCTCTGTCTGACCGTTGGCGACGATCTCGGCCGCTTTCGCGTCCGCTTCACTGGTGATCTTTGCCGCATCCCGGCGACCTTCGGACAGCAGCTTCGTCACCTGCTTTTCACGGTCCGCGATCATCTGATCCAATACGCTCTGCAGGTTATCCTCCGGCAGCGCGATTCGTTTAATGCGTACTTCTTCCACGGCAATACCGTAATCCTTCAGCGCCTTTTCGGCGATCTGCTGTTTCATTTCCGCCGTGATCTCATTGATTTTGATGTTCTCAAGGTCTGTGGAAACGAGCGAAGAGAGTTCATAGCTGCCCATAACGCCGTTCTTGACGTTGGAAGTGAGATCATTCAGATAGACGGCGGCATTTTGCGTGTCGGCAACGCTGGTATAGAACTTCAGCGGATCGCTGACGTGCCAGATCACGTAGGTCTGTAAAATGATATTCTTTTTATCGTTGGTCAGCGTTTCGGTATAACCGGAATCCATATACTGGCTTCTGGCGTCAAAGGTCAGCACCTTCTCAAAAGGAGAGGGGAGCTTCAGATAGAGTCCCGCCTCCGTGCAGACCTTACGCACGTCGCCGAACCGGGATACGATCGCATAATTACCCTCCCGAACCGTAAAGCAGAATCCGTAAACGAAGATAATGGCAACCAGCAGTGCGGCCGAAACCCATTTGATCCATTTTTTCATATTGTTACCCTCCGATCAGTCTTCCGTGAAATCGATATTATTGCGCCGCGCTGTCGGCGGGCTTGGAAGACAGGATAAAATCAGAATTGTTGACGACGGTCGAATTGCCTGAAAAATTGACCATATAATCAGACAGATCGTGATTTCCGATAAAGACGTATACCTTGTTGCCGGAGACAACCGTTTCAAAGGTGTCAAGGTATTTTGCCAGCGTCACCGCACCGGGATGCTTTCTGTAAGCTTCCGCTGCGGCCAGGAAGCCGTCGATTTCATAACGGACGTCGGAAACGCGTTTTGTCTGGTCCTGTTTTGCCGCAAGGATCAGCGTATTGGCCTGCTGTTCGGCGGTGGCGATCTTTTCAGCCTCGCTCGCCTGCGCGTTGGTGATCAGCGTCGTTTTCTGTACCCCGGCGCTGACGACGCCCTGATAGACGTCGGCGATGTCGATCGGCGGATGAATGCTCTCCAGGGTCACGCCGTTCACGTGCAGGCCGATGCCGGAAGAGGCGCAGAATTCATTCAAATCGTTGGTGATCTCCTCGGAAAGACCGCTGCGGTCCACGCTGAGGAAGGTATCAAGATCAGTGGAAACTGTTTTGTTGAGAACGATCTCGTAGGCTTTTGCGGTGAGGATATCCTCCGGTGCGGTGTACGCCGTGACGTAGCTGCGAAGATCGTCGATCACACAGGCAATTTTGATGTTCACGGATACCAGCTCGTTGCCGTTGCCCAGCAGCAGTTTATATTCTTCCCCGCCGTGGGATTGGGTCCATAGGTTATCGACGGAGGCCTGTTTTTCATATCCCACCAGCAGTTCTTTGACGCGTTTGGTATCGTAAATCACGGCTTTGTCCACGGGCCATGGTAGCTTCACGTGAAGTCCGGACTCGACAGGGGAGTGCTCTGTGATCTGACCGAACCGGTAAACGATCGCCTGCTGCTGCGGATCGACTTTATAAAAACAGGTCGCCAGCAGAATCACGATCCCCAGCGCCAGTACGGCGGTAGGCAGCAGCCCTAACGCATACCGGATACTCCAGAGGGATTTGACGGAAAGACCGGTGTGTTCCTCCAGGAAATCGGCGAAGCTGGTCTTCTCCCCGGAACGGAAAATGCGGAACACAAAAAGATAATCAAATTCCGTCAGCAGATTCTTTTTGATCAGTCCCACCGCAAGCCCTGCCGCGAACAGGGCGATGGTCGCCAGCGTGACCCCTCGGATGATCCACACCAACACTGGCAGACAGTTGATGTTCAGCATGTAATCCAGCGTAAAGAACAGCGCCGCCAGTGCAAACACAGCGCCGCCGATGACGATCAATCCATATGCCGTGGCGCTGCCGGGTTTTTCCACAAGGCCTTTCAGCCAGCCGCCAAGAAGGAAATAGACGATCGCTGCCACCAGGCAAATACCGATGAACACGATGCCTGTCCCGTTACCGGAGATGGTGGAGATATAAAACTCAGGGAATTGCACGCGCGCCAGACGGATCAACAGATAGAGCACAGCCCCGATATGAACCGCCAACAGAAGTCTCTGTATTTGTTTCTCTTCGAGTGTATGCTTTTTTCTTTTGCGCGCCACGTCAATAGGTGCTGTTTCAGATTCTGTCGTTCCTTCCGCCGATGTCTGCTGAACAGATTCCGCTTCAGGTGATGCTTTTTTACGCGCATGAAGCGAGCTTTTCCGTTTTTTGTCCTTTTTCTTCTTTTCTCCGGGATGCGCCAGCCGGTACGAAACGTACTCCGTCAGTAAAATCACCGCATAAAGATAAGAAAAATATTTGCACATTGTCAGGAACTGCTCAAACACGTACAGATACCCGGAGTATTCTTCAATCGCATAAAAGAAGAAACTTGTCGCGGTGAACAATACCCAAGGGAAAATATACGTCCTGACGTCTTTTTGCCGTTTCAAGAGATCGTCTTACCCCGTTTCTAAAAAATATATTTGATATTTTATCACCTAATTATTAAGAATTCAATATTTATCGACAAAAAAAGCAGCGGGATTGCACCCGCTGCAAGTCGTATTCAGAAGGTTATTTTTTGTCAAAAGATGGATTGAAAGCGTAAAAGTTCTTGCTGTCCAACCGGTCGGTCGCAAGGCGCAGCCCTTCGCCGAAGCGCTGATAATGAACGATCTCCCGTTCCCGCAGGAATCGGATGGGATCTGCCACGTCCGGGTC
>CADAMO010000237.1 GCA_902788995.1 Oscillospiraceae bacterium
GGGGATTGTCAACAGATCCCGGGTGATGCCTGCGGTAATACCGACGGTTCCCATGGCGGAGGAAGTTTCAAAAATCACGTCCATGGCAGGCAATTCCTGACAGGCGGAGATGATGAGGGTCCCGGTAAAAGCCAGCAGGAAGTTGAACAGAATCACGCACAGCGCCTTTTTGCCGATTTCTCCGGAGAGGGTGCGTCCGAATACGACCGGTTTGCGAACGCCGCGCAGACCCGCCACCATATAGATGAGCGCCACCGCCAACGTAGTGGTCTTGATACCGCCCGCGGTGGAACCTGAGCTGCCGCCCACGTACATCAGGAAGGACATCAACAATTTGGAGGAGGAAGAGAGATCGCCGATTTCCACCGTGTTCATCCCTGCCGTACGGCAGGTTACGGAACTGAACAGAGCGTCAAGGATCTGTTCTTTGACGGATAATCCCTGCAGCACACCGTTGCGCTCAAATAACCAGAATAATAACGCGCCGCCGAAGGTCAGAATGGCGGAAACGCATAATACGAGCTTTGTATGAAGCTGATATCGGTTAAACCTGAACCCGTTTCGCCGGATATCCGACCAGACGAGAAAACCGAGACCGCCGATGGTGATCAGGGCGATCAGCGTCAGATTCACAGGAAGATCGTTTGAATAATCCACGAAGGAGCAATAGGGAGAGGTCACGCCAAGCAGGTCAAATCCTGCGTTGCAGAAGGCGGAGATCGAATGGAATACACCGAAATAGATCCCCTTGACGAAGCCGAAATCCGGAATAAAGCGAATGGCAAGCAGAACGGCGCCGACGCTTTCGAACAGAAGGGAGCCCATAACGATCTGCCGCGTCAGTCCTTTCAGACCCGCAATATGGTTGGTGTTGATGCTTTCCGCCATAATGGCGCGTTTGCGAAGGCCCATGTTCTTATCCGCAAAGGAAAAGAACAGCGTTGCGATGGTAATGATACCTAAGCCGCCCAACTGGATCATTGTAAGGATCACCAGTTGCCCAAACAGAGACCAATACGAACCCGTATCGACCAGTACAAGCCCCGTCACGCAGGAGGCGGAGGTGGAAGTGAAGAGCGCCGTCAGCAGTGGCGTGACTTCCCTGTTGCGGGACGAGATCGGCAGCATCAGAAGAGCCGTTCCGACGGTGATCATCAACAGAAAACCAAGGGCAATCACCTGTAAATGCGTCAGTTTGTTGCGTTTCCTCTGTTGTTTCATGTCTGCAGTAATCCAATCAGTTGATCCGCCGCAAAGGAGACGGCCATATCGCGCACCTGATTGCGGCCGACGCCGCCAAAGCGACGGGTGTAGGTTCTTGTTTCCCCCTGAATGGAGATACCGAAGCAAACGGTCCCAACGGGGCAGCTTGCCGTCCCTCCGGATGGACCGGCAATTCCCGTGATGCCCACACCTACATGAGCGCGGGCCGCTTCTGCGGCCCCTCTCGCCATGGCGCGGGCCACCTCTTCGCTGACGACGCCGAAATGAGAAATTGTCTCTGCCGGAACGCCCACCAGCGCGGTTTTTGCTTCTTCCGAATAGGTAATAAAGCTGGCGGAGAGCACTTTTGAAGCGTCTGGAACGTCCACAATTGCCGCGGCGAATTTGCCGCCGGTGCAGGATTCCGCAGCGCTAATGAAGAAATTCCGCTGAATCAGCAGTTGAACAAGTAGATTGAAATCAGCCATATACGATCACCTTTTGTAATGATATACCATCGGGAGATTTTTTTCCATAGTTTTCTGAAAAAAAGTGACGCAGGACTTGATTTTCTTTTTCCATCTGATAAAATGAATACCCGGAATCATTGATGAGGGAGGAATTGTCATGCTGTTCAATTGTCATACTCACAGTGCGCATTCCCATGACGCGCAGGCAGCCATCGCGGACCTGTGCGAAACCGCGCTGAAAGAAGGAATGGCGGGCTTTGCCGTGACGGACCATTGCGACTGCGAGTGCGCAGATGATCCGAACGCGTTTTCTTCGCTGATGGATTCTTATGAGGACTGCCGGTTTTACAAGAAGCAGTACGAAGACCGTCTTGTAATCGCCTGCGGGGTGGAGATCGGCGAAGCGCTGTACGATCCCTCCTTCGCTGCGAAAGTGATAGGGGCCCGCCCCTGGGACGTGGTGCTGGGGTCCGTTCACGCCGTCCGCTTCCCCGGTTGGGAAATGCCCTTCTCCCTGATCGATTTCACCGCATTTTCAGACGAGTTCATTCGCAGCTACCTGCACGTCTATTTTGACGACCTGAAAGAGATGGCTTTGACGCAGGATTTCGACGTGCTTTGCCATCTCACGGTGCCGCTTCGATATATTTGCGGAAAATACGGCAGAAGGGTTGATATCGAGGAATATGACGGTAAGATCGACGAGATTCTGAAAATCGTCGTGGACCGGGATAAAACGCTGGAGATCAACACCTCCGGTTGCACCGCAGAACGCAGTCTGTTTATGCCGGATGAAGCGATCCTTGACCGTTACCTTGCCATGGGAGGAAGCAGCCTCACCGTGGGCAGCGACGCGCATACGGCAGACAGACTCGCCAACGGGTTGGAACAGGCGCAAGTCATGCTGAAAAATAGAGGGATCACGCAACTGACATATTATCTGAACCGCTCCCCTCTTTCCTATTCTATTGAATAAAAAATGGATGCTCCCGGAAGGATTTTCTCTTTCCGGGAGTTCTTGATTTAATAGGTCGTTTTCAGTCGGATCCAGAGATCGCTCTGCAGCAGCATGGTTTCAGGAGGCAGGTTGATGAAAACCTCGCATTTTTCCAGCACCTCCGCAGGCGGGTAAACCATAGCGTCTTCTCTGGTCTCTTCATCCAGTTCTTCGAAGGCGGCCGTGTGAGGGATGGCGTAACAAACCTCCTCCGCGTTTCGAACGGCAATATCCGTCTCACACATGAAGTTGATGAACTGCTCCGCCTCTTTCTTATGGGTGCTGGAGGACAGCACGCACATAGCGTCCACAAACTGGTTGGCCCCTTCCACGGGAACATAGGCCGCCAGATTTTCATTTTCTTCCATCATCGTGATGGCGTCTCCGGCGTAATAGGGGGCGATATAGGCCTCCTCGCTGATCATTTTGTCAAAGACCTGATCCATCACGTAGGCCTGTACCAAGGGCTTCTGATCCATCAGCATCTCCGCCGCTTCTTCCCATTGGGCCGGGACGGTGGTATTCATGGAATAGCCACCGCGGGTCAGGGCCAGCGCGAAGGCGTCGCGGGGATTATCGAACATGAGAATTTTACCGGCATATTTTTCGTT
>CADAMO010000238.1:0-1675 GCA_902788995.1 Oscillospiraceae bacterium
AGCATTTTTTTTTTTTTTTTCTTATTAACGCAGGTTCTGATAAGCGCCATATATTCATCGCTTAAATAGTCGTTTTCAAGCCCCGTTCTTACGTGCATATGAAAGCCGCCGAGCCCCATCTGTTTAAAAACGTCTATCTGGCGGCATAGCTCGTCGGGTTGTTCAGCGCCTTCGGCAGATTTCTTATCACATCCCGCATGATGGCCTCGGAGATAGCGTCCGACAGGTTGTTGTCATCCGGCGCCGAGAAGTAAACCTCCATCACATGGCTCAGCATGTCGAATCCGCCCGCCGCCGTCTGGAAGGGGGCGGCGATCAGGATATAGCGCAGGTAATCCCGCGCGTAGGGCAGGATCGTGGGGGTAGAGCCGAGGAACAGGGCCAGTTCATCCAGAAACAGCAGTCCGAAAACGGCAAGGATCGCGCCGATGAGGAAAGCGATGACTGTGCCGGTGACGGCCAGCCTGCCGGAATCCTCATAGTTCTTTTTGCCCAGCTCCCGTGACATGAAGTTGCCCGCGCCGTGGCCGCACATAAAGCCGAAAGCCTGAATGATCGCCATGAAGGAGAAAATCACGCCCACGGAGCCCACGGCGCTGTCGTTGATTTTTGAGACAAAATAGGAATCCGCCGCGTTATAGATGGCGGTGATCAGCATCCCGGCGATGGCAGGGGCCGACAGCAGACAGAGCAGCTTGAATATGGGCTGGGTCGTCAGCCGGATAAATTTTGCTTCGGTCTTATCCATCTCACTTGACCGTGACGGTCACGGAGGCCTTTTCAAGCGCGGCGCAGATATCTTTGGTGGTTTTGCCGGAATCGTCCGTCCCAACCAGGAAGGTGGTGGGATCCACACGGAAGACCAGTTTTGTTCCCTTCTTGGCGGAAGCATCCACCTGATAGGTCACGGTGAACAGGTCCGCGTCTTCAAAATCACAGGTCGTCGTGATCATTCCGCCGAACAGCACGCCTTCATCGGTGCTGTTGGAATAGAGGTCAAAGAAATCGCCGTTTTCATTTTCGTAGCGTTTGCTCTTATAATCCTTGACGGAAGCGCCCTTATCCGCCTCCACAATAAAGCTGGCGCAGGCCACGTTGCGGCAGTTTTTCAGGTGATAGGTCACCGTCAGGGTATCGCCCACGCTGACTTCGGTCTTATCCGCTTTCAGGGTCACCACGTATTCCCCCGCGGCTACCGTCTCCTCGGGAGAAGTGGCGGGAACCTGCGCGGAGGAGGTCTTTTCGCCGGCAGCATTGGTGGTGGCAGCGGACGCCCCCGATTCCTTCGTCGTATCGGCTTCCGTTTTCCCGCTCTTGTTCGTTGCCTCTTTCCGGGGGACGGCGACGGTCACGATCTCCCCCTCCGGGGTGGTCACGTTCTCGCCGTTTCGGTCGGTCACGTTTTCATAGACCACTGCGTCGGTGCCGGTGGCAAGCGGCGCAAGGGCGTCCCCCGGCGTTGCTTCAATGATATGTTTTTTTCCGCAGGCGTCAAAACACAGGGCCGCGGCGCAGCAGAGGCCCACCGCCGCCGCTGCTTTCATCAGATGCTTCAAAACAATCGTCTCCGAATCTAAATATCGTCAGGTCAGGGTCAGACAAAATCCCTGAGCCGTTTGCTGCGGTTGGGATGACGCAGCTTTCTGAGGGCCTTCGCCTCGATTTGACGGATGCG
>CADAMO010000238.1:1767-5040 GCA_902788995.1 Oscillospiraceae bacterium
GTCGGGGATGAAGTCGCCCAGGTGGCTGTCCTCCTCCTCGCCGATGGGGGTCTCCAGCGACACGGGCTCCTGCGCCACCCGCAGGATCTCGCGCACCTTTTCGATGGGCATCTCCAGCACCTCCGCGATCTCCTCCGCGGTGGGCTCCTTGCCGTTCTGATGGAGCAGCTGGGAGTTGGCCTTTTTCACCTTGTTGATGGTTTCCACCATGTGGACGGGGATACGGATGGTCCTCGCCTGATCGGCGATGGCGCGGGTGATGGCCTGACGGATCCACCACGTGGCGTAGGTGGAGAACTTGAAGCCCTTGGTATAGTCGAATTTTTCAACGGCCTTGATGAGGCCCAGGTTGCCCTCCTGAATCAGGTCCAGGAACTGCATACCGCGGCCGGAATACTTTTTGGCGATGCTGACCACCAGCCTCAGGTTGGCCTCCTCCAGCCGTCTCTTGGCGGCCGCGTCGTTCTGCTGGATCTTGATGGCCAGGTCGATCTCTTCTTCCGCCGTCAGCAGCGGGATCTTGCCGATCTCCTTGAGATAGACCTTCACCGGGTCGTCCATCGTCAGCGACTTGCTGTCGTCGCCGGAATCATAGGCCTTCGCCACGTCGGAATCGAAGTTCAGCGTGTCGAGGGCCGCCTCGGTCATGTCGTCGATGATCTCGATGTTGTTGGCCTCGATCATCTCATACAGCTTGTCCAGCTCGTCGATATCGAAATCCAGATCAATGATCAGCAGATCAATATCGTGGGTCGACAGCTTGCCCGCGGCCTTGCCCCGTTCGATCAGATGGTTGATTGCCAGTTTTTTGTTGCCTTCATGTCCTTCCATGTTTCACACACCCTTTATCAAATTTGAAAAATTAAATCCGTTACGGTTTATTTTTGCGGAACAGCGCCCGGAACTCGTCGTTGCTCATTTTGCCCACGTTTGGCGCGTCCGCCTTCGTTTTTTCCGAAAGCAGCGTCTGAATGCACTGTTCGCATTCGGTCAGGGAATCCGCCAATGAATCGCCCTTGGCCAGCAGATAGGAGAGGTACGCCATCTCCTCGTTGTCGCCGGTCTCGTTGAACACGGACAGGTCGAGGCTTCTCCCCTCCCGGATCCGGGAGGACAGGTCCCGGAAATACCGTTTGTTGTAGTCGGTGACAAAAACGTCCTCCGACAGCTTGTCCTTCAGCTTGCGCAGGTAGTCTGGATGCTTGAGAAGCGAGGCGAGGATGATCTCCTCCGCCGCGCAAGCCCTTCGGAACTGCCGTTTCTGAGGATTGGGCGATTTGACGTCGCTCCCCTCCCGCACGATCTCCAGCGCGTTCTCGAATTCCTTCTGTTTCTGCTTGCGTCCTCTCGCCCGTCGGGCTTTAGAGATCTGCGCTTCCAGCGCCTGTTTTTCGATGCCGGTCTCCGACGCCAGCCTTGAGGTATAGAGGTCCCTCTCGATTTCGTTGCCGATCTCCGCCAGCACCTCCACCGCCTCGTTCATGTAGTTGAGCTTGCCATCCTCGGTGGCGGTATCGTATTTTTTCCGGATGCGGTCCAGCGCGAACTCGGTATCGTTCATGGCGGAGCCGATGATCTGGTCCATGCGCTCCTTGCCCTGGGTCTTGATGATCTCGTCCGGGTCCTTGCCCCCGTCAAGGTGCATCACCCGCAGCTTCATGGGGGCGTGCTCCAGCATTTTCAGCGCCCGGTTGGTGGCCTTCACACCGGCCTCGTCCGAGTCGAAGCACAGCGTCAGCTCGGTGCAGTAGCGGGAAAGCAGCGAGATCTGCTCCTGCGTGAAGGCGGTGCCGAGGCCCGCAACGGCGTTGGTGAAGCCCGCCTGGTGCATGGCGATCACGTCCATATAGCCCTCACAGAGGATCAGCCTGCCGTCGTTGTTGTTCTTGGCGAAGTTCAGCGCATAAACGCCCTGACTCTTTTTATACACCACCGTGTCGGAGGTATTGAGGTATTTCGGTTTGGAATCGTCCAGCACCCGGCCGCCGAAGGCGATGACGTTGCCCCGCAGGTCGATGATGGGGAACATCAGCCGGTTGCGGAAGGCGTCGATGGTGCCGCCGCGGGAGGTCTTGCGGGCCAGGTCGAAAGAGACCAGCTCGTCGTCCCGGTAACCCTTCGAGCGCAGGTATTTCAGGAGGGAATCCCACCGGTCCGGCGCGTAGCCGAGGCCGAAGTGCTTCACCGTCTCGTCGGTGAGCCGCCGCTTTTTGAGGTATTCCCGGGCGGGGGCGCCCTCTTCGGAGAGAAGGCGGCTGTAAAAGAATTTCGCCGCCTCCCGGTTGGCCTCGAAGCACCGGCGGCGCAGCTTGTTGTACTGGTCGTCCACCGGGTCCATGGGCATATTCATGCCCACCCGCTCGCAGAGATAGCGGACAGCCTCCACGTAGTCCAGCCGCTCGATGTTCTTGACGAAGGTGATGGCGTCGCCGCCGGCCCCGCAGCCGAAGCAGTAGTAGGACTGGTTTTCCCGGTAGATCACGAAGCTGGGAGTCTTTTCCGTATGGAAGGGGCACAGCGCCACCGGCGTGCGGGAGCCCCGGTGGCGGATCTCCGTATATCGCCCCACCAGTTCCTCAATATCAACGCGGGAGCGGAGTTCTGTCAGAAATTCATCGCTGAACCGCAAAACACCGCCCCCTTTTTTCGTCTTTACTTATATATACGATAAAAGTTTTAAAAATCCTTTTAATATTTCAAAAAAATTCAGAAAACGACGCTGTCGAACCGTTCCGCCGTCTTTTCGGCGGCAACTTTGCCGAAACTCGCCTCTGTCAGCGCCTTGCGGAAGCGTTCTTCCTGTTCGGCGGGCAGCCGGAAGGTCATGACGACCTCTGCGCCGAAATCCGTAGCCTCCACCGTGCCGCCGTATTCCGGCACCAGAGCAGAGAGCTTGCCGTAAAAGCCGTAGTCGCATTCAACGCGCAGCACGGCGCACAGGCTCATCTTCACAATCTCCGCCGCCTGCACCGCGAGGCTTGCCGAATGGGAATAGGCCCGCACGAGGCCGCCGGCCCCCAGCAGAATGCCGCCGAAATACCGCGTGACCACCACGCAGCAGTCGGTAAGGCCGTTCTTTCTGATTACGTCCAGCACCGGCATACCGGCGGTGCCCTGAGGCTCTCCGTCGTCGGAATAACGGGAGTATTCCGGGCTGCGCACGGCGTAAGCGTAGACGTTATGGGTGGCGTCCCGGTGGCGGGCGCGGATCTCATTGACGAAAGCCACCGCCTCCTGGGCCGTCGTAACGGGCGACGCGTAACCGATAAAGCG
>CADAMO010000239.1 GCA_902788995.1 Oscillospiraceae bacterium
GAAAAAAAGATAAAAAGCAATCGGCGCAAAGGCCGAAATTCAGATATACGAAGGAGATACTACTATGGGAAAAGCACTTATCATCGGTTGTGGAGGCGTCGCCTCTGTGGCAATTGCAAAATGCTGCCAGAACAGCGAGGTCTTTACGGAGATCATGATCGCGAGCCGCACATTAAGTAAGTGTGACGCGCTGAAGGAGAAACTCCAGCCGACGACAAAGACCATCATCCACACGCGTCAGGTCGACGCAGATAAGGTACCGGAGCTTGTTGCCATCATGGAAGAGTTCAAGCCGGACGTTTGCCTGAACCTCGCGCTTCCTTACCAGGATCTGACCATCATGGACGCATGCCTGGCGACCAAGACTCCTTATGTCGATACCGCAAACTACGAGCCGCTCGACACGGCAAAGTTCGAATATAAGTGGCAGTGGGCATACCATGACAGATTTAAGGAGGCCGGTATCACGGCGCTTCTCGGCTCCGGATTCGATCCGGGCGTAACGGGTGTTTTCTCCGCATATGCGCTGAAGCATCAGTTCGATGAGATCAACTACATCGATATCCTCGACTGCAACGGCGGCGACCACGGCGATCCGTTCGCCACGAACTTCAACCCGGAGATCAACATCCGTGAAGTATCCGCGAAAGGCAGCTACTGGGAAGACGGAAAGTGGGTCGAGACCGAACCGATGGAGATCAAGAGAGTGTATAACTTCGATCAGGTCGGCGAGAAAGATATGTATCTTCGCCACCACGAAGAGCTCGAGTCCCTCGGCAAGAATATCCCGGGCATCAAGCGTATCCGCTTCTTCATGACCTTCGGCCAGAGCTATCTCACTCACCTGAAGTGTCTCGAAAATGTCGGCATGACATCCATCGAGCCGGTCATCTACGAAGGCCACGAGATCGTACCGCTCCAGTTCCTGAAGTTCATGCTCCCGGATCCGGCAACACTCGGACCGAGAACCGTCGGCAAGACAAATATCGGCTGTATCTTCAAGGGTAAGAAAGACGGTAAGGAAAAGAAATATTACCTCTACAACGTCTGCGACCACCAGGAGTGCTATAAGGAAGTCGGCTCTCAGGCGATCTCCTACACCACCGGTGTTCCGGCCATGATCGGCGCGATGCTCATCATGAACGGTACCTGGAAGCGTCCGGGCGTTTACAACATCGAAGAGTTCGATCCGGATCCGTTCATGGATGCCCTCAATAAGTGGGGACTTCCGTGGATCGAGGATTTCAACCCGGTAGAAGTCGAGTAAAATCACACTGGATCTGACCCAGGTCCTTCCGTTTTCCGAGGACGAAAACTCGGGAAGCCCGCGGAAGGACCTGTTTTTGTGTTTGTAAATTAATGATGATATAATCGGTTTTACTAGGTAATTGGCGAGGGTAAAATGGACACATTAAAAAACTTAAACGGTAAGACCCGAAACTGGGGGGAGATCCTCTTTTTTTCCATGTTCATTCCCTGGGTGGCAATCGTTGTCCTGGACGCAACTACCCTCTATTACGAGTATTTATATAAAATCGTCGTCATCTGGGAGATCTTCCTTCAATTTATCCCGCTTCTTCTCGTAACAGCCAAAGCAATACTATTTGACAAACTGGATATCATTCGCAAACTGCTGCTTCTTATTCTGCTATATGCGATCACTGCGCAGTGCTTAAATATCACGTTTAACAATGACCTGCTCCTCTGCGTTATCCTGATCGTCGGAGCCTATGGGATCGACTTCAAAAAGATGGCGTACAGCGTTTCTCAGCTGGACGGCGGCGTGTTTCTCAACTTCGGCTCTTCCGTGATCGGGCCGGAAGTATTCCTCAAGACGCTTTCCATCGCCCGGAATCTGGGGTATCCCACGTTCCACATCACTACCGCCAATTTCGATCTGATCGATCTCGGCGACTACCGCTGCAAGATCGGGTATGATGACCCTAATTATTATTACCGTCCCCGGAAAAATATCGTCAACCGGCCCACCTGTCAGGGCGGCAAGGGATGGCATTTCACAGGGGATCATCAGATCACCATTCCTACACTTTACGATGAATTGAAGAAACGCGGGTTCTGATATGCTGAATAAAGATACAATCAGGACAATTGAATCGACGCTGCGGGAAAAGACTGTCGCCATCATCGGCGACTTCTGTCTGGATATCTACTGGCAGGCGGATATGACCCGCTCGGAACTGTCCCGCGAAACGCCGCATTTTCCGCTGCCGGTGGTGGAAGAACGCGTTTCTCTCGGCGCGGGCGGTAACGTTGCCGCCAATCTTGCTGCGCTGCGGCCGAAGGAGATCCTTGCGGTTTCTCTTTACGGCGACGACTGGCGGGGAAATCTGCTGGCAGAACAAGTGCGAAAGATAGGGATTTCCCCGGACAGGCTGGTGCCCTCCGGCTTGCCATTTACCAACGCCTATTGCAAGCCTCTGCGAAAGGGGATCTCCGCCACGGTCTATGAGGACCCCCGGCTGGATTTTGAAAACGACGCGACGATTTCCGCCGAAACGGAACGGGTTGTCATCAGTCGGCTGCATGAGGTTACCGAAAAAGCCGACGTCTTGTGTGTGTCGGACCAGTTCCGATACGGTATCGTCACAGACGCCGTCAGGAAAGAGATCGTCTCTCTTGCCCAAAGCGGGCTTCCCGTGGTCGTTGACAGCCGGTATCGCATTGCGGAATATACAAACTGTATTCTCAAGCCGAACGAAGTGGAGTGTTGGAAGGCTGTTTACGGCAACGACGGTTACCTCTGCGCGGATGAAGCGGCGTTTATAAGCGCGGCAGAAAAGCTGGCTGAAAATAACAGAGCGACGGTTTTCTGTACGCTGGGGGATAAAGGTTCGTATATCATCGACGGAAACGTGAAAATCAGAACCCCTGCGCTGCCGCTTTCAGGTCCCCTTGATATCTGCGGCGCTGGCGACACAACGCTTGCCGCGTTTACCTGTGCGCTGGCCGCCGGAGCGGGGTTTGCCGAAGCGTCGGAGCTGGCCGCCATGGCTTCAGCCGTGACCGTTAAAAAAATCGGCGTGACCGGCACGGCGACTTTCAATGAAATCCTGGCGCTGTCAAACTGATCGCATGTTCAATACATAACATGATACTGCTCCACCAATTTAATCGTGAATTATTTATGCGCCGTATAAACGTCGCAAGACAAGGAAGAAACCGCAAGACAGGCTGTCGCCTGTCGAGGATTCGCCGTATTGCGGCGTTTAGACAAGCAGAAATCTTCAAGTATTAATTGGTGGAGCAGTAAATACCCCGGAGACGGTCAAAACCGTTTCCGGGGCGTTTTGGAGATATATGAAAAAGAAAGGGTTATTTCAGCGGAATAAAGACCTTGATCTTTTTGCCGAGCCGGTAGTGCAGTTCGTTGTCGTGCAGGGTCAGTTCAAATTCCGCTTTGTTGCCGTCGTTATCCACCGCGTGTTTGGGAAGAACGCCGTCAAAACGGATATCAAGGGAGTCGGTGGAAAAAGTATCGGCGTACTGAACGTAATCGGCCAGATTGATTTTATCCGTCAGGTATTTTGTGAACAACTCGGGAACAAGCTTCGGGGTCAGCACCTTTAGGAAGAATACCTCGAACTTGCCGTCGTTCTGATCGGAATTGCGGTAGAGGTTGATGCCGCCCATGCCCTTCGAGGTGGTGATCAGCGCAAGGCAGGTGGAGATGGATTTCGTCTCTCCGTTGGCGGTGTAGGTGATCTTGACCTTTTCGGGACGTCTCATGATGATGGGCAGCGCGGAAACCACGTAGGCCGCGTGGCCGAGGCGTTTTTTCAGCTTCGTGCTGACAAGGAAGGGTATGGGAGCCACGTAACAGAAGGCGGAAACGTAGCAGACCGGCTCTCCGTTGACCAGCAGGGAATCCATGGTGGTGGGGGCGCCTTCCTCCACCAGCTTGTCGATGCCCTTATAGGGATCGTGGCGCGCCATATTGTAGTTGTTGGCCATATCGTTGGTGGTGCCGGTGGCGATATGGGTATAAAGGCAGTGCTGCTCGATCTCGTTGAATGCCCGCACGGCTTCGTTGACGGTGCCGTCTCCGCCCATGGTCACGATCATGTCTGAAATCGGGTCCTGCTCTTTGATCAGCTTGATTACGTGGCCGGAATACTCGCTTTTGAGGACCTGCGTC
>CADAMO010000240.1 GCA_902788995.1 Oscillospiraceae bacterium
CAAGACCATGGACGGCGAGATCTTTCTGGTCAACCAGCTGATCCCCGGCTATGCCTGCTCCCGTCAGGTCACGCTGATCGCGGACATGAAAACGGGCAGCGCCACGGTCTGCGACGCCCATGTGGGCACGGAGCACTCCAACATCGACGTCGGCCGGGAGTTCTTTTTCGGCAGACTGGACGGCGCATTTCCGGAGAACGGGGCGCTGCACTGCTTCACCGATGAGCTGGTGGGCAAGGCGATCGACTGGGATTACGGCAAGATCGTCATCAAGCATATGTATACATCCAACCTTTATTATACCTACAGTCACCCCAGCCCCAACTACGGCGCGTGGATGGCCACCAACCCCGCGGACTATGTCATGATCCGGGACAACATCTATCTCTTCTCCTTCGTTGAGGAGCGGCAGCACGGCCTGCAGGCGCTCTTCCTGATCGACCTGAACCATTACCACGACATCGGCTGCTTCTACGGCGTCAGCGCGGATCACATGACCAGCGCCTGCATCGGCGCAAAGGGTACGCCCGCCCCGCTCACCACGATTTTTTGAGACAAAGGGCTGAAAAGACTTTGTATTCCGGCGCAGGGCATGGTAAACTGATCATAATACCGAAGAACGCAACAAGGCAGACGAAGTCGACGTATGGAAAGGTGATGCAATGGCTATCAGACAATACACAGATCGTGAGCTTCGGGCTCTGCATGAGCGGCGTGAACAGACTTTTTCCGTCACGCTGAGCGGCCAGCGGCGGCACGCCATCCTGTTTGAGCCATACAATATTTCCCACACGGAATACCGCGTTCTGGCGCTGCTGTTCTTCTCAGACGGCGGCGAGCCGTCGGTGATCGCGGACAAACTGATGATTCTGCGGCAGACCATGACCAAGGTGATCGACTCTCTGGAGGCAAAGGGCTATGTGGAGCGCACGGGCCATTCCTATGACCGGCGCAAGGTGTATATCAACCTGCTCCCGGCCGGAAAGCGGCTTGCGAGGGAACTGCTCTGTCTGGAATCGGACTATCTTGACCGGGTGGACAGACAGTTTACGGAAGAGGAGATGGAGACTTACCGGAGCCTCTCCCGCCGCATCCAGGACGCCCGTGCCGCCGTCATGCAGGAGATCGTGGCCGAGCGGGCCGAAGAAAAGAGCGAAGCGATCGACGCATAACAGAGATCAAGCGGGGCTGTGGATTTTTTTCACAACCCCGCTTTTGCAGAAGGAGACGCAACCGATGGAATATCAATATCTGATCGACGTAAATGACGAGCGCAACTGGCTCTTTCCCATTGTGAACACCGAGCCGGGCGGCAGCGTCTGGGAGGAGGCGCGGACGATCCATTTTCCCATGGGGAAGGAGAGCCTGCTGCGCGTGACGGACTCCGTCTTCCATCCGCAGCCGAACGCCCACTGCCACTATCACCGGGAGGCCTATGAGATATTCTTCTGGAGCATGGCGCCCTTTGATTTCTATTCCGACGGCAAGGTGGCCGAGGTGGAGCCCGGCTGCATCACGCTGCACCGCCCCTATGAACCCCACGGCTTTGCCTTCCGCGATCTCACCCGCAAGGTGGGCTTCTTCCACCGGATGGATCTGACGACGGAGGACGGGATGTGCGGCGCGCTTTTACGGGAAAAACGCCCCGACGCCAGGAAACAGCCGGACTTCCCGAAGGTAGGCCCCGTGCTGCCGGACATCATCCGCGCCGAGGACCCCGTCGGCTGGCCGCGGGTTAAGTGGCAGGAAATGAACTGCGTGCGCCACATCAGCCGGCCCCTGGCCGTTGAACGCTTTGACGGTGTCACGATGAAGATGCTGATCGCCCGCTGGGAGACCGGCGGCGTGAAGGAGGTCTGGGCCGCGGAGATGGAGCGCGGCTTTACCGCCGCGTCAAATCCCTATCCGCTCAAGACCGAGATGCTCTATGTGACGGAGGGAGAGGTCAGGTTTCAGGTTTACGACGATACCTTTGTCGCGCATCCCGAGTGCATCGTCAAGCTGCCGAAATACGGCGAATACCGCCTGGAGGCGCTGTCTGACGCTGTCGTCTACGATGTGGGCGGGCAGACGGAGTGGTTCACGCTGCTGCGCGACTGCGCCTCCATCCGCAGCGCCGACCCGGCCCGCTTTGCCGACGCGGAGGCCATGCGGGAACTGAAATACCGCCATAACTGCGAGATCCGCTCCATCGCGCGCCTGTGAGCGCGCCGATCTCCGCACAGGCGGCACAAAAAACGACAGGTTTCGACCTGTCGCTTTTTTGCAGCGTAAAACCACTCGCTAAAAGAAAACCCGATTTGTTCCCAAACTGTTCCCAAAACGCAAAAGTACACATCACTCCGATAAAGTAAACCACGGGAAAAGTACGAAAAAATCCCGATTTTCTATTGAAAACCGGACTTCTCGATGGAGCTGCTGGGCAGATTCGAACTGCGGGTTGGCTGTGTCAGTTCATGCTGCGGTATCCCGGAAAGTACTGGAATATCAACGGTTTGCGGGATCGCGTCTGTTGCGTTGTGTTGGGTTGTATGATTAAATCTTACCCTGATAAGGGAAAACATAAGGGAAAAAACGATGCCGCGCGGCAGGAATCATTCTTTTGAAAACACAATCAAAACAGAATATCAACGGGCAGTGAAAGATTAAACTTCACTGTCCGTTATTTCATTTTGACAGGTTACGATTTCAGCCGGTACGTGCGGTTCTTGTTTCCGCCTTCGGCGACGACGATTCCCTCTGCAATCAGCTCAGCCAAATAGTCCCGTACACGCGACGGCTTCAAATCGACGTATTCAGCAAGCTCCGAAGATTTTGCAGTCGCATGATCCGTAAGATAATCCACAATCAGTTGACGCTTGACTGCTTTTATAGTAGAGGGACTCTTATCGCCGATTCTCATCGCCGATCGGCGATAAAGGTAACGATAACATGGTCCGATCCGGCGAATATGTCTGCGTGATCGTCGGCTCGCTCCACCCTTGCTGTTTCCAAACATGGAGGATGCTTGGGATGCCGCTGCCCGCGCGTTCGCATGCATCGATGAGGCTGAACATTTTCACGAAATGTCTTCTTCGATCTTTTTGGAGTGAATAGTAGCTCTTTGTCGGTATTTTGCTTTCCACTTTGTGACCTTATCAAAAATATAATATACCTTCATCTTGTTATCGCCTTTCTAATTTCTTTTATTTTGA
>CADAMO010000241.1 GCA_902788995.1 Oscillospiraceae bacterium
CTCCGGCTTTGGTCAGCTCGTCGAGCAGGAAAGGGGTGGAAAGAAAGCCTGTGCCAACACGATAACGGTAGTCCTGCACCGCCCTGATCAGTCTCTCCTGTACTTTTTTCTTTTCCTCTCCGTCCAGCAGCCCTAGGGCAAGCGGCCGCACCAATTTTGCCTGGCGGTTGGTGTCCAGCTCGGCGTATTTGGGATAGACCACTTTCGCGCGCTCAGCGGCTTTTTCGTAATCGCCGCAGGGCTCACCCAGCAAGGACGCGATCTCTGCCATCGTGCGCATGGTGAGATAGAGGTAAGCCGTGGCCTCCTCGGGGTGCCTGGCACGGGCGCCGTTGACTTTGTCACGGAACTCCACAGGCTCCAGCCACTCGCCCAGGTGGACACCCTTTACATAGTGGCCGTCCTTCTCGATCCTTTTCAGCAGCGTGTCCGCGTACTTCTTCATCATCGGCCAGCACCGGCGCAGCAGCTCTTTGTCGCCGAAACGCTTGTAATAGCGATATGGGATCAGATAGATCGCGTCCGCCCAGCCGACCGAACCGCCGGTGGCTTTGTACATCATCTCCACGCCGCTATAGGGCATGACAGCACCGATAAAGCCGTCTTTATACTGGCTATCGGCCATGTCGCGGAGCCACTTCTTGAAAAAAGCGGCCGTGTCCATGAAATAGGCGCCGGTATGGAAGAACACCTGTGCGTCGCCGGTCCAGGCCAGCCGCTCCCGTGTGGGGCAGTCGGTGGGTACGTCCAGGAAATTGCCCTTCATGCTCCAGCGGGTGTTTTTCACCAGCTGATTCACCCGCTCATCGGAGCAGGCGAAGTCACCTGTCTGTTCCAGGTCGGAATAGAGCGCGATGGAAGTGAAGTCCTCGGGCCTGATGTCCACGTCACCGATGATCTGCGCGTAGCGGAAGCCGAAGACCGTAAAGCTGGTTTTATAGACGTCCTCGCCGCCCGAGCAGGTGAACAGGATCTCCTGCAGAGGGGTATCCACCGCCTCTCCAATGACTTTCTGCGCAAGCAGCTTCAGGATCAGCTTCTGCCGTGTCCAGCCGGAAGCCGGTTTCGTCTCCACAGCGTTCCGGACGACGGACTGTGTATCTGTATCGTAATACTCACTGCATACGATGCGGAAGCTCTGTCCCTTCTTGCCCTTCACGCGGAATGCCAAAGACCCGGCGATATTCTGTCCGAAGTCCAGCACCTTGCCGGGCAGCAGCGTCGGGGTGAAGCGCTCATGCTCCGTGACGGGTACGTTGTCTGAGGCGCAGAGCGTCACACCCTTGGGCGCTTTCACGACCTGCGCCTTGCCGGAATAGCCCGGCTGCATGGTCGCGTTATACACCTCGCCGTCCTTGAGATCGGCGAAGCGGATGGGGCCGTCGTTGGACCAGGCCCAGCTCTCGTCGGTGATGACCGTTTGCACGCTGCCGTCGGCATGAGTCAACTCCAGCTGGGCAAGTATGCTGGTCTGCGTGCCAAAGACGTTCGTGACGCCGTAGGCTGCCACGCTACCGCGATACCAGCCGTCAGCGAGTCTCAGTTCAATGGTATTGTTTTCTTTGATATACTCCGTCACATCATAAGTTTGTACCTGGATGCGCTTGCGATAATCCGTCGATCCCGGAGCCAGGATAAAGTCCTCGATGCGTCTTCCATTTACCGTCACATCATAGACACCGCGGGCCGTGGCATAGAGCCGCGCCTTCACGACCTCCTTTGCGGCAAAATCCTTCCTGAAGCAGTCCACAGGATAGCGCCGTTTGGGATCGGGCTTATAGTCGCCGCTGATCCACTTGGCCGTCCAGTCGCTCTCGTTCAAAAGTCCAAGTTCAAAGTGGCTATTTGTGAGTTCTCCCGGCTCGCCGTTTTCATCCCAGAGCCGCACGCACCAATTCACACGTTCACGGCTGTGCAGGTCAGGTCCCGCATAGGGGATGTGCGTCATAGAAGCGCTTTCTACTTTTCCGCTGTCCCATACAGTCTTTTCATTCCGTTTGCACACGATCTGATAGGCGCTCTGCGTGATTCCGCCCTCCGCATGCCAATAAAACCGGGGCTTCGGGTTGCCGAGTCCCAGAGGCTCGGTCAGGTATTCGACTTGTAAATGTGTTGCCTTCATATTTTCTCTCACTTGACGGCAATCTCTGACGAGCCGGTCTTGTCGCCGTCCGTCGCAGTCACCTTGACAAATCCGCTCTCGCCCGCACGGACAACTGCCAGGGCGCGTCCGTAATAGGTTGTGAAGCTGCCGGTGTGGTACTGCTCCTCAGTGCAGGGGTTGGCACTGCCGAAGGCCAGCAGTTCGCCGCCCTCGACGGTAACGGTCAGCTTCCGGTCGGCGTTGGATTCCACGATGCCGTTTGCGTCCTCGATATTGACGGGAACATACACGATCTCGCCAGGCCTGACATCTGCCTTCTCCGGCCGCACCGCGATCTTCAGCGGCGCGGCGGCGGATATAAGTTCCCTGCGTCCTGTTTCACGGCCGGAGGCGTCATAGGCCACCGCCGTGACCGTGCCAGGGGCATACTTGACCTTAAAAATTGCCCTGCATTCTTTTACTTTTTTTCTGCCGGCGCTCTTGCCGTTGAGAAGCAACTCCACCGTGGTCTGATCTGAGTAGACCTCGACCTCGGCTTTATTCCCCTTGCAGCCCGCCCAGCTCCAGCTCAGGATCGCGTTGGTGCCGCGCCAGACGGATTTCGACGGGCGCACACCGGGGTGATTCACAGGCTTTACCGCGATGACGGGATTGCCTTCTACTCCCCAGACCGTGGCGGCGTACTTGCAGCTGCCGTCGGGGATGCCGAGAATGTCAATGACACCCGCGCCCGCCAGCACCCAGGGATAAGGCCGGTTGAATGGCATGCCGCCGGTGTAGCTCCAGGCCCCGATCCCGGCTTCGCCCAAATAGTCCCAACTCGTCCACATGAAGTCGCCCACGAGGTAGGGGTACTTCTTCACCATCTGCCAGTTCTTCCAGATGTCCTGCGGGAAGGTCTCGCTGCCTAAGACGACGCGATTGGGGTGGGCCTTCTTCTCCAGCGGATAGCGGCCGGATCCGTAGTTATAACCCGCAATATCCAGAGAATCCAGGAAGGGCGTGGTCAGCGCATCCACTTTTCTGGAGTTGCCGCTCTTGTTCATACCGGTGCCGATAAAGGAGGCCAT
>CADAMO010000242.1 GCA_902788995.1 Oscillospiraceae bacterium
CTAAATTCCACATCTAACTTCCACTGTGGAATTTACTTTGGGAATTAACTTCATTCCGCGCCCCGCAGCAACTTTCCCTCTACGATTTGACTTTTTTGCAGAAATATGATATAAAGATGTTTTGGGAAAGAACGTTGCCGGGAGGGATCGGAATGGCGGAGAACTGCGAGATGTGCCTCAACTATGAATACGACGAGGACTACGACTGTTATCGCTGCGCGGTGGATCTGGACGAGGACGAGGCGGAGCGGTTCATGACCGGGCGCTTCTCTCACTGCCCCTTTTACACCCCCGGCGACGAATATACCATTGTGAGAAAACAGAACTGAAAGGGAAAGACTGATGAAAACCGATATCGTGATCGTGGGCGCGGGTCCCGCGGGAATTTTTACGGCGATCGAGCTGATCCGCAAGGGCAGCAAAAAGAAGATTACCATCGTGGAAAAGGGCGTGGCGGTGGAAAAACGCCGCTGCCCCAAGCAGAAAACAAAAAAATGCGTCAACTGCAAACCCAACTGCCATATCACCACCGGCTTTTCCGGGGCGGGGGCCTTTTCGGACGGAAAGCTGTCCCTGAGCTATGAGGTAGGCGGCGACCTGCCCTCGCTCATCGGCGAGGACTTTGCCCAGGAGATGATCCGCTACGCCGATTCCATCTATCTGGAATTCGGCGCGGACAGCCATATCGAGGGCATCGACAGCTCGGAAGAAGTAAAGGAGATCCGCAAGCGCGCCATTCAGGCGGGGCTGAAGCTGGTGGACTGTCCCATCCGCCACCTGGGCACGGAAAAAGCCCAGCAGCTCTATTACGACATTGAACGCTATCTGGCGGACAACGGCGTGGAAATGCTGTTCAGCTGCGAGTGCGAAACGCTGCTGATGGACAACGAAAACGGCAGGTGCCTCGGCATTGTCGCCCGGCAGGGGGACGAGACCTTTGACATCGTGGCGGAGGAGACCATCATCGCCACCGGCCGCCGGGGCGCTGACTGGCTGGAAAAGCTCTGCGCCCAGTACGACATCGCCCACCAGCCCGGCACCGTGGATATCGGCGTGCGGGTAGAGGTGCGCAACGAAGTGATGGAGAAGGTCAACAAGGCCCTCTATGAATCCAAGCTGATCGGCTATCCCAAGCCCTTCAAGAACAAGGTGCGCACCTTCTGCCAGAACCCCGGCGGCTTCGTCAGTCAGGAAAACTACGACAACGAGCTGGCGGTTGTCAACGGCCATTCCTACAAAGAGCTGAAATCCGACAACACCAACCTGGCCATTCTCTGCTCTCACAATTTCAGCACCCCCTTCAACCAGCCCATCGAATACGCCCAGAAGGTGGGCGAGCTGACCAATATGCTGGCCAACGGCCATATTCTGGTGCAGCGCTTCGGCGACATACTGGACGGCAAGCGCACCTGGCCCAAGGAGCTGAGCCAGAGCAACCTGCGCCCCACCCTGCCGGACGCGGTGGCAGGCGACATCACCGCCGCCATGCCCTACCGGGCCATGACCAACATCATCAACTTTATTCAGGCCATGGACCACGTGGTGCCCGGCTTTGCCAGCTATGAAACGCTGCTCTACTCGCCGGAGCTGAAGTTCTATTCCAACCGCATCAAAATGGACGACCGCCTCAACACCAACGTGACGGGGCTGCACTGCCTCGGCGATTCCAGCGGCTGGACCAGAGGCCTGATGATGGCCTCCGTCATGGGCGTGATCATGGGACGGATTCTGGCGGAGAAGGAATGACAAGTTGGAGTTTGTCGCGCTGTTCGCGCGACAGGTTTGAGGTGTTAGGTTTGAGGTTTGAGAACAGATATTTCCACGTTGTCACGTTACGCCAAACAGATTGACTCTCACACCTCACACCTATAACCTCACACCGGATTTGTCGCGCAGAAGCGCGACAAATCCCCGTTTTACGAAAGGACGATCGTCATGGATATCAACGATTTTTTCAATGACCTGGAACAGCCGCTGGACCGGCTGCTGGATGGCGCGGGCTTCTGCGGAATCTTCCGCAAGGTGGCCTGTATCGGCGACAGCCTCGCTTCCGGCGAGTTTGAAGCGCTGGACGAAAACGGCAACCGCAGCTACCACGATATGTTCGACTATTCCTGGGGCCAGTACATGGCGAGGGAGGCCGGCTTCACGGCCTATAACTTCTCCCGGGGCGGCATGACCGCGTCGGAATATATGGAGAGCTTCGCCAAGGCCAACGGCTTTTTTGATCCCGACAAGGCCGCCCAGGCCTATATCATCGCGCTGGGGGTCAACGACCTTTACAACCGGGGCGATGAAGTGGGGACCGTTTCCGACTGCGAAACGGACGCCAAGACCTTTGCGGGCTATTACGGCAGGCTGATCAAAAAATATAAGGAGATCAGCCCCGACGCGAAATTCTTCTTCGTCACCATGCCGACGGAGGACCGCCGCAACGAAACGCTGATGAAAAAGGGCGACGCCCACCGGAAGCTGCTGCACGATTTTGCCGCGTTTTTTGACAATGCCTACGTGATCGACCTGCGGCGGTACGCCCCCGTCTACGACGCGGATTTCCGGGAGCGGTTCTTCCTGCACGGGCACATGTCGCCGGCGGGCTACGTTCTCACCGCGCGGATCTTTCTGACCTATATCGACTGGATCATCCGGCACAATATGCAGGATTTCAAACACGTCGGTTTCATCGGCACCGATATCAAGGACGCCGACGGCTGACATACGATCATACTTGCGAAATACGCCCTCCGGACGCGGCTGCGTCCGGAGGGCGTTGTGCTGTCGACGTCAGAAAATCGGATCGGCGGTTCAGAAGGTCACCGTTTCGGGGGCGGCGGTAAAGGAAGAGAAGGTGGCCGTCGCGTGGGTGAAGTAAAACACCGCCGTGTTGCCGTCGTTCTCATCGTACATGCCCCGCAGTTCGGGATAGGCGTCCAGCATGGATTTTTTCGCCTCCACGCGGTCGTCCAGCGCCAGCTCACCCGCGACCCGCAGCCACACGCCGTCTTTAAAGGCGCACAGCTCCACCTTGGGGTTGGCGAGGATCTGCAGCGATACGGGCTTGACCTTGCCGGTCTGGATATACAGCTTGTTTTCAAAAATGTGGGCGGTGCCGAAGGGACGCACCCGGGGCTGGTCCCCTTCGACC
>CADAMO010000243.1 GCA_902788995.1 Oscillospiraceae bacterium
ATCCGCGCTCTGCGACGAGGGCATCCTGGTCAAGGACCTCACGCCGAAGATGAGGCGGCTGCCTTGGCTGCCGATTCTGGTACACGGGGAAATACGTCGCGTACTGTCATTGGAATTTATTCTTATGGAGCGCTATCATAACAGCCCTTTTGTTGCTATGGGACCGCGTTTCAGGCGGTTCCTTTTTTTACGTATTATATGTGCTGAAAAGCAGAAAGGAAAACCAACATGAAAAAAGTACTTGCGCTTGTTCTCTCTCTCGCCATGGTCCTGTGCCTGTTCGCCGCCTGCGGCAAGGCCAATACGGACGATTCCACCGGCACCGACGCTTCCGCCACGCCCGTGGCCTCCGGCGTGGAAGACGGCGTGCTGACCGTCGCCATGGAATGCGCCTACGCGCCCTACAACTGGACCCAGCAGGACGACGCCAACGGCGCCGTGCCCATCAAGGACACCAACGAGTTCGCCAACGGCTACGACATCATGATCGCCAAGAAGATCTGCGAAAAGAACGGCTGGGATCTGGAAGTGGTCCGTCTGGACTGGGATTCCCTGATCCCCGCGGTGCAGACCGGTCAGGTTGACGCGGTCATCGCCGGCCAGTCCATGACCGCGGACAGAATGGAGCAGGTCGATTTCGCCGGCCCGTATCTCTACGCCTCCATCGTGTGCGTCACCAAGGCCGATTCCGAGCTGGCTGCCGCCAAGGGCAAGTCCGAACTGGCGGGCCACTCCTGCACCTCCCAGGCTTCCACCATCTGGTACGATACCTGCCTGCCCCAGATCGAAGGCGCTGACATCAAGACCGCCAAGGACGGCGCTCCCCTGATGCTGATGGCTCTTGAGACCGGCGAAGTGGACTTCGTCTGCTGCGATATGCCCACCGCCCAGGGCGCTCTGGTTGCCTATCCCGACCTCACCATCCTTGACTTCTCCGGCTCCGACGACGACTTTGAGGTGGACGAGGGCGATATCAACATCGGTATCTCCGTGCAGAAGGGCAACACCGTGCTGAAGGACGCCATCAATTCCGCGCTGGAAGGCATGACCGCCGACGACTTCAACGCCATCATGGCCGACGCCACCGCGATTCAGCCCCTGAGCGAATAAGATTCCCGACAACCTCGCGCCGCCTGCGTTATGTTGACGCGGGCGGCGTGGTAATAGTGGGAAGTCGTCAGTCGGAAGTCGGCAGTCCTTTTGCGGGAAACCTGTATCTGCCGACGAAGACGTCAATGATCCCAAACGTCGGATGAAAGAAAGTTTTTGCGCAGCAGGAAACCTTCCCTTTCAGAGACTTCCGACTTCCGACTGATGACTTCCGACTGAACAAGAAGACTCCTTTCAGAAAGGAAAACACGCATGGACAAGTTATCCCAGCTCATCCAGGACGTCTCCTCCACCTGGGCGAGCGGTTATTCGCAATACCTGACCGGCGCGGGGAAGACCATCCTGCTGGCCGTGGCCGCCACGGCGGTGGGCTGCATCATCGGTCTTGCCTGCGGCGTATTGCAGACCATCCCCTACGCCAAGGACGACAACCCCGTCAAAAAGGCGCTGCTGATGGTGCTGCGGGCTGTCATCCGCATCTACGTGGAGGTCTTCCGCGGGACGCCCATGATTTTGCAGGCGGTGTTCATCTTCTTCGGCCTGCCTTACTTTTTCGGCAACGGCGCCCGGCTGGACGTGACCCCCGCTGCCTACCTTGTGGTTTCCATCAACACCGGCGCTTACATGGCGGAAACCGTGCGCGGCGGTATTATGTCCATTGACCCCGGCCAGACCGAAGGCGCAAAGGCCATCGGCATGAACCACTTCAAGACCATGACCAGCGTCATTCTGCCCCAGACCATCCGCAACATCATCCCCCAGATCGGCAACAACCTGATCATCAACATCAAGGATACCTCCGTCATGTTCATCATCGGCTATACCGAGCTGTTCGCGGTGCACAAGGCCATCGTGGGCGCCAAGTTCGTCTACTTCCCCTCCGCCGTCATTGAGATGGCCATGTACCTGTGCATGACCATCGTGTGCTCCGTGCTGCTGCGCTGGTGGGAACGCAAGCTGGACGGGCCGCAGAACTTCGATATTGCCACCACCGACACCCTGGCCCTGACCAGCGGCATGACGACTTACGTCAAAAAAGAGCGGAAGGAGGACATGCACCGATGAGCGAGACCATTCTTGAGATCCGTCACCTTTCCAAATCCTTCGGCAAGCATGAGGTGTTGCGGGATATCGACTTCACCGTCTCCCCCGGCGACGTGACCAGCATCATCGGGGCCTCCGGCTCCGGCAAGTCAACGCTGCTGCGCTGCGTCAACCTCTTGGAAACGCCCACCTCCGGCGACATCATCTACCGGGGCGAAAACATCAAAAAGATCAAGGGCGGCGCCCCCGCCTACCGCACCAAGGTCGGCATGGTGTTCCAAAGCTTCAACCTGTTCAACAACATGAGCGTGCTGAAAAACTGCATGGTGGGCCAGACCCGCGTGCTGCACCGGGGCAAGGAAGAGGCCAAAGAGCAGGCCATGAAATACCTCACCAAGGTGGGCATGGCCCCCTACATCAACGCCAAGCCCCGCCAGCTTTCCGGCGGGCAGAAGCAGCGGGTGGCCATTGCCCGCGCCCTGGCCATGGACCCGGATATCCTGCTATTCGACGAGCCCACCAGCGCGCTGGACCCCGAGATGGTGGGCGAAGTGCTCACCGTCATGCGGCAGCTGGCCGACGACGGCATGACCATGCTGGTGGTGACCCACGAGATGGCCTTCGCCCGCGACGTGAGCAACAAGGTCGTCTACATGAACAACGGCGTGATCCTCGAATCCGGCTCCCCCGCCGAGGTATTCGGCAACCCGCAGCATCAGGAGACGAAGGATTTCCTCGCCCGCTTCCGCAACTGATCTGTTTTTTGTGATCACCGCACGCTTCCCGGAACGGTTTTGTTCCGGGATTTTTTTGTCCGAAAGCCCCTCATTCGGAAAGAGTTTTAACAATTCTGCATTCATCATTCCGCGCCCGTTAATTCCCAAAGTAAATTCCACAGTTGGATAGGTAGTGGAAAACACTTTGAGAAATAGCTGATTTTAGTTAGAGACAAGTACAGGAATCAACAAA
>CADAMO010000244.1 GCA_902788995.1 Oscillospiraceae bacterium
CTGCTGTTCGATCATTTTTTCGATCCGTTTGATCTCCAGCGCGGCCTTTTCATAGGCGCGGCGGTCGCTTTCCAGCCGCTCCGCCTTGTTTTTCATGTAGACGGAATAATTCCCCTTGCCGCAGATCACCTTTCGGTTGGCGATCTCAATGGTGCGGGTGGTGACCTTATCGAGGAAATACCGGTCGTGGGAGATCACTAGCAGCGTGCCGTTGAATTTACCGATAAAGTCTTCCAGCCATTCCACGCTGGCGATATCCAGGTGGTTGGTGGGCTCGTCTAGCAACATGATATCCGGCTCGCTGAGCAATAGCTTTCCCAGGCTGAGCTTTGTACGCTGTCCGCCGCTGAGAGCGGAGACAGGCAACGCTTCTTCCACTTCCGTAAAACCAAGCCCCCGAAGACAGGAATGGGCCCTCGCCTGATAAGTGAGCCCTCCCCTGTCCTGAAACATTCTGGTCAGCTCTTCCTGCCGTTCCAGATACTCCGGTACGCTGCCGGAGGTGAGTTCCACCTTCCGATGAAGCTCTTCCAGCTCCAGTTCCATCTCCATCAAGGGGCGATAAACCGTCAGCAGTTCGTCATAGACGTTCAGCAGGCTGTCAGCGCAGGCGTGCTGCTCCACAAACCCCACGGAAGTATGGGACGCTTTGACAAGCGCGCCGTCGCTGGGTTCCAGCAGGCCGCAGATCACGCGAAAAAGCGTGGTTTTACCGCTGCCGTTGACGCCGATCAGCCCGATCTTATCGCCCTTATTCACCTCAAAACAGGCGTTTCTGATGATTTCACGCTGCGCAAAGGACACGCAGACGTTCTGACAACTGAGTAAAGACATGTCAGCTCGTTATACGCGCGTTTCCAGCAGTTTCATCCCTTCGCCGGAAACGCGGAAAGAGCCGTACCCGGCAGGGATAAACAGGCTGCAGCCCTTGTTCAGAGGAATCGTTTTTTTCTTGCCTTCAATTTCGCCGCTGCCGCTGAGAACAAGCAGAGAAACGAAGCTTTCCGCCCCGGCGGCGTCCTCGTATGTACCGTCCACCGACACAGAGGTCATGGAGAAGAACCGACAGTCGGTCAGCAGCGTTTTTTTGGCGCCTTCCGTCTCAACAGGTTCACCCTTCGGGGAAAAATTGACTTCCGTCACAGAGAGATCCGCCACGTCAGTCGCTTTTTCAATGTGAAGCTCACGGGGATTCCCTTTTTTATCGCGGCGATCATAGTCATAGACGCGATAGGTCGTGTTGGAGCTCTGCTGCACCTCCGCCAGGAAAATGCCCTCACCGATGGCGTGAAGCATGCCGGAGGGAATGAAGACCACGTCGCCGGCCTTGACCTTCACGGCGTTCACGTCGTTCAACACGGTATTGCTGCGGATATCCGCGGCAAATTCTTCCCGCGTCATTTCACGGTTGACGCCGTAAAGAAGGGTTGCGCCGGGCTTGGCCTCCAGCACGTACCAAGCCTCTGTTTTACCGTTCTCATTTTCCACCCGACGGGCGTATTCATCCCCCGGATGTACCTGCAAAGACAATTTATCACAGGCGTCGATCAGCTTGATGAGGATCGGGAAGCCGGGAATTCCTTCACAATGGGTCCCCAGCACCTGACGGCCCGCCACGCGGATCGCCTCGTTCAGCGTCATACCCGAAAACATGCCGCCGCGCACATAGGAGGGGCCGTCCTTATGACCGGAGAGCACCCAGGCTTCCGCCGCGTTATCGGCGCATGGATCATCCGGCACAAATCCGTATTCGTCCATCAGTTTTCTGCCGCCCCAGATCGTCGATTTTACGGACGGTTTCAAGGTCAATATATCCATCAAAATCACTTCCTTATTCTTTGTATTATACTATCATTTTTGCATTCAGTCAATTATCAAACGGCAGAATCTCCGCGTCAGCGGGACAGAATACGATATTTTTGTCCCACATACCGCTCAACACGTTGTTCTTGCACCCGCCGCTTTGCCCGCAGTCTGAAAAGGACGTACAGCGCACTTTTTTGATCCCGTTATGAAACACCGTCTCTTCCAGCACGATGTTTTTCTGCTTGACCCAGCAATACTGCTCGTATGAATGCTGATGCTTCTTCATCGCTCTTTTCCTCCACACAGTTTTGTACTAATAGTATAGTGTCAAAAAGCGAAAATAATTATCAAAGAAAAGTGCCGCGTCTCATATTTTTTTGATTCATTTCATACCAATTACCGGGTGATGGTATGAATCTGACAACGGCGATCTGCTGCATCCTCGGGGCTGTCCCTGTGGTCTACGCGCTGAAACGAGTGCGCTTCCGGGATTTCCTTTTATCCGCCTGCCTTGGACTTGGGGCGCTGTTTGCCGCGGATCTGCTGCTGAACTTATCCGGAAGAAATCTGCCGATTGATTCGTTTACCGTCATAAGCGCTGCAGCGGGCGGCGTTCCCGGCGTGATTCTGATCGTCCTGCTGCAGGCAATGCTGCCCGTTCAATAGACGCCTTCCTCCCACCAGATGCGGTTCATCAGTTCGTACCGTTTCAATGGCAGGCCGGTATAAGCGCAGTTGGAGGTACAGAAGATATAACCCCAGCCGTTCATGCCGTCCCGCAGGGAGCGACGCGTATCGGCAATCACATCTTCCTCCGTTCCCGTCTGTAAAAGACCGCAGTTCACGTTGCCGCAAAGTGCCACCCAGTCGCCATAGAGGCGCTTGACCTCCGCCAGGTCCACGCCGCCTTGCGGGTCCAGAGAGTGGAGCGCGTCAGGGCCGCACTGCACCATCTGGTCAAGGATGGGCATGATATTGCCGTCCGTGTGCTTGATCGCGTAGCCGCCCATCTTGCGGATGTTGTCGATGATGTCGTAGAGGTAGGGTGTGATGTATTCCGAGAACATCTGCGGGGAGAGGAACGGCCCGGAGTTGTAGCAGTAGTCCGAGCAGAGCATGAAGCACTCGATTCCGCAGTCGAAGAGCTTCTTGTTGTATTCGATCGCGTTGTCCGCCATCCGGCGCGCCTCGGCGTGGACCTCGTCCGGGTCGTCGGCGATGCGGTAGGCGAATTCAAACATGTCGTTGCCGTCCGGGATCGCGAAGGTGCCGTCCCCGTGATGGGTGAGCAGGAACTTGTCGCCGGAG
>CADAMO010000245.1 GCA_902788995.1 Oscillospiraceae bacterium
TCAGCGCGGACGTAATGCCGTTTTGGTGTACAGGTGCCGCGTTTATCCACCTTTGAATTGGAGCAGGCAAAGAAGTGAATATCGGGATTCTTTGAATTAACGTGGAAGTGCATATTATGCCCGCAGTCGCCGCAACGCATAAGCCCGGTAAAAATACTTTTTTCTTCGGTTTCCTTTTTTGGAACTCTGCGCCTTGTCTTGGATGGTGAGTGTTTCCTTTGTTACGGCGGCGAGATCCATCGTAAGCAGTCGGCTCGCCATATTCATCTTCGCCTGCTCCACTGCGTTACGGGCGTATCGTCCGTTGCCGAAATCCGGCTGCAGCCGCGCCACTTCAAACACGGTATACAGTTTTTCCACGGCGTCCGCACTGAAGGAGACACCTTTTTGCCGCCCGATCAGCATTGCGATATCGCAAAGTTCTTCGGCGGAGTAATCGGCGAAAGGCACGTGGAACGCGATACGGGAGCGCAACCCCGGATTCTTATCAAGAAAACGCTCCATTTCTTCCGGGTAACCCGCGAAGATCACCACCAGATCCTCCCGTCGGTTTTCCATCTCCTGCACAATGGTGTTGATGGCCTCATCCCCGAAGCTGCCGCCCCGGTCGTCCGCCAGCGCGTAGGCCTCGTCGATAAACAGCACGCCGCCCATGGCCGCCTTGAATTTCTCCTGCACGGTTTTCGCCGTCCATCCCACGTATTTCGCCACAAGGTCGCTGCGGCCTACTTCCACGAGGTGCCCTTTGCTGAGTAGCCCGTTTTCCTTCATGATCTGTGCGAAAAGTCGCGCCGTGGTGGTTTTCGCCGTGCCGGGATTGCCGGTGAACACCATGTGCATGGCGGGGCGGTCCTGCTTCACGCCCATATCCTTGAACATACGCTGCAGCTTGTAATAGTCCAGTGCTTTACCGATCACCTGTTTCGCATCCGAAAGCCCGATCATCTCCTGCAGATCGTCCCACGCGCTGCCTTCTGGCGCGGCCTTCGCCGCCTCGGTCCGGCAGGTTGCGAAGGCGCCGTATTGCGGAAAAACGGCGGTTTTCAGTTTGTCGTTGAACCATTCGTCAAACAGGCTTCTCAGTTCGTCCGGCAGGTATTGTTTATCTGTTTCAGCCCTATCCGTCAGGCTTTCATCCGCCTGTACGCCGTTTTCTTTCGCAAGCTGTCTGAGATACGCCCGCGCTCGGTCCGCGTGCAGCAGATCTTCCCGCAGCGATACCAGTGAGATTTCCCCCAATTCTTCACAGAGCTGCATTTTCAGGCGCTCGCAGGCGCGGGGCAGCAAAAAGACCGTCAGCGTTTTATGCCGGTATTTCTTCGCTGCGGCACACACGATCTCCAGTTTTTCCGTTCCGTTATCCGCAAGATCGTCGTCGGCGGATTCGGGCGCTTCCAGCTTTACGAGCACCGCGCCGCCCTCGCAGCAGCGGTAAAGAAGATCATACTTTTCGTCATCCAATTCCCGCCGGCTGAAGGGAAACACCGTGGCAGCCTTTGCGCTTTGCAGTCTGCCGCGTCCCAAGAGCGCTGCCAGCAGCGTTTCGCTCAGCTTTTCCGCCAACGTCTCCGAATCCGTTTCAACGGTATAATGCACCGGATGGCCGAAGACGCGCGCCGGCTTTTTGCTTGCGTATATGCGCTGCAGCTCCGGCGTGAGCGTATCGCCGCAAACGAGCTTTTCCGCTTCCCGCAAAACCGCCGTTTTCGACGCTATGGGGAAAACTATTTTTTCCCGATATACAAGAAACGGGGAATTGTTCTCCGTGAGCAGCTCCAGCCCGAAGGCATCCAGCAGCATATCATCGCTTTCGATCAGATCTTCCCGGTAGGCCGAGCGCGCAAGCGAGCGAAAGCCCTTCAGCGTAATCTCCTCCACAGTCAGCGTCTTCGGCAGAAAACCGAGGGCGTCAAAAAAGGCGCACGCGTTTTTTTCGGGATCGCCCGTACCGGCAGTCAGCAGTCCGCCGCTGAGCTTGTTTTCGCCGATCCGGCTCAAAAAACAGCCTTCGCCCTCCGGCGCCTTGGCCTGATACGCCTCAACCTTTTCCGCGAGCGCCCGAACCCGCGCCCGCCTTTCGTTTCTGTCTTCACATTTTCTCAGTTTTTCGTCCGGCTCCGTGGTGCAATCGAATTGATAAAACCGCATATTCCGTTCCTCCGTTTTCGCTTTTCTCAACAATAGAATACCATTTTCCATGCGGCAAAAACGGGACACAATGAATCTATCACCTGCACATCCGGCGCGAATGGGAAAGAAAAACAGCCCCCGACCGGGAGCTGCAATCGTATCGCGATCCTTAATCCCCGCTTGAAATGAAAGTGATCGTGATACATAGGCATATAAAGCAAAAAAAGTGCACAAAAACCGGGGATGGTTTCTGTGCACGATTGGATGGGCGGGGGAGTCAGATCGCCAGCGCGTATTCGTATGTAATCCGTTGAATCTGCCCGGGGTTTTTCCAGTTTGAACGGGTAAAAGTGGCATGTCGTACGGGACACATGACGTTGACCATCTGGCCGCCGACGGAACCGGCCTGCTTGGAGGTCAGGTCGCCGTTGTAGCCCTGCTTGAGAGACACGCCCACCTCGTTGGCAGCTTCCATCTTGAAGCGGTTGAGGGCGTCCTTCGCGCCGGGGACAAGCGTCTTATTGCTCGCCATTTTGTTTCACTCCTTTTCGCAAACCATGTTTCTCGCGTTTGCAGTAGTAGTGTTTGCGCAGTGAAACGGTTTATGAAAGGTATTTTCTGTCAGCTTGTTATTACGGAATAGTAATGGTAATTCTGATTATCGGCTTTAATCAGAAAGCCAAAAAAATGACGAATCACTGCATGAAAGAGGGCCACAATCAAGCAATTACACACTTTTTTGTCCTCAATCAATCGTCTTGCAGTAAAACCCTTGTGCATCATGACAGTTTTGCTGAAATAAGCCGATAATCAGAATGGTAATTATTACTGCTCCACCAATTAATACTTGAAGATTTCTGCTTGTCTAAACGCCGCAATACGGCGTCAGAAATCCTCGACAGGCGACAGCCTGTCTTGCGGT
>CADAMO010000246.1 GCA_902788995.1 Oscillospiraceae bacterium
CGCCGGTGGCGGAGCAAGCGAGGGATTTGAGTGAAGAAACAAGGAGCAATGGCGCCGCTCCAAGGCGACAGTGCGACTATGTTTCTGAGGGCCTTCCTTGAGCGCGAAGCGCATTAACCCCACGACCCATAGATTATCAGCTATTCTTTGACCGACAAAAAGGAGAATCTCATGAAACTGACGGAAGAACAAATCGCGTCCCGGCAGATCTACGCCGGAAAAATCCTTGATCTCTACTGCGACGACGTGGCGCTGCCCAACGGCGGCCGCGGCGTGCGTGAATACATCCGCCATCTCGGCGCGGCCTGCGTGGTGCCCGTCACCGACGACGGCAAGGTGGTGCTGGTGAACCAGTTCCGCTATCCCTTCCACGACATGCTGACGGAGGTCCCCGCCGGCAAGCTGGACAGCAAAGACGAGCCGCCGGAAGAGGCCGCCCGCCGCGAGCTGCGGGAAGAGACCGGCGCGCAGGCCGCCGAGATGATCTCCCTCGGCGCGTACTATCCCTCCTGCGCCTATACGGATGAAGTCATCCACATGTATCTGGCAAGGGGGCTGACCTTCGGCAGCAACCATCTGGATGAGGACGAATTCCTGAACGTGAAGCTTGTCCCGCTGGAGGACGCCGTGAAGGACGTGCTGGCGGGAAAGATCTGCGACGGCAAGACCCAGACGGCCTTGCTGAAGGCCTGGCTCTGGATGAAGGATTAGGCAATAGGCAACAGGCAATAGGCAATAGGGTAGCACGGCGCCTTGCGCCGTTTTCAGGCAGTTTGCGTAGCACGCAGCCTTGCGCCGTTTTCAGGCAGTTTGCGTAGCACGCAGCCTTGCGCCGTTTTCAGGCAGTTTGCGTAGCACGGCGCCTTGCGCCGTTTTTCAGGCAGTGGCGTAGCACGCAGCCTCAGCTGCGTAACAGACAACAGCTATCTTTCGCTGCCTCCGCTGCGTAAATGACAACATGCAATTATCAGCGTCACGGCGCCCCGTGCCGTTAAAGCGGCTGCTGAACCGAACGGTCAGCAATCGTAATCCACCTCCGCGTGAAGCAGGCGGTACATGCGAAAACCGTTGTATTCGTATGTGTCGAACGTGCCGAATACGGTGATCTCGCTCTGCTCCGGCGGGTATGCCTCCGGGAAGGCGTAGGCCCCGTCCGTCTCAAACTCCAGGCTCTGCGAGCAACAGGCGGTGGCGTCCATTAAGTAGCAGACGAAAAACTCCCGGTCCTGTTCCGCCGCGTGGGCGAATTGGCCCCGCAGCTTGACGGTCTTCCCTTCATAGTCCTCCGGGGAGAGCATCATATTGGAGAGCTGCACGTAGGCCATCTGCGTGTCGAGGACCGTCAGGTCCGTCTCCGCCGTCCGGTCACGCAGGTCCGTATCCGGCAGCATCGTGATCGCCGAATCGCGCTCGACAATCGCTCCGGCGTCCGTCTGTGAAAAGGCGTCGGAGGGGGAGTTTTGCGGTAAAGGCCGCGCCGCGCAGCCGCTCAGCAGCAGAAAGCCCAGCAGCAGGCAGACCGATTTCTTCAAAGCGGATCAGTCCTTTTTGAAATCCTTGGCGAGCCTGACGTATTCCAGCGCGTTCATCCGGTTGCCCATGACCTGCGCGGGCGTCAGCTCTTTGACGACTTTTGCGGGCATGCCCAGCACCATGGAGTTGGGCGGCACCACCGTTTTGGAGGTGACCAGCGCTCCCGCGCCGATGATGGAGTTGTCTCCGATGACCGCGCCGTCCAGCACGGTGGCGCCCATGCCCACCAGCACGTTGTTGCCGATGGTGGCCCCGTGGACGATGGCCCCGTGGCCGATCGTCACGTTTTCGCCGATAACGGCGGGGGTGTTGGCCCCCACGTGGATCACGGCGTTATCCTGTACGTTGGAATTGTCGCCCACGGTGATGGGCTGCAGGTCGCCCCGCAGCACCGCGCCGAACCAGACGGAGGCGTTTTTGCCCAGGGTGACTTTTCCCGCCACGGTGGCGTTTTCCGCCACAAAGGCGGTTTCATCCACGGTCGGGACGTGTTCGAGATAGGGAAGAATCATTTTTTTCTCCTTAAAAAACTTGACTATTTGCCAAAAGTGTTCTATGCTGAATACAGCCGGATGGTTCCGGCGGAGATACCGAAGGGGGAAGTTCACGTGAAAATCATACTTGTGGGGGCCGGCTCCATCGGCGGCACCACCGCCACCATGATGAAAGAAAAGGGCTACGACGTGGAGATCGTGGAAGCCAACGAGACGCGGGCGGAAAAGATCCGCACCGAGGGCATCACCCTCACCGGCGCGCTGGGGGAGCACAATCAGAAATTCACGGTCTATACCGATATCGACCAGCTGACGGAGGTCTACGACGTGTGCATCATCGCCACCAAGTATTTCGCCCTGTCGGCCGTGGCGCAGAAAATGCTGCCCCACGTCAAGGAAGACGGCCTGTTCGTCAATATGCAGAACGGCATCTGCACCGGCATCCTGAAGGAAGCCGTCGGCGAGGAAAAGGCGGTGGGCTGTATGATCGGCTTCGGCGCAACGATGCTGCCCAGCGGCGACGTGAACGTCACCAGCGGGGGCGAGCTCAAAATCGGCCGCGTCAACGGCGTGGTCGACGACAAGGTCAAAGCGCTGGCGCAGGTCTATTGCGCCCTGCTGCCCACCAAGGCGGTGGATAATATCGACGCGCAGCTGTTTTCCAAGCTGATCATCAACTCCTGCATCAATTCCATCGCGGCGCTCACGGGCGAGACCGTGGGCGTGATGCTCAGTGAAGAGCGGGCCAAGGATATCTTCCTTGAGATCGCCCGGGAGGCCACCCGCCTGTCAAAGGCTATGGGGCTGAAGGTGCCGCCCTACGCCAAGGTGCTCAACTATAACCTGCTGATGCTCTCCGACGCGGCCTGGTTCAACAAAATCGCCAAGCTCCTCGTCAGCATCGTCGGCAAGCGCTTCGGCGACGTGCGTCCCTCCACGCTTCAATCCCTTGACAGGGCGGAGACCACCGAGATCGACATCTTCAACGGCTATATCGCCCAAAAGGGA
>CADAMO010000247.1 GCA_902788995.1 Oscillospiraceae bacterium
GCCTGACGCTGCCCGCGCTGACCGAGGGGCGACAGGCCGCCACCAGCGTATTCGGCGGCGGCGGGCTGAAGGCCGTGGGGGAGAATCTGCGCGCCCTGGGGGAGATGCTTCGCCGGGGCGGGGACGGGCTCATCTGGAATTCCCTGGGTTTCTGGCAGGGGGGACTTATGTATTTCTTCGGGCTCCCCACGGCGGTTTTGGGCGTTTTTGTGTCGGTGCTGGATCGCCGCCGCCGTACGGGCGAGGCCCCGCTGCGCTTCGCGCTGTGGAGCGCCTTCCTCTGTGCCGCGCTCATCCGGGGCAACGTGAACCGGCTGAACATGCTCTGGCTGCCGCTTGTCTACTTCTCCGCCGTGGGCTGCTTTCAGATCGGGCGGCTGCTGCGCCGCTGGAGCGTTCTGCCCCTCGCAGCTATGGCGGCCTGCCTCCTCATTTTCCTCGGCAGCTACACCGCCGCCCTGGGCGGCAGCGGCAACGTGAACTATTTCCCCGGCCTGGGGCAGGCCATCGCCGCGGCGGAGGCGACTGGGGCGGAAACGGTTTACATAACAGATAAGGTGAACCAGCCGTACATCTTTGCGCTGTACTACACGCGCACGCCGCCGGAGCGCTTTGTCTCCAGCGTGGTGTACGCCAACCCGCAGGGGGCCTTCCGGCGGGTGGAGCGCTTTGAAGGCTTTGAATTTCGGGACATGGCATCAGCGGACGTGCTGATCCTCTATCCCTGGCAGGCGGAGGGCAGGGAAGTGCTTGCCCGCGCCGGCGGCTTTGTGGTGTGCCGGTAAAAAAACCTGTCATCTTCTCCGGCGGCGGCGCATAGGATGCTGTATGTTGACTTTGCATCACAGCGCGCCAAAGGAGGGAGAAGCATGGAGAAAGACATCGACGATCTGATTTTCGGCACGACGGAGACCGTGCACAGTGAGCGCTGAGACACACCCCCCTGCTTCCGGGCGGAGCAGGGGGGCTTTTTGTATGGCCGATGGGACCGGAAAGATTGATAATCCAAAGATTATTGAAAAAAACTGTCATTTACCGTTGCAATTTTCATGGTTTTATGGTAACCTATCCTCGAATGATTATATAATAAAATTATAGTGCCCGGATCAGGGCCTTTCATCAAAGCATAAGGACAAGCGGAATGATTAGAAACAAACTCAAATCGAATACCGGCGCGTCGCTCTCCATGGCGCTGTTCCTGTTCCTGATCTGCACCGTGGCCAGCGCCGTGATCCTGACGGCGGCCACCGTCGCGGCAGGCCGCGCCGCCGCAGTGGACGAGACGGACGCGCGCTATTACGCCGTCTCCTCCGCGGCCGAGCTTCTGGCGAAGGAACTCAGCGGCAAGACCGTGACCATCACGCGGGTCAAAACCGAGACTTCGATTGTGACGACAAACTGGGATCCCGACGGCGCCTATCTGGGCAGCAGCGGGGAGGATAAGGCCGCGACGGTGGAGACGACACCCGATTCGCCCGCTGATTTCCTCACCGCTGAAGCGTTCCGACTGATGTTCGGGTCTTTTACGGAATACAACACCGAGCCGGCGATGACTTACAGCTTCTCCGACGGCAAGGGCCATGATGCCCTGCCTCTGTCTCTTACCCATGACGGTGCGCCGGCGGGCGCTGACCTGGACCTGAGCGGAACAGTGACACTGAACGCCGACGGAACGATGGAACTCTCCCTGGAAAAAGACGGCTATCAGCTATTAATGACGATGACGCCGGAAATCAATGAAAAGACGGGCACCGCACGGGAATCTTCAACCGAGGCGACCGTGAACGATGACGACTCCAGCGTAGAGGTGACCACCACGATCACAAAGACAACCAAGACCTCTACGATCCGCTGGACTGTGGACAGCATACGGAAGGTGGTGGCGAGCGCGACATGAAAAAAATGATGCAGAAGCTCCGCTCCCGCGCCGGCGAGTCCATCTCCGAGGTGCTGATCGCGATGCTGGTCTCCGCGCTGGGCCTGGCGATGCTGGCGGGCGTGATTTCCACCTCTGTCAGAATCATCAACAACAGCAAAACCACGATGAAGACCTTTATCCAAAACGAGAATGCGCTGGAACAGCGGGAATCCTCCGAAGACGATGGTCTCTTGACCGTGTCGGTCGACGGTGCACAGATAAAGCTGACCGAAGACAGCGATGACCAGATCACTGTATCCTATACGAACAGATCCATCGGACGCAAAACCGTTGTATCATACAGGTGAAAACAGAATGCTTCAAAAACTCCGCACACGACTGAAAAACAGCAGCGGCTTTTCCCTGTCGGAATTGCTCATCACGCTGCTCATACTGCTGATGGTCACAGTGGTGATGGCGGCGGGCATCCCCTCCGCGCTGCGGGCACTGTACAAGGTTGAGGACAGTTCGAACGCACAGGTACTGCTTTCCACGGCGGTGACGCGCCTGCGCGATGAGCTGAGCACGGCCTCTGACGTGAAGGTGGACGGCGATACGACCATCACCTATACCACGGAGTCCGGCAGCAGATCGAAGCTGACGGTAGAGACCGCCGGCGATGACCTCGGGATCAACCTTCAGGAATACATCGATGTCATCACAGAGGGCACCCAATATAAGCACCTTTTGGTATCCAACGCGGCAGCCAACAAGAATCTCTATGTGACCTACAGCGAAGCGGAGTACGAAAACGGTCTTGTTACCATCAGCGGCCTCAAGGCCGTGAAATACAAGACCGAAAGCGTCGGCGCCGCGAAAGACGCGGAGTTTCCCCTCGACAGCAACGTCGTGATCCGCGTCCTGGCCGCAGCAGACCATGCATAACAGAGCAGAAACGGTGGTGAAACCATGCTGAAAGCGCGAAATAAAAAAGGCTTTACACTGGCGGAGACGCTGATCGTGGTGGCCATCATTGCCGTTCTGGCGGCCATTGCCTTTATCGGAATCATTACGCATATGCGCAGCATGACCAAGCTGGAGTACGATAAATACGCCAAAGAGATCTTCATTGCGGCCCAGAACCATCTGTCCATGGCGGCTGCACATATTTTGGCGAAGAGGACCCGGATGAGGACGGCGTCTACTATCTGGTCGTCAGCAAAGACAGCTTTACCGAAGGCAGCGTGCTGAACCTCATGCTTCCCTTTGGCTCCATCGATAATACCGTGCGCATGGGCGGGCAGTACATCATCCGCTATCACAAGGATTCCGGCACGGTGCTGGACGTGTTTTACTGTGAGTCCGGCGGGCGCTATCCGCTGACGAATCTGTCAAGCTATTATATAGACTTAAAATCAAACAGAGACAATAATGAACGCTTGAAAGACTATGTGAACAACTCCGTTGTCGGCTGGTACGGCGGGGCGGAGGGGATCGGCAGCCTGGCCCACGGCGAGGATTTGACCGAGCCCGCCATCGAGGTCGTCAACGCCGAAACGCTGTATGTCAGAGTGCTGGACAGCAACACCGCTGCGGAGGGCTATTCGCTGACGCTGATTATTGAAGGCCGCAACGGACAGGTCAGCGTGCCGCTGTACGGCGGCAGCGGCAGCGAAATCAAGCCCCCCATTCTTCCCGGCATTCCCGGCGAATACCTGAT
>CADAMO010000248.1 GCA_902788995.1 Oscillospiraceae bacterium
TGCGGACGCGGAGAATCTGCCGATGATGGCGGAAAAGACCTGTCTGCTGGTGCGCAATTATCCGCTGCAGGATTTCAAGAAAGAACAATTGAACCGGCTGGAACAACAGCTTGCCGACCTGCCGGAGACCTCCGTCGTCATCTTTTTTTACAATACCCTCGACGTGGAATACAACGCGACAAAAAGCGCGAAATGGAACAACGTAGTGAAGCTGTTCCTGAAATACGGGCAGGTGGTTCGGCTGGATCACCGCTCCACCGCCAAGATCGCCGGGATGCTGGTAAAAAGCGCGAAGGACCGGGGCACCTCCATCTCTCAGGGGGAGGCCCAGTATTTCATTGAATGCGTGGGAGAGGATATGCAGACGCTGCTGAATGAATTCAATAAGCTCTGCGCCTTTTCACAGGGGCAGCCTGTCACGAAAGAAATGATCGACGCCACCGCTGTCAAGACGGTGGAGGCCTCCGTCTTTGATATCAGCGTCAACATCTTCAACGGGAACACGGACAAGGCCTTCGCCACCGCCAACGAGCTGCTGCGCCAGAAGACGGCGATCCAGTCCATGCTGGGGGCGATGATCTCCTCCTACGTCGATATTTACCGCTACAAGGTGGCGCTGAACGCGGGAAAGGGCTATTCCGACTTCGCCGAGGCCTTCGGCTATAAGGGGAACCAGTCCTACCGCTTCAACAAGATCTCTTCTTTTGCGAGAAAAAGCAGCATCGGAACGATACGGAAGGCGATCGACATCCTGTCCGAGGCGGACGTGCGGTCAAAAAGCACGAGGGCAGACGACGCTATTCTGATGACGGAAACCATCGCGAAGCTGGCAGGCTGCGCGCAAATCAGGCAGTAGAAAGGGACGACCATGGTCACGACCGAACGAGCGGTGATCGTAGAGGGAAAATATGACAAAATCCGGCTGTCCGGCGTGATCGACGGTCTGATTTTGACCACGGACGGCTTCGGCATCTTTTCCGACAAAGAAAAACAGAAGCTGATCCGAAAGCTGGCGGAGGAAAAAGGGTTGCTGATACTGACAGATTCCGACGCGGCAGGGTTCCGGATCCGCAATTTCCTCAGGAATATCGTGCCGGAGGAAATGATTCTTCACGCCTATATCCCCGATATTTACGGCAAGGAAAAGCGGAAAAACACACCTTCAAAAGAGGGAAAGCTCGGCGTGGAGGGCGTTGACACACGCACGCTGGAAACAGCCCTGATGCGCTGCGGCGCTTTTCAGACCTCGGCAGAGGATATCAAGCGCCGGGAAATCACCTATGCAGATCTGTACGATGCGGGGTTTTCCGGGAAGGACGCCTCCGCAGAAAAACGGCGGGAACTGCTGCTGTCCCTTGGTTTGCCCGCCAGACTGACAGGCAAAAGCTTTTTGCAGGTGCTCAACACCTTTATGACCTACGAAGAATTCTGCAAGCAATTTCCGGTTGACAGGACGTTATGATTCCGATACAATAAAATCAGGACGTTCGGGAAGTGATTAAATGAAAAAATCTACCCTTATCAGTATTATTATCTGCACGGCGCTGGTCATTCTGGCGCCCCTCACCGTGTGGGCTTTCAAAACCGGCGCAGCGCCGAAAGCGCAGTCCGGTCAATTCGTCCGGCGGATCATCGACCGTATCGACTTCACCGTTGACAATACGGATTTTGTCCTTGAAAAACCTGCCGCGGGCGGCAGTGATTATACGGTCTCTTTTCTGTTTTCCGCGAAAAAAACGCAAGCCGACTTTTTCGGAAGAATCGACAGCGTACAGATCAAAGGACTGGTTTATGACAACATCGTCTTTGTGCCGCAGAATGAATACTGCGACGGGCTGACGCTACACGATCTGCTGCTGCCGGTAACAGACGGTGAACCGGCGGAGGTGGTCTGGCGGGGTGAAATGACCTTCCGCGCAGAGGAGCCCGCTCCCATTTCCCCTTTGATCGAGATCACCTATACCAGCGGCATGAGCCGTCAGACGGCGGATACGCACATTTTGGAAATTCCGCTGTCCATCCACTTTGAATAATGCGTTTCACAATGCGCTGCCGGCGCCCGCTTCAGGGCGTCGGCTTTTTTTCTCTCGTTTTTTTCTCTTTCGTCGACTTTTTTCTCTTTCGTATAGCTATTGACTATTTTTGATAATAATGGTAAACTGATAATAATTATAAAAACAGGAGCGGTATTATGAGAAACGTCGGCATCAATATCGACAAGAACGTCAGCTTCGGCGTTGACAGTTTTATCAATTGCATTGCGGCCACCGGCTTCAACGCCGTGTTCACCTGCGGACTGGACGAGGAATTCATCCGTCACGTCAGTAAGCGTTGCCGGGAAAAAGGCCTTTCCTACGATTATCTCCACGCACCGTGGGACAAGATCAACGATCTCTGGCTGGACACGCCGGATTCAGGCGTCGCGCTGGACAACTTTTTCCGTTCGGTGGACCTGGCGGAGGAATACGGCATTCCGATTATCATCACCCACCTGAGTTCCAAGGAGGACGCGCCCACCGTGACGGATCTGGGGCGCAAGCGCTTTGACGATTTCGTCAATTACGCGGCAAAAAAGAATATCAAGATCGCCGTTGAAAATCAGCGGCTGCTGGGCAATATCGCCACGATCCTTGAAATCTACGGGCCGGAGACCAACGTTGGTTTTTGCTGGGACGTGGGACATGAAAAATGCTTTGCCCACGGCAGGGAGTATCTTCCCCTCTTCCCGGACCGCTGTATCGCAACCCATATCCACGACAACAACTGCCGCCATAACGTGGACGAACATATCCTCCCCTACGACGGCTGCATTGATTTCCGCCATACGGCAGACCTGATTCACCGTTATAACATCAACTATACCGCTAGGATCACCCTGCGTAGAAGTGTTAATATTAATTACTGCAGAAGCCACAGTCACTGGAATAGTTGCAAAATTCGCACCAACCATTTTAGCATTAGCAATACTAAAAGTTGTTTGA
>CADAMO010000249.1 GCA_902788995.1 Oscillospiraceae bacterium
AACGGTAAACACGGAGCAAGCCATAATCATAGCCATCAGCACAGCAAGAATCTTTTTCATATTTGTTCCCTCCGGAGAAATATATATTCTTTTACATTTGCATTATACAGGAAGCAACACATAAAATCAATCCTAAAAAGTAAAAAATTTTTCAAAAAATCATTTTTGGGAATTTTGAACAGTTCAGGCAACCACAATTTGTATATGTTGAAAACACGATCCTACGGAATATCTTGCGCCGGAAGATTTTGTCGGGCTGCTTCTTGACATCCGTATGACCGCAACTTATAATAATAGAAAATAAGAATGGGGGCGCTGTTATGAATCTGTATTTTACCGGTCTGTCCATACAGGCCGCCACCCCGGCGGAGCAGCAGGCGGCGCGGATTCTATCGGATGAAATCAGAGAAAGAACCGACATGACGCCTTCGATCAACAGTTTGACGGTCCCCTGCGTCGTCTTTTCCGAAACGGAGAATCTTCCCGACAGGGACAGCTTCCGGGCGTCTTTGATTGAGCGCGAACTGACGATCGAGACCAAGGGGATTCGTGGGTTCCTCTACGGAATCGGATTGTTTCTCCGCAAATCCGTTTTCATAGGCGAAGAACACCGCCTGATTGAAGATATTTCCGGGGATTATACGCCGGACAAGTCCATCCGGGGTCATCAGACAGGCTACCGCCCCACCGCCAATTCCTATGAAGCGTGGGATCTGGAAGGCTTCCGGCGGTATTATCTGGACATGATGTATTTCGGCGCCAATACAGTGGAGCATATCCCCTACGAAAGAGGCGTTTCCAACCGCAACGCGCTGATGCGATATGACGAGCTGGACTTTCTTGCCGCCACCGCCGCCCAGGCGGATGAGCTGGATCTCAATATATCCCTCTGGCACCCGAACGCAGAAAAGGATCTGAGCGAAGCCGTCGCCAACCGGGAGACCGTCTTCAAGAAGACGCCCCGCATCGACTTCTTCTTTCCCCCGGGAAGCGACCCGGGCGACCTTGCCCCGGAGGAGCTGTTCCGCAGGCTGGAGGCGTTTGAGCCCCTGCTTAAACGTTATCACCCGAAGGCGGGCGTGTGGCCCTCCGCCCAGCAGCCGCACCATTTCCCGGATTGGGGAGAGCGGTTTTTGGCGGAGCTTGAAAAACAGCCGGATTGCATCGACGGGATCATTACCGGGCCGAACCACGCCTACCGGTTGGAAGCGCTGCGGCGAAAGGTCCCCATGCGCTACCCCATCCGCTTTTATCCCGACATCACCCACAACCTGCGCTGCGAATACCCGGTCCACTTTGAACGGGACGACTGGCATTACGCCCTCTCCACCGTGAACGGACGGGAAAGCATCAATCCCCGCCCCACCGAATACGCCGCGCTGCACCGCCTGACGGCCCCCTATCTGATCGGTTCCGTCAGCTATTCCGAAGGGATCAACGACGACGTCAACAAGGCGGTATGGAGCGCGCTGGACTTCGCGCCGGAGACCCCGGTGCGGGAGATTCTTGAAGACTACGCGCGGCTTTTCTTCCCCGGCGCTGATATTCAAAAGGCTGTAGACGCAATCTTCGGCCTTGAAAAGAACTGGGAAGGCAGCCCCGAAAACAACCCGCAGATCGAGGGAACGCTACGCCTTTTACGAAAGCTGGCGGAGGAGACGCCTTCACTGCTGGGCAAATGGCGCTTCCTGTCCCTGCTGTTCCGCGCCGTCTGCGACGCGTTTGCAAGGCGGAAGATCCTGTTTGAAAACGAACTGCTCCGAAAGGCAAAGCGGCAGATCGACGCCGGACAATTATCACAGGCCAAAAAGACCCTGCTCACACCGGTCACCGCGTCCGTCGCATCCCTCCGGGAAGAGATCGACTCGCTGGCGGAATCGCTGTTCCGGCTGATCGGATTGCAACTATCAACTGAAAAGTATCACGCCTCCGGCTGGGAAAGAGGGGCCATCCTCAACATTATCGACCTGCCGATAACCGACCTGCCATGGCTGCTGAACCGTTTTGCGGCGTCGGAAGACAAGTCCGAAGCGGATGCAACCGCTTTTATGCGGCGCTGCATCCACCGCAACGACGTGGATCGGGACGAGGTCTATTATTCTGTCGCGTTGCACGGGCTGCTGCAGACCGGCGTCACACAGGAACCGGAGTTTTATATGGATTTTCAGGGCGACAGGCCCAACGTCAACGACGGTTCGCTCCCCGTTTGCCTGCAAAAGCTGTACGACCACGTTTCCTTCCGGGCAAAGACCGGCGGCCTGACGGCGGATTGCGACTACGCGCTGACGGTCACTTATAAAAACTCGCCCGACGCCGAAACGCGCGACCATACCGTGTCCGTCAACGGGCACGTTCTGTGGCAGGGCGCGCAGTTCGGCGGTGAGACAGACGTACGCTTCACCCAAGACATGATGCCGGAGGGATTTATCGCCGTGAAATATCCCCTGCCGAAGGAATATATCGAAAACGGCTGCGCGGAATTGCTGATCACGGAACCGCGCAGCGGATTTGAAATAGCGGAATTCAGGATCACGAAATCAACGGATAAGGATTGTTGATGATGAATAAAAAACGTTTTATCGCCACTGCCCTTTCGGCCGCCGCCGGAACCTTTGCCGCGCTGACGGCAAAGGACAAAATCAGGCGTTACCTGTCCGCCCCCGACAACCGCATGTGGCTGATGGAAAAAGGCGACGCCGCCGTGCAGAAAATCGTCGGTAAGCTTGCAGACGGCGTTCCCGATAAGGGGATCCCTTTTCTGAACCGCTATGACAACAGCGGTTTTATGGAGGGGAACGGCTGGTTTCTTGACAAGCCGAAAAGCGGCGCGTTCTGGTCGTTGGGCTATGCCAAACGCAGCGTGATGCCG
>CADAMO010000250.1 GCA_902788995.1 Oscillospiraceae bacterium
TCCGTTCGCTTTCCACTTTACCCCTGTCTCCGAGGCAGGAATACCACAGGGAGTATTCCGCCGGGCCGACGCCGTGGATGCTTTTCAGCAGCGCGCCGGTTTCAAGGGTGATGATCTCCATGCCGAAGGGCGCCCCCTTGGCTCCCATCCGCCGCATCTTTTCCGTATAGGGCGCTTCAAAGCCGGTGACGGAGACGGGGCGCAGGCCGGAAATATGGATCAGCGGGCCGATGGAATGGGTGCAATAGTAAAAGGCGGTCATGGTGTTGCGCCAATGGTTGGGGTCGGAATGGCTGTGGCGGTGCCAGTCCTTCTCCAGATCGTGCATGTATTCCCCCTCGCCGTAGCGGAACTGCCCCATTTCACCGCTGCGGAAGAGCTTGCGCATCTTTTTCGGGGCAGCCATAAAGCAGCAGTTCTCCCCGTAAAAATAGCGCTTGCGGCTTTCGTCCACGGCGTCCGCCAGCTCGCAGGCTTCCTTCATGTTCTGAAAGGGCAGCAGCTCGCTCAGCACGTTTTTTCCGGCTTTCAGCGCTTTCACCGCAAAAGGAGCGTGGGCGTTGGCGTAGTTGGCCAGCACCACCAGATCCATTTCATGGGAGAGGAACGCGTCGAAATCCTCATAATAGGCGACGCTGCCGCCGAAGTGGTCCCTCAGTTCCTGAAGGCAGCGGGGATCCCTGTCGCAGACCGCCACAAGCTCCGCCACGTCGCTTTGCTCACAGAATTGGGAGAGGGTGAACCCTCTGCCGCCCCCCAGCACGCCGATTTTAACCTTTTGATTCTGTTCCATTACAGCAACCTGATTTCTGATGTATTTACATTTATATTATATGATTCAGTCACAGTTGTCAAATGTTTTCAAAGTGTGATAACAAGAAACCGCCCCGCGCGGCATCTGGCGCGGGACGGTTCATTCAGTATATTCCGTTGTCTTGCATACGCCGGTAGGCGATTTCCAGCAGATAATCTGCCACCACGTCCTCCACATGGAGGGGCGAGAGGTCTGCTCTCTGTATCCGGTCCAGCAGTCTCTCCGCTTCGCTTTTTCGGCTGGAGATGAAGGGGTAATTGCGGATCGTCGCGTCAGCCGCCGTGACCGATACGCCGTACATCGTTTCGCCTTCCGTTGTTGCCGTACATAACCGATACTCTGCCATGAAAACTTCTCCTGCCTTTCATTTTTGAGGTGATACAGTGAAATATTATCACATTTTCATTCGGTTGTCAATAGAAAAGTGAAAAATAATCACAAAACTCTCTGCGCGAAAGAACTTGTTTTCCGGCAGCACTTATGGTATAATAAACCATCATTTACGGCGGGAGGCTGTCATGAAAGAAATCGAACTGAAGGGCTATAAAGTCACCGAGGTGCGCTTTGTCAATAAGGTACAGGGCAATCAAAAGCTGGAGCTGTCCAACAAGTATTCCTATAACGTGGGCTATTCCAAGGTCAACACCTGCAAGGGGGAGTTCCGGGCGGAGGTCGCCGATAAAAACAATCCCGATCAGTTTTCCATCACCGTTGTGCTGGAGGGCTTTTTCGTCACCGCGGCGGATATGGCGAAAGAGGTGCTGCACATCAAGACCTACGACGCGCTGTTCCCCTACGTCAAATCCTTCGTTTCCACGCTGACGGTCAACGCCGGTGTGCCGCCGGTGATGATCCCTTACGTGGATATCTCCGGGCAGAGCATCTACCGGGTGGAAATGCCCATCAAGCCGAACAATGAGTAAACAGGGCGGTCTGAGCCGCAGGGACCTGTTTCTGATTTTGCTGCGCTGCGCCGTGGCGCTGACCCTCTTCGTGGTGGCCATCGTCTATTATGACGAGCTGGCGCATATCGACGTGAAAAAGCTGCTGTCGGTGACGGAATCCGTCGCCCTGATGAGCGGCATCGTGCTGGCGGTCTATTTCGTCAAAGCGCTGGTGTTCGTGGTGCCCGCGTCGCTGGTGTACGTGGCGGTCGGCGCGGTAATGCCCCCCGCGGCGGCGGTGGCGGTGAACCTGGCCGGTATTTTTCTGGAAGTCACTGTCACCTACTTCCTCGGGCGGTTTTTGGGAAAGGAAGCCGTTTACCGGCTGCTGTCCCGCAGCGCTGCGGGGCGGAAGATCCTCAACAAAAAGATACAGGATAAAGCGGCGGTGCTGCTGTCCATCCGGGCAATCCCGGCGTTCCCCATCGACTTTATCAGCTTGTTTTACGGCGCTTCCGGCTGCGGGTATTTCAAATACGCGCTGCTGTCCTTCGTGGGGATCTCCTGGCGGGTGGTGCTGTTCACGCTGCTGGGCGACGCGGTCTTCCGCTGGATCCCCATCGACAAGATCATTCTCATCGCCATCTGCGCGATCCCCGTTGGGGTGGCGTATTATCTCATTAAAAAATTCGTCGTCGAACCGAGACGAAACCAATCAGCAACAGAAGTGCCGCCGTCCGGGGAAGACAGGGCGGAAAAGGAGTAACCTATGAAACTGACAGTCATCGGGGGCGGGGGAGTCCGCTCCATGTTTTTGGCAAAGAGCCTTGCGCAGAGCGCCGAACGGCTCGGCATCGACACCCTGCACTTTATGGATAACGACCCGGAAAAGCTGCGGATCTTCGGCGGCATGGCGAAAAAGATCGCCCTGATGATCGCGCCGAAGCTGCAATTTCTCTGCACCACCGACGCCGTTGAGGCGCTGACGGACGCGGACTACGTGATCACCACCATCCGGGTGGGCAGCGACGAAATGCGGGTGCGGGACGAGCGCATTGCGCTGGACCTGGGCCTTCTCGGGCAGGAGACCACCGGCGCGGCGGGCTTCAGCTTTGCCATGCGCAGCATCTCCGCGCTGATCGACTACTGTGAAACCGCCAAGCGGGTCA
>CADAMO010000251.1 GCA_902788995.1 Oscillospiraceae bacterium
GCATATTCAAATTATACACCAAAACCCGAGGTTTTCATAGCCCCGGGTTTTGTGTTTTTTTATCGCTTGAGGCTGCCTCTCGTGAGACAGCCCCTTTTTCCATTTCACAAATGACATAAAACCGTATTGCATTCCCCCGCTTTATCCTGTATAATATTCATAAAAAGATTGAAAGTGAGGAAAACGCATGGCGCAGGCGAAAGAAAAGCAACCCCTGCAGCAGAAGATCGCGGATCTGCTCCTCGGCGTCAAGACCAACTGGAACACCCCGAAGCCCGGCGAATATACCAGCCTCAAGGAGTTCCTGTTTTACTGTCTTGGCATCATGGGCGTGTGCGCGTTTACGTTCATCTGCAACGATACGGTCTCGTTTACCGCGTCGTATCTCTGCGGCTCCATCTTTGAAATTCAGATGATGGATTTCACCATCATCACCTTTATCTCGCTGGCGGTCAAATACGCCACCCTCTACATCGAATCCATCTCCATGACCATCTTTGAGAATCTCGGTCATCTGGAAGGGAAAAAGCGCCGCACCGCCATCATCGCTTACGTGGCCTGCGCGCTGGTGGGCGTGGCGTTCTACTTCGTCCCCGCATCTCCCTTTGAATCCATCATCAAGGGGCTGCCCCAGCTGATCGCCAACATCCTCGTCATCATGGGAGTGGGCGGCCTTGTCAACTGGTTCCTGCGGGCCAAGTTCTGCCAAAAGTACGGCCGGTACAAGCCCTTCCTGGTGGCCTATGGCATCCCGATCTCCATCATCACCTGCATCATCCCCTTCATCCCCACCACGTTGGAATACACCACCCGGCTGGTGGTGCTCCACTTCCTGTTCACCCTGCGGGACCGCTTCGCGGCCATCCATTACAACAACCCCAAGGCCATCGTGGCCCTGATCACCCCCAACACGGTGGAACGGCAGAAATACCACTCCATCGGCGCCATCTTCCTGGGCTTCCTGCGGTCCATCTTCCGCATCGTGTTCCCCATTATGATCCGCGCCACCGGCGGCCTGCTGGATATCCGCTCCTACCGTTTCTTCGTGCCCATCCTCTGCGTGTTCGGCTTCGGCATGGCGTTCTTTACCCTTGGCATCAAAGAGCGCGTGGCGGCGGGGCAGACCTCTGCTCCCAAGGTGGAATTCGGCAAGAGCTCCAAGGCCCTGCTGAAAAACAAGTATTTCTGGATCGTCAACATCGCCGCGGTGTTCGGTCTGTGGAACGCCATTGCGGACGGCGTCATCAACTACACGCTGGTCTACTCCCTGCGCATCGAGTGGATCACCGGCCTCGTCAGCATCGTGGGCATCACCAGCGTGGTGGGCAATCTCGCCATGCCGGCGCTGGTCAAGCGGTTTGAAAAACGCAACATCATTCTGTGCATGCGGGCCATCTGGATCCTGGTCACGGCGGGGTATCTGCTGGGGCTGAACAACGGCAACAGCGTGCCCATCCTCATGTTCTTCATCTTCCTGCGCAGCGCCATTTCGGCGGGCTGCGGCGGCCTGACGGATGGTCTCAACGCGGATATCCTGGACTATCACCAGTGGAAGACCGGCCAGCGGGCGGATAACATGATCGGCATTTTCGGCTGGTTCACCACGCCCATCGGCACGCTGCTGGGGCTGGTGGCCCCCGCGCTGCTGAAATTCGCGGGCTTTACCTCCGACTGGGACGTGCTGTTTGACAGCGCCGTGTTCAGCAACGTGATGCACATCTACGTTTACCTCGGCATCGTGGGCCTGATCCTGGCCACGCTGCCCTTCATCGGGTACGACCTCACCCGGGAGATGCACGACAAGTGCGTGAAGGAGATCGCCGAGCGGGAGGCGGCCGAAGCTGCCGCCCGGGGCGAAGTGACGGAAAGCGAGGTGGCCGCGCAATGAAAAAGGTTTTGGCTTTGGCGGCGCTGCTGCTGGCGTTGCTGGCGTTTGCCTCCTGCGCGAAAAAGCAGGGCGGCATGAATTATAAAGAGGTGGAGGGCGGTCTCGCCATCACCGGCTATACGGATAAGACCACCGTCACGGAGCTGACGGTGCCGGATGAGATCGACGGCGTGCCCGTGGTGCGCATCGAGGATTTCGGCGTCTGCAACGCCGAGAGTCTGACGAAGATCACCATCGGCAAAAACGTGGCCTCCCTCGGCGGCTGGGCGCTGACCAACAACCAGCACCTGACGGAATTCGTTGTGGACCCCGCCAACGAGCATTTCACCGCGGTGGACGGCGTGCTGTTCTCCAAGGATATGAAGACGCTGTATTACTATCCCTGCGGCAGGAATATCACCTTCGACAAGTTCGGCCGCACGGAGGATACCACCACCTACGAGATCCCCGACGGGGTGGAGACCGTCGCCACCAAGGCCTTTTATAAGTGTTATTACGTGGACGTGACGAAGATCCCAGAGTCCGTCACCCGCATCGAGGAAAAGGCCTTCCACCGGGCCTCCGCCATGACGTCCCTGACGCTGCCGTCCCATCTGGAATACATCGGCAAGGACGCCTTCGCCTACGCCTTCGGCGCCACCGACGCGGAGAAGATCACCGTCACGATCCCCGCCTCTATCAAAGAGATCGGCGAATATGCCTTCTTCAACTGCGACGGTATCGCCGCCGTCAACGTACTGGCGAAGGAGGAGGACGTGACCCTGGGCAGCAAGTGGCAGCCCACCTCCAAGGGCAAGATCATCGAGGATTGCCCGGTGACCTTCGCCCCGTGACGGAGCTTTCATCTTATGGCAATAACGGTTAACCGAAACAGGGGGCTGTCTCACGAGAGGCAGCCTCAAGCGATAAAAAAACACAAAACCCGGGGCTATGAAAACCTCGGGTTTTGGTGTATAATTTGAATATGCAAACC
>CADAMO010000252.1 GCA_902788995.1 Oscillospiraceae bacterium
CGAAAAAGAAGTGCAGGGCGTAGAAATCCCGGTACGCGGGGTAGATCCCGTAGCCCGCGAACCCGCCTCCGAGGCCGTTGGACCGCTCGCGCATGGGGCGCATGGCCTCAGCCGTGAGATTCCCGGGGATTCGTCCTCCGTCCCGGTCGATCACCGCGGCGATGGCGCATCCCGAGGGAATACGGACCTCTCCTTCCAGCTTCATGGTCTTCCTCCGAAAAAGAAAACGCGCCCATCCCGAAAAAACCGGAATGAACGCCTTTGCTCATTTGACCGTGTTATACGGGATTCCGCCGGAGTTGTCAAGAGGGAGCGTGTAAATTCGGATGAATAAATATTCAATGACATGCCGTCCGAATTTTGTGCAACTTACCGGCGCAGAACCTCTTGACAGGGCGGGAAAAGCGGAGTATAATACGGTTGTGGAAGGCAAAGGCGAACGTCCTGGTAGAGGCCGTGCCTCCGAGCGTCACGCTCACCGATGGCGTGCCCGTGTTCGCATCAACCGTCGCGCTCGCGCTGGTGATGGTCGCATTTACGCCGTCGTCGCCCGTGTCTCCCTTCGGACCCTGCGGTCCCGTGGCGCCGGTTTCGCCTTGGATGCCCTGCGGTCCCGTCTCGCCCTGGGGACCGGTCTCGCCTTGGACGCCCTGTATTCCTTGCGGCCCGCGAAGGTCTGCCGAGCTCGTGCCGGATGCGCTCGTCACCGTCAGAACCGAGCCGTTCCAACTGTGCGTGCAAGACGTGCCGTCAGCGCCAGCGGGACCGGTCGCACCCTGCGGTCCCGTGTCACCGGTGTCGCCTTTAGGACCCTGGGCTCCGGTCTCACCCGTCTCACCCTTATCGCCTTTGGGCCCCTGTGGTCCAGTCGCGCCGGTGGCACCGGCCTCGCCCTGGATTCCCTGCGGTCCCTGTGGGCCGACATCGCCGGTGTCACCTTTCGGACCCTGCGGACCAGTCAGGCCCTGGACACCCTGCGGACCCTGCTCACCAGTGTCGCCCTTGGGACCTTGCGGCCCAACGTCACCCGTATCGCCCTTGTCACCCTTGACGCCCTTGGCCACGTCGGCCGTGGTGGTGCCGTTCTTGTCGGTGATGGTGATGGTGCAACCGCCTTCGGTCTGGGTCACGGTGGCCGTCGGGCTGAACCCGTCCGCGCCGTCGGCCCCGTCGAAGTCGCCGCGCTCGGCCGCCGCCGCCAGGTTCTCCCGCGCCGTGTTGGCCAGCACAGCCGCAGCGTTCGCGGCGTCAGCGGCATCGGTCGTGACCTCGGTCGCATGCTCGTAGGCGTTGATGGCGTCAACGAACAGCGTGAACCCGTCCTCGTGCTCCTCTCCGCCGACGACAACCGGCTCCACGCGGATGGTGAACACGCGCGAGCTGATGTACGTGTCGTCCCCGCGCGAGACCATGACCTGCGCCTGCACCGCGCCCTCGGCCCCCTGCATCGCCGCCGGGTAATAGACCTCGAACGTCCCGGCAGATGCGTCGACGGCCGAGAAGGGCTCGGTCCCGCGCTCGCCGGTCACCTTGTGCTTCCACGCGAAGTAGACAGTCGCCCCTGTCAGGTCGGCGGCAGCGCCGCCCTCCCGCACGGCAAGCGAGATCCCGCGCCCGCCCGAATCGGCTGGTGAAGCCACCAGCACGTCGCCGAAACGCTCGTCGCAGGCGTCCCAAACCAGCTTATGAAGTCCGTATCCGTCGAGCACGAAGCACCTCCCGCATTTCTATTGCAGGATGATGCTACGGCCCCGTCACAAGCTATTCCGAGCAGCCGATTCCTGCACGGACGACAGCAGCGAGCGCAGACCCTCGCCGAGCTCTGCGGGGCCGAGATCGCGCCCGCGCTCGTACCACAGCGTCGCAGCCGCCAATATGCCCGAGGCCGCGAACTCGAACAGGTAGGGGTCGAACGCCCCGCCATCCAGGCCCAGCCCGCGCTCCGCAACTGGCCTCAGCGCGTCCTTGAGCTTTCGGGAGAAGCCGGGGTCGCCCGCATCACCCAGCAGAAAGCCAAACGCAGCCGCAGCAAAAAACCGGATGCTTCCCCCAAGGGGAACAAAAAAGGAGAATAAGCGAAAGGGGCGGAGCCCATGTATATCCAAAGAGTAATCGAAAAATGTTTTGAGAGTGGGACCTTATAAAGTGGCACAGCGAATCTCTGGCCTGTCCGTATGGAAAAACGGAAAAATTACTTGACCCAGGGGAAAAATTATGACAAAATATGATTAATCATAGATTTTCCTAAAACGGATGAGGCAAGTTATGAAATATTATACGCGGGAGCTGGAGCGGAAGTTCTTAAAGCTCAATGACTTTTTCAAGGTTATTCTGGTTACGGGTGCAAGGCAGGTGGGTAAAACCACCATGCTGAAGCATTTGTCGGAAAGCGGCAGAACCTATGTCACATTAGACAATATGGTGGCCAGGGAACTTGCTCAGTCTGATCCAGTACTGTTTTTTCAGACTTATAAGCCGCCCATTTTAATTGACGAAATTCAGAAAGCTCCGGAGTTGTTTGAGCAAATCAAGATTATTTGCGATGAAAGTGACGAGAGGGGAATTATCTGGCTTACGGGCTCGCAGCAGTATAAAATGATTAAAAGGGTTCGTGAGACCCTGGCAGGAAGAATCGGTATTCTGGAGTTATACAGTTTATCGGCCAGGGAAAAAGCGGGCCTTGTATTCGACACGGATTTGGACTTTTCACTGGAGACCTTGCAGGCAAGACAGCGCAGGATCCCCAAGAACGATGTGCTCCGCGTCTTTCAACATATTTGGGAGGGCGGCATGCCCCAGGTACTGGGGGTGGATGACGAACTTAGACAGGAGTATTTTAATTCCT
>CADAMO010000253.1 GCA_902788995.1 Oscillospiraceae bacterium
GTCCGCGCCCATCATGGCGAAGTACTGCTGCAGCGTCAGGCCCTGCATGGCGCAGTTGCGGGCATAGTCGTTGATGACGGTGTTCACACGCTCGTCGATCATGGCTGCCGGCACGTCCACGGTCATGTTCTCCACGGCCTTGCTCAGCACGGCGTTGCGGAAGTTCTGCTCGGCCGTGGCCTTCTTCTGGGCGGCCAGGTCCTTCTTGATGCTGGCCTTATAGTCCTTCAGCGTGTCGAATTCGGACACGTCCTTGGCAAACTCGTCGTCCAGCGCGGGCAGCTGGTTCTCCTTGATCTCGTTGACCTTGATCTTGAAGACCACGGCAGCGCCGGCCAGACCCTCGTGATAATTCTCCGGGAAGGTGATGTTGATGTCCTTCTCCTCGCCGGCGGACATGCCGACGATCTGCTCCTCAAAGCCGGGAACGAAGCTGTGGGAACCCAGGACCAGGTCGTGTCCCTCGTCCTTGCCGCCGTCAAAGCGGACGCCGTCCTTATAGCCGTCATAATCGAGGTTGACGGTGTCGCCCATCTTGGCCTTGCGGTCCACGGTGACGATGCGGGCATTGCGCTTGCGCACTGCCTCCAGCTCCTTGTTCACGTCGGCAGCGGAGACCTTGTCGGACTCCTTCTCCGCCTCCAGGCCCTTGTACTGGCCCAGGGTGACCTCGGGATACAGCGCAGTTTCAAAATCGATGGTGAGGCACTTGGCGTCGTCCACATTATAGTTGGTGATGGCCGGGTCGCCCACCGTGCGGTCCTTGGCCTCGTCCATGCCGGCCTTGAATGCGTCCAGCGCGATGGAGTCCACCGCGTCGTCATAGAAGACCTTGGTGCCGTACATGCCCTCAATGACCATGCGGGGCGCCTTGCCCTTGCGGAAGCCGGGGACATAGATGCTCTTCTTCGCCTTCAGATAGGCCTGATTGACCGCCTTCTCAAAGGCTTCGGCATCTACCAGCACCTGAAAGCTGAGCTTGCCGTCTTCTCTTTTTATGTTCTTGATGTCCATGGGGTATTTCCTCCTATAATGATCAGACTGCGCTGATTTTCTCTTCGGTCAAGTGGCAGATTTCTCCCGCTCTGCCCAATAATGCCAAAATAGTATATCAGATAGAAACACAAAATGCAAACGGTTTTAGGGGATTTCAAAAGATTTTTTGCGGGAAAAAGTGCAGATGGTCCGCGGAGATCATCTGAAAGCGGATCCCCTCCGAATCCCCTTCAAAGCCCAGGGCGCACCCTCCGGAGTGGAGATGCCCGTACCAGCAGCGGCGGACGCCATAGGCATGCAGCAGCTCCAGCACCTCATCGCACTGGCAGTGCACCAGCTTCGGCGGATAGTGGAGGAACACCAGCTTCTCCCGCTCCCCCGCCGCCTTCAGGCTGGTCTCCAGGCGCATCAGCTCCCGCCGCAGGATCTTCTGGTCGTGGTCGTCGCCGTCTGCGGCGTCGCACGACCAGCCGCGGGTGCCGCACAGGGCCACGTCGCCGTAAAAGCAGCAGTTGTTGTGCAAGATCTCGATGCTGTCAAAGCCGTTTTCCGCGAAAAAGCGGTACGCCTGCGCCGCCGTGGTCCACCAATAGTCGTGGTTGCCCTTGAGGATCACCTTTCTGCCGGGCAGCTTGTGGATAAAGCGGAAATCCTCCCGCGCCTCGGCAAGGCTCATGCCCCAGGAAAGGTCGCCGCACAGCACGGTGGTGTCCTCCGGGCGCACGGAGGCGAAGCCCTCCAGGAGCTTGTCTGTGTAGTTTTCCCAGCGCCCGCCGAACACGTCCATCGGCTTGTCGCAGCCGAAGGCGAGGTGCAGGTCGCCGATGACATACAGGGACATGGAATAATCAACAGCCTTTTCGTTCAAACTAAAGCCACAGGCCCGGCGGGCCTGAATGAATCAAAACTTGGAGGCGCAACATGGAACAGGGCAAACAGGAGCAAAACTGCGTTCAGGGCGTGGGCTGCAACGTGCACAACTGCCGCTACAACGACACTTCCTGCAAAAGCTGCACGGCAAAACACATCAGCGTGCAGAATACCGCCGCGATGAAAAAGGGCGAGACCTTCTGCGACACCTTCACCCCGAAAACCAGCTACTGAAAAAAGCGCACAGTCCCCCGTCTGTCTTCCGGCAGGCGGGGGATCCTGTTTGTTTCGGAAGCGCCTATCAGCGCAGAAAACCGTCCACGACCGCGCGCATCTCCGCCTTGTCCGTCACGCCGTCAAAGCGGACGGCGCGCTGATCCAGGCCGCTCAGCGGCTTCGGCACGGGGATGGCGCAGAAATCGGACAGCGCGGAGAGCGGATCGTCGCCGCAGGCCAAATCCAGCGCGGCGCAGACGTCCGCCGCGAACTTGAACGGGCTGGCCGTGGACACGACGACCGCCGGGGTCTCGTCCCCGGTCTCGGCGCGGTAATGGGCGATGGCGTCCGCCGCCACGGCGGTATGGGTGTCGATGAGATAATGCTTCGTATTCCACATCTCGGCGATCCTGGCCATGGTGGCGGTATCGTCGCAGCAGGAGGCATAGAACCGCTCCCCGATCTGCGCGCGCACCGTCTCCCCCACGTCGTAGCAGCCGTCGGCGGAGAGCTGCGCCATGAAGCCGCGGGTCTTTTCATCGCCGCAGAGCATATAGAGCAGGCGCTCAAGGTTGCTGGACACGAGAATGTCCATGGAGGGGGAAATGGTCAGATGGAAGGGGCGGTTTTTGTTGTAAACGCCGGTGTGGATGAACTCGGTCAGCACGTCGTTGGCGTTGGAGGCGCAGAC
>CADAMO010000254.1 GCA_902788995.1 Oscillospiraceae bacterium
TGGTCATCATCATGGAGAGTGCGTGAACGTTGACCCGCAGCAATTTCAAGGGGCTGAGCAGCCGCTCGATGGCGTCGGTCAGCTGCGTGGGAGAGGTCGTATAGGTCAGCAGCGAACTGAACAGAATCAGCGCTACGATGCGGATAGACAGAAACACCGCGCTGAAAATCCCCTGGTCCGTCACGGCGAATTTCCAGGCGGGGACAGGCTTCCATAATACCGTCCCTTTTGAATTGTAAAAAATCTGCAGCGCCGCGGTAAACAGGATGATCAGCAGGATCATCCGCAGACCCTTCAGGATCACCCGGAAAGAAATGCGGGAGATCAGCACGCTGACGATGGCGACGGCCAGCAGCAAAAACAACGAGAAAAAGTTTTTGCAAAGAAACAGCGTCACGATATAAATCAGCGTGATCAGGATCTTTGCGCGGGGATCGAGCTTGTGCAGAAAGGATTCCCCGGGGAAGTACTGGCCGATGGTGATATTACGGATCATACGGTTTTCCTCCTGAGAAACGCTTCGATTTCATCCGCCGCCGCCTGCGCCGTATAAACGTCGGGAGACAGATCGCAGCCGCCGCGTCGGAGATCCGCGATCAGCTTGGTGGAGGCGGGGATATTGAGCCCCATGGCCTCCAGCTCGTCCGCATGGCGGAAGATCTCGCCGACCGTTCCGTTAAGGGCCAATTTGCCCCGGTTCATAACGAGAATGCGATCCGCCAGCAAAGCGGCGTCCTCCATACTGTGGGTCACGATGATAACGGCAGCCTGCGTCGCCTGTTGATAAGAGCGGATCATGCCGAATACGTCGTCTCTGCCTTTGGGGTCAAGCCCGGCGGTGGGTTCGTCAAGGATCAACACCTCCGGACGCATGGCGATCACGCCCGCAATGGCGCATCGACGCTTTTGCCCGCCGGAAAGCTCAAAGGGAGATCGCTGCAGCAGCGATTCCGGCAGACCGACGATGGCGGCCGCCTCCGTCACCCGCAGACGAATCTCTTCCTCGCTCAGGCNNNCCTCGCTCAGGCCCATATTCTTCGGGCCGAAGGAAATATCTTTATAACAGGTCTCTTCAAACAGCTGATATTCCGGGTACTGAAAGCACAGCCCCACGCGGAACCGCACGTTGCGCGTAAAAGCTTTATCCGAACGGATATCCTTCCCATCCAGCAGCACCGCGCCGGAGTCCGGCGTCAGCAGACCGTTGAGCATCTGCATCAGCGTACTTTTCCCGGACCCGGTATGACCGATCACCGCCACGGTCTCCCCTTTTTCCACGGTGAAGCTCACGTCGTCCAGTGCCGTGATTTCAAAGGGGGTACCGTGGGAATATCCGAATGAGAGACTTTTTGTTTCAATCATAGTCACGTTGTCCTCGCGATCCCGTCATGCCTTCCCCGCCAGCCGCAGCACGGCGGCGACAAGCGCTTCCTCCGTCAGTACGTCCTCCGGCACTTCAAAGCCCCTGCTTCTGAGCCGATAGGCCACGTCGGCGATTTCTGGCACGTTGAGTCCGCATCCTGAGAGCATCTCCCGGTCGGCGAATACGCTGACGGGGGAGCCGTCCGCAGCGATACCGCCGTCATTGACGATCACGACCCTGTCCGCATGGACCGCTTCTTCCATATAGTGTGTGATAAACACCACCGTCATGCCCTGTTCTTTGTTGAGACGGCGGATTATCTGCATGACTTCCCTTCTGCCCTTGGGGTCCAGCATGGCGGTGGGCTCGTCGAAAACGATGCATTCCGGCTGCATGGCCAGCATACCGGCAATGGCGACCCGCTGCTTCTGCCCGCCGGATAGGCGGTGGGTTTCATGCATGCGGTAGTCGTACATATCCACCGCTTTCAGCGCTTCATCGACGCGGCGGCGGATCTCCTTCGGCTCGACGCCAAGATTTTCGGGCCCGAAGGCCACGTCCTCCTCCACGATGGAGGCGACGATCTGATTATCCGGATTCTGAAAAACGACGCCGACTGTCTTCCGGATCGGAAACTCGTTCTCCGTAACGGAGGTATCCATCCCCCGAACGAATACCTTCCCTGCGGAAGGCAGGAAAATGGAGTTGGAGAGCTTCGCCAGCGTGGATTTGCCGGAGCCGTTGTGCCCCAGCACCACGACGAACTCCCCCTGACGGACTGTCAAGCTGACGTCCTTCAGCGCGTAGACGGTCTTTTCCGTCTCTTCATCGTCGTATGTATAAGAAACATGATCGAATACGATCAAATCTTCCGTCTTCATTGACTGTCCTTATCGGTTCGTTTCGTTGAGGCCCGACCAGACGGCCGCGCCGCCGCAGGGAAGAATCAGGCCGGAGTCGGAGACAGGCAGGCCGATTTCATCCGCGGTAACGGCGCCGCCGAGTTTTTTCGGCACGGCGCACTGTATAATATATTGCATCACGGAGGGCGATAACCCCGCCGTGTAGGAGCTGATCATGAACATCTTCGCGTCGTCGCTCAGCAGCTTCGCGCAAAGGGAAACCAGCGAAAACACCTCGTTTTCCAGCTTCCACACTTCCCCGCCGGGGCCTCTTCCGTAGGAGGGCGGGTCCATGATGATGATCTCATACCGGTTGCCGCGGCGCAGCTCCCGCTCCACGAATTTTTTGCAGTCGTCCACCAGCCAGCGCACGTTCTGTCCGGCGACGCCGGAAACGGCGGCGTTTTCCTTCGCCCACTGCACCATTCCTTTGGAGGCGTCAACGTGAGTCACGGAGGCTCCCGCGGCAAGCGCGCTGACGGTTGCGCAGCCGGTATAGGCAAAGAGATTGAGCATTTTCGGCGATTGTTCCGAAGCACGGATATGCCGGCTTGTCAGCTCCCAGTTCACCGCCTGCTCCGGAAAAATCCCCGTATGCTTGAACCCCATGGTCTTCACCCGGAATTCCAGCTCTCCGTAACGCAGGTTCCAGCTGTCGGGCAGCGGACGGTAGACTTCCCATTTTCCTCCGCCGGTGTTGGATCGCAGGTAACGGGCGTCCGCTTTTTTCCATCGGGGGTCGCTGCGGGGGGTGGACCAGATCACCTGAGGATCGGGACGGATCAGAAGATGATCGCCCCACCGCTCCAGCCGTTCGCCGTCGGAACAGTCGATCAACTCATAATCCTTCCATTGATCGGCGACTCTCATCAGATCAGCCTTTCCCTGACGATTTCCGCGATCTGCGTGGCAAGCCGGTTGATCTGCTCGTTGTCGCGGCCTTCCAGCATTACCCGCACAAGCGGCTCCGTGCCGGAAGCGCGGACCAGCACGCGGCCGGTATCACCCAATTCCTTTTCGGCTTCTTCAATCGCCAGATGGATATCCTTGTCCTCAAACAAACGAAGCTTGCCGAGGGCGGAGACCCTGACGTTTTTCAGCACCTGCGGGAAGATCTCGATCTCATCCGCCAGCTCCTTCAGCGTCTTGCCGGTGGCGCGGATCACGTTCAGCAGCTGCACGGCGGTGACCTGCCCGTCGCCGGTGGTGGCGTAGTCCAGGAAGATCACGTGACCGGACTGCTCGCCGCCGATATGATAGCCGCATTCCAGCATCTTTTCCAGCACGTAGCGGTCGCCGACCTTGGTCTTTTCACAGTTGATATTATTCTTGCGAAGATATTCGAACAGGCCCATATTGCTCATGACCGTCACCACGGCGGTGTTGGCGTTGAGCCTGCCTTCGTCCTTCATGTGCTTGGCGCAGATGGCGATGATCTTGTCGCCGTCCACCAGATTGCCTTCATGGTCCACGCACAGCAGACGGTCCGCGTCGCCGTCAAAGGCAAAACCAAG
>CADAMO010000255.1 GCA_902788995.1 Oscillospiraceae bacterium
GCTGTCAGCGCGGCCGCACATTTTTATGCATTTGTCAAGTCTTTTTTTGAAATTTTATAAAAGAATTGTTTTGGGCAGGGGCTAACTTAATGACATTGGGGCGGTTCTCTGATTGAGAATGACCGATCGAACAGATAACAGGATATGACGGAGGGGTTATGGGCTTTCAGACGATCGAACACAACGTTGATTTCTGCGTGGTCGGGGGCGGCATGGCAGGAATCTGCGCCGCCGTCGCCGCCGCCCGGGGCGGGTCAAAGGTCGCCCTGGTGCAGGAACGGCCCGTGCTGGGCGGCAACGCCTCCTCGGAGATCCGCATGTGGATCTGCGGCGCCCAGGGAGACAACGACCGGGAGACCGGCATTTTAGAGGAGATCGAGCTGGCCTCCCTCCACCGCAACCCCGACAAGCTCTATCCCGTCTGGGACGCGATTTTGTATGAAACGGTCCGGTTCGAGCCGAATATCACGCTGCTGCTCAATTGTTCGGTCTTCGACGCGGAGATGCGGGAGGGCCGGATCGCCTCGGTGACCGGATGGCAGTCCACGACCCAGCGGATGCACCGCATCCGCGCTTCGCTGTTCGCGGATTGCTCCGGAGACAGCGTGCTGGCCCCGCTGACCGGGGCGAAGTACCGCGTGGGGCGGGAAGCTTCTTCCGAGTTCGGCGAAAAGACCTCGCAGGAGACAGCCGACCGGCAGACCATGGGCATGAGCTGCCTGATCCAGATGCGCAAAACCGACCGTCCCACCCGCTTCGTTCCGCCCGCGTGGGCGAAAAAGCTGACGGCGGAGGAGCTGCGGCTGCGCATGCCCCACATGGAGAACAGCGGTGAGAATTTCTGGTACCTGGAGCTAGGCGGCAACCGGGATTCCATCCACGACACCGAGGAGACCCGGGACGAGCTGCTGGCCCTGGCCTACGGCATGGCGGACTATATCAAGAACAGCGGGGAAGTCCCCGACGCGGATTGTTGGGAGCCGGAGTGGATCGGCTTTCTGCCCGGCAAGCGGGAATCCCGTCGCATGATGGGCCCCGTGATCATGACCCAGGGGGACGTGCTCTCCGGCGGGCGGTTCCCGGACGTGGTCGCTTATGGCGGCTGGCCGCTGGACGACCACCACCCGGACGGCTTTTACCACGCGAGCAACCCCAATACCTGCGGCGCGACGCCCTCTCCCTACGGCATCCCCTACCGGGCGCTGTATTCCGTCAACGTGCCCAACCTTTTCTTCGCGGGCCGCAACGTCTCCGTCACTCACGCGGCGCTCAGCAGCACCCGGGTGATGGCCACCTGCGCCCTGTTGGGGCAGGCGGTGGGCACGGCGGCGAACATCGCGCGGGAATACGGCCTTTCGCCCCACGGGGTGTATGAAGAAAAAATCGACCTGCTGCAGCAGCGGTTGATGGAGGACGGGTGCTTCCTGCCCTATCACACACGGCGGATCCCGGCGGTCTGCCGCAGCGCCGCCCTCACCTGCGAGGGGACCGCGCCGGAGCATCTGGAAAACCTGCGCGGCGGTATCGACCGCAACCACCGGCTTTACGGCGGTGAAGACCGCCGCGTCACGCTGGCGTTGGGCCGGGCCGTGACCTATACCTTCGACCCGCCCGCAGCGCTCCGGTTTGCCCGCCTGCGGTTCGACGCGGACCTGAACCGGGAGACGCTGCCCGGGGACGACGTTGAGCGTAAGCACGTCATGCGAGCCAACCGCACGCCGGAAAGCCCCTCCACCCACCTGCCGACCACGCTGGTAAAAAGCTACGCGCTGACGGCGGTGACGGCGGCGGGGGAAAGGATCATCGTCGCCGAAACGGAGGAAAACCTGCTGGGCTGCGTCAATATCGCCCTGCCGGACGCGCCGCTGCAAAGCGTCTCGTTGACGCTGCGCGCCACCTGGGGCGGCGACGCCTCCGCGGCGCTGTTTGCCTTCGACGTGAGATGAATGGGAGTTTGTCGAGCTGACGCTCGCCAAACAGTCGTAAGTCGTGAGTCGTAAGTCGTAAGAAAAAGTTGTTTTGTAAGAATGGGAATCCTTTGATTTTCAACGTAATACAGGAAAGCCCGAAGGGCTCCTTACGACTCACGACTTACGACTTACGACTTTTTTGCAACACTTTCCCCCTTGCCGGTATCTAATGGGTGCAGCAAATGAAAAGGAAGTGCCAATCATGAAAAAACTGATCGCATTACTGACCATACTCGCGCTGGTGCTGGCGGCGGGCTGCGCCGGCGGGACCGATACCAAAACCGACGACGCCGCCCCGTCGGAGAATCCCTCCGACATGACCGCGGCGGAGAATGTGAACGAAGTGAACAAACCGCAGACGGGGTTTCTGCTCTTCGGGGCGCAGTACCCGGAGCGGGCGGCCTATCCGCAGAATGACGACGGCGCGGAGGGCGCTTTTGACGACTGGCTCGCCGACAACGAAAGCTACCGGATGTACGACCCCTCCCGGGCGGACGGTCTGAACGGCTTTATAACGGCCATGACCCGCGCCCTGCTGGCAAACGCCGACGGGGAAAACAAGGTCTGCTCCCCGCTGAACCTCTACATGGCGCTGGCCATGCTGACGGAGCTGACCGACGGCGACACACAGAAGGAGCTGCTGAACGTGCTGGGGGTAAAGGATACCGCCAAACTGCGGGAGCAGGCCAAGGCGCTTTGGGACGCCAACTACCAGGACGACGGCTCGGTGAAATCCGTGATGGGGAATTCCGTATGGCTCAACGACGGCGTCAACTAT
>CADAMO010000256.1 GCA_902788995.1 Oscillospiraceae bacterium
TGGGTTCCTCCTTTCCCAGACTAAATTCTACCACCAATGGTTTCCCGCACTAAATTCCACATCTAACTTCCACTGTGGAATTTACTTTGGGAATTAACTTCCCGTCTGCTCTTTCTGCAAGGTTTACGCAAAATGGTTGTTTTTCTTGACACGGTGTGGTATAATAGAAAGTCAGAAAGAGGCGATGTATATGCTTTGTCAAAACTGTCAGCGGGCGGACGCGACCACCCATCTGAAGCGGATCACCAACGGCGAATATACCGAGATCCATCTCTGCGCGGAATGCGCGGCGGCGCTGGGGGTGACGGACGTCTTTCCCGGGTTCGGTTCTGCCTTCGGCGACCTGCTGGGCGCGGCCTTTTCCACTACGGACATGAAGCGCATGGGCAACCGCGTACTGCGCTGCGAGACCTGCGGCTTCACCTTTGACGATATCGCGCGAACCGGCAAGCCCGGCTGCCCCGACTGTTACCGGGTGTTCGGGGAGAAGCTGAAGCCCTCGCTGCAGAAGCTTCACGGCAGAAGCGCCGTCCACGCGGGGAAGATCCCCAACGGCGCGGGCGAAGAGACCCTGCGGGAGCACCGGCTGAACCAACTGAAAGCAAAGCTGAACAAGGCGATCGACGAACAGAATTTTGAACAGGCGGCGCAGCTGCGGGATGAGATCCGCCGCCTTTCATCAGAGGAGGCGCGGGCATGAGCGATAAGGGCAACATCAAAAAGACGACGGCCAATCAGGGCGATACCGTCCTCTCCTCCCGGGTGAGGCTGGCCAGAAATATTGATAAGATCCCCTTCCCGGTGCGCTTGAACGTCAACCACCGCGCCGCCGTCAACCGGAAGGTCTGTGAAACGCTGAAAAACGCGGGGCTTGACCTACGGGTGATCGACATGAGCCGCCTGTACCCATACGAAGCGGTGGCGCTGGCGGAACGGCACCTGATCAGCCCGGAATTCACCTCCGGCACGGAAGGGCGCGTGCTGCTGCTGACGGAAGACGAGCGCGTCAGCATCATGCTGAACGAGGAGGACCACATCCGGATTCAGGCCATCGAGCCCGGCCTTGCGCCGGAACAGGCCTTCCGGAACGCCTGCGTCTATGACGACGCGCTGGACGCGGGCATCCAATACGCCTTTGATAACCGGCTGGGATACCTGAACCAAAACCCGCGGGACCTGGGCACGGGCATGCGGGTCTCCGTCATGATGCACCTGCCCGCCCTCTCCAAAACCGGCGGCATGACGAAATTTGCCTCCATGATCGGCAAGCTGGGCATGAACGTGCGGGGCTCTTACGGCGACGCTGCCTCGGTCAAGGGCGATATCTTCCGCATCGGCAATCAGGTCAGCATGGGCATTACGGAGGAGGAAGCCATCGCCAATCTGAAATCCCTCGCCATGCAGATCGCCACCCGTGAACACGCCGCCGCGGCGGAACTGGTGAAGGACATCGGCGTGAGGGACCGGATCACACGGGCAGAGGGCGTATTGAAAAACGCCATGCTGCTGACCGCCGACGAGATGATGGAGATGCTCTCATGGGTACGGCTGGGGGCGCTCTACGGGCTGAACGACGCCGACCCGGACGTGATCAGCGAGATGTTCGTCTCCCTTCAGCCCGCCGCCATCAACGTGATGGCCGGGACGAAGCTCACCGCCGCCCGGCGGGACGAGCTGCGGGCGCAGCTGGTTCGGAAAAAACTGACCCAGACCGCCGACAACTGAATGAATCAGCGCAAAATGCCATATAATAAAACAGCAACGGGAAACCGGGGCTGTTTTTTTGTTCGGCAAATTGGGAGTTTGTCGCGCTCATGGCGCGACAGGTTTGAGGTGTTAGGTTTGAGGTTTGAGATCTTTCAAACTAACATTTTTCCCTTATCGGATACAGGCTTCTTCTCACACCTAACACCTATCACCTCACACCTGCGACGCATCGCGTCGCCCCGACAAATCCCCATTTTCCAACTCAATCCACATGACGACAGGGAGCATTCATTCGTATGTATAAATTCACCGGTTTCTCCGAAAAGGCAAATCTGGCGCTGAACAACGCCGTCAACTGCGCCGAGGATATGGGCCATACCTACGTGGGCAGCGAGCATATTCTGGCGGGGCTGCTGAAGGACCCGACCAGCGTGGCGGGGATCGTGCTGCAATCCCGGCGGGTGACGTATAACGGGTTTTACGATAAAATCAGAGGCTCCGTGGGGATCGGCGTGCCGACGGAGCTGACGGTGGAGGACATCACGCCCCGCTGCCGGAGGATTATAGAAAACGCCATTAGCTATTCCGGCGCGGGCGGCCATACGGCGGGGACGGAGCATCTGCTGCTGGCGGTGCTCAAGGACAGCAAATGCCTCGGCAACCGCCTGCTGACGCAGATGGGGGTGGCGCCGTCGGACATGTGCTCCGAGATCGCCAAAAATACCGCGTCGGCGGAACCGGCGGCGCTGCACGGAACCGGAAGGACGCGGGAAAACGCCCCCCGGAAAAGCGCTATTCCGACGCTGGCAAAATACAGCCGCAGCCTGACGGAGGAGGCCCGCGCCGGCAGGATCGACCCGGTGGCGGGGCGGAAGGACGAGATCGAACGGGTGATCCGCATTCTCTGCCGCCGGACGAAGAACAACCCCTGCCTGATCGGCGAACCGGGGGTTGGCAAGACGGCGGTGGTGGAGGGGCTGGCGCTGAAGATCGCCTCCGGCGACGTGCCGGAACGGCTGCGGGACGCGGATATCCGTTC
>CADAMO010000257.1 GCA_902788995.1 Oscillospiraceae bacterium
TCCGCGCTACAATTCTATTTGCGCCGCGGGAAAAGAATCGTATTCCCTTAATAATCCATAAGACCGTCCGGAGGACTTCTTGCGACTCGCGACTGGCGACTTACGACTAAATTTTGGAGAAACGAATGGCAGAGAAAAAACAACTTGACGCGTATATCGTGGAGCAGGGGATGTGCGAGAGCCGGGAAAAGGCGAAGGCCGCCATTATGGCGGGCGACGTCTACGTCAACGGACAGAAGGCCCTCAAGGCGGGCGACACCGTCAAAGAGACCGATCAGATCGAGGTCCGCGGGGGCATGGAATTCGTCAGCCGCGGCGGCTATAAGCTGAAAAAGGCCATGGCGGCGTTCCCCATCGTCCTGACCGGCAAGGTCTGCATGGATATCGGCGCTTCCACCGGCGGCTTTACGGACTGTATGCTGCAAAACGGCGCGGTAAAGGTCTACTGTGTGGACGTGGGCTACGGCCAGCTGGCCTGGAAGCTGCGCAGCGACCAGCGGGTCGTGAACCTGGAACGGACCAACATCCGTTACGTGGAAAAGGAGCAGATCCCCGACGCGCCGGATTTTGCCTCGGTGGACGTGTCCTTCATTTCCCTGAAGCTGGTGCTGCCGAAGGTGTGGGAGCTGCTGAGCGACGCGGGCGAATGTGTCTGCCTCATCAAGCCGCAGTTTGAGGCCGGCCGGGAGAAGGTCGGTAAAAAAGGAGTGGTGCGGGAGAAGAGCACCCATGTGGAAGTGGTGGAGGCCATCGTCGCCTTCGCCAAAGAGACGGGCTTTACCGTGGCGGGGCTGGATTATTCTCCCATCAAAGGCCCGGAGGGCAATATCGAGTACCTGTTATACCTGAAAAAATCCGGCGAACCGGCTGCAATCGACGCCGTCGCGACGGTGGAACGGTCGCATGAGGCGCTGGACAAATAAAAGTCGAGCCGGTTTAATGCGGAATTCGGAGTTCGGAATTCGGAATGATTCCGGACTGGCGACTGATGTATCATAAAGCAGAGGTATCTATGATTGTATCCGTTATCCCCAATTTAACAAGGGAACGCGCGGCGGAGGTGACGCTGGCGGTCTGCGGAAAGCTGCGTACGCTGGGCGTTCCCGTCCTCCTGGATGCAGCTCTGAAAAATGACCTGCCGCCGCTTGAGGGCGCGTCCTTCGTGGACACCGACCGCCTGTACCGGGACTGCGATTTTATCATCGTTATCGGCGGCGACGGTTCCGTCATTCGCGCGGCCAAGGCGGCCGCCCCCTACGGCAAAAAGCTGCTGGGGGTCAACGCGGGGAGGCTGGCGTATCTGTGCGAGCTGGACCCGTCCGAGCTGGACCGGCTTTCCGCCCTGGTGACGGGGGATTATTCCGTCAGAAAACGGCTGATGCTGAAGGCGGAGTATTATCTTGACGGCGAACTGAAATTCGCCGATACCTGCATCAACGACGTCACCATTGCCCGGGGGCGCGAGATCCGTCTGGTGGATATCTCCGTGAAGGCCAACGGCAAGGTGATCGCGGACTATATCGCCGACGGCGTGATCTTCGCCACCCCCACCGGCTCCACCGCCTATTCCATGTCGGCGGGAGGGCCCATCATCGAGCCCACGGTGGACGTGATCTCCCTGACGCCGGTGTGTCCCCACTCCCTGATCTGCCGGCCCTATATTTTCGCGGCGGATACGGCCTTTGAGGTCACCGCCCGGCAGCGGGATAACGGCGAACACGTGTATTTTTCCTGCGACGGCGGTGAATCGCTGCCGCTGCCCCCGGAGGGCGCGGTGAAAATCACCCGGGCTGCCACCGACGCGCTGTTCGTCTCCGTGAAGCCCGACAACTTTATCGACGTGCTGAATCAAAAAATGGAAATCAGAAAATGAGGAGAACCGTATGAAAAAGGACAGACACACCATCATCGCGGAGCTGATCGAGAACAACGTGATCAGCACCCAGGAGGACCTGCTGCGGATGCTGAACGCGGCGGGGGTCAGCGTGACGCAGGCCACCGTTTCGCGGGATATCAAGCAGATGCGGATCGTCAAGCAGGCCGCGCCCAACGGCGTGTATAAATACTGCCTGCCCCGGGCCAAGGCGGATAGCGAAAACGCCAAGTATATGGCCATCCTCGCCGGCGCGGTGGAGCACACCGATACCGCCATGAACACCGTGGTGGTCAAATGCCATGCGGGCACGGCCCAGGCCGCCTGCGCGGCGCTGGATTCCATGGATCTGCCGGAGGTTGCCGGTACCATCGCCGGCGACGATACGATCTTCGTTCTTTGCTATACACAGGAGGACGCCGCCGTCGTCAGAGCCAAACTGGATGAGATGTTCGGATTCTGAGTATGCTGAAGCTGCTGGAAATTGAAAATATCGCCATCATTGAAAAGGCCTCCGTGGAGTTTTCACGGGGGCTGAACGTGATGACCGGCGAAACCGGCGCGGGCAAATCCATCGTCATCGACTCCATCAACGCCGTCACCGGGCAGAAGACCTCCCGGGAGCTGATCCGCACCGGGGCCTCCCACGCCTTCGTCTCCGCTATGTTTGAGGAGACGTCTCCGGCAGTTGCCGGGGCGCTTTCCGCCTGCGGCGTTCCGGCGGAAGAAGACGGCACGGTGCTGCTGCAGCGCACCATCTATAAGGACGGCAAAAACCTCTGCCGCGTCAACGGCGTGACCGTGACCGACAGCATGATGATGGGC
>CADAMO010000258.1 GCA_902788995.1 Oscillospiraceae bacterium
TTCTGGAAACCGCCGACGGGGGCGAGATCACCTTCGACGGCAGGACCCGCCCCATTCAGGAGATGACGAAGAAGGAGATCCGGGCCTACCGGATGAACACCGCTTTCGTGTTTCAGGGGTTCAACCTGTTTCTCAACAAAAACGCGCTGGCCAACGTGACGGAGGGCCTGACCGTCGTCCGCAAGACGGATAAGGCCACGGCGAAGCGTATCGGCATGGAGGCGCTGGCCCGGGTGGGCCTCGCGGACCACGCCGACAAGTACCCCCATCAGCTTTCCGGCGGGCAGCAGCAGCGGGTGGCCATCGCCCGGGCGCTGGCCACGGACCCGGAGATCATCTTTTTCGACGAGCCCACCAGCGCGCTGGACCCGGAGCTGACGGGCGAGGTGCTCTCCGTCATGCGCAGCCTCGCTGCCGACGGCATGACCATGCTGATCGTGACCCATGAGATCGAGTTCGCCCGCACGGTCTCCAACCGCATCGTCTTCATGGAGGACGGCCGCGTGGTGGAGGCGGGGGAGACGAAGCGGATCTTTACCCACCCGGAAAAAGAGCGGACCGCCGCCTTTTTGAAATTACAGGAAACACTTTCCAAGGAGGAAGAGCAACCATGAAAAAACGCACCATCACCGCCGTTGCCGCCCTGCTGGCGCTTTGTCTTTGCCTGCTGGCCGGCTGCTCCGGCGCCAAGAACAACGAAACGCCCGCTTCCACCGGCACGGACGCCGCCGCCGACCTGCTGGCGCAGATCAAGGCCAACGGCTTCATCACCATCGCCATGGAGGGCACCTGGGCCCCCTGGACCTATCACGACGAGACCGATACGCTGGTGGGCTTCGACGTGGAGGTCGGCCAGAAGATCGCCGAAAAGCTGGGCGTGGAAGCCCGGTTCATCGAGGGCGAATGGGATGGCCTGCTGGCGGGCCTGGAAGCAGGCCGCTACGACATTATGATCAACGGCGTGGACGTGACGGCCGAACGGCAGCAGAAATATGATTTCTCCACTCCCTACGCCTACAACCGCACCGCCGTTATCGTGCGGGGCGACGACGATTCCATTCAGACCATGGAAGACCTGAAGGATAAGCAGACCGCCAATACCATCTCCTCCACCTATGCGGAGGTGGCCGAAAAGTACGGCGCCACCGTCACCGGCGTTGACGACCTGAACCAGACCATGGAGCTGCTGCTCTCCGGCCGCATCGACGCCACGCTGAACGCGGAGGTCACTTTCTACGACTATCTGAAGGCCCATCCCGACGCCAACGTCAAGATCGCGGCCATCGACCCGGAGGTGACCAGCGTCGCCATTCCCATGCGCAAGGGCGAAGAGACCGCAAGCCTGCTGGCGGCGGTCAACGAGGCGCTGGACGCGCTGCGGGCCGACGGCACCCTGACCGCCCTGTCGGAGAAATACTTCGGCGGCGATATCACCACGGCAGACCGCTGATCCGGCGCAGCGGATCACAAAACGTCAAAAACAGAAAGACAGACGCGGACGGACCGTGCCTGTCTTTTTTTCGGTTCGTCACGGATTCCTGTGGGATTAGAATCAGAGTGACAAATTGGCGGTTTGTCGCGCTGATGCGCGCCAAACAGTCGCCAGTCGCCAGAAGCGGCGCGTTGCGCCGCACGCCAATAGGGTCGCTTCGCTCCTCGATTTTTAATCATACCGCCTGACGGCAGGTCTTTCTTTTCTCCGTCAGATGTGCGGCAGCGAGACTTCCGACTTCCGACTCACGACTTCCGACTGGATGCGAAGCATCCCTACAAATCCCTTTTGCCGCTGCCCCACAATTATCCGTGATGAACCTTTTTTCGTGTATGCGCCGACGTTACGGCCTGTCGGTGACGTTTCCGTCGCCGGTCATGGCTTCGGAAAGGTCCGTGAGGCCCTCCCGGATGGTGGACCCGGCCTCGGAGATCTTCTCGCTGACGGTCTCCATCGCGTCGGAGACCTTTTCGCTGACGGTCTCCATGGCGTCGTCCAGCTTGTCCTTCAGCGTTTCCGTGGTGCGCTCCGGCTCGGTGGTCATATCGGTCCTGCCGGAAAGCTGCGTGGTGGTCACCGCGCCGTCCTTTTTGTCGCAGCCGGTGAACAGCACGCCCAGCAGCGCAAGGCCCGCCAGAATAACGGATACATATTTCATCGTTCTCACCTCTTTCCGATGAATGATGGTTGTGGAATGACCGCCCCGACGGCGGGGCGGGGAATCTGCAAAAGATCAGGGGGCGTTGAATCATATCGTTTTGCGCCGTGTGACGCACCCGAGGCTGCGTGCTGCGGCCCGACAATTCCGCATTCCGTATTCCGTTTCCCGCCCTGTCCCTGCTATTGCCTATTGCCTATTGCCTATTGCCTATTGCCTATTGCCTACTGCCTATTGCCTATTGCCTATTGCCTGCCAACGGCGCATGGCGCCGTGCTACTTCGTCAGCACCCCGTGGTCGGAATACAGCAGGATCAGGATATCGTCCTCCTTGCCGGTGGTAACGTCCTTATACACCAGCACGTCCTGGCCGTCCGCCGTCTCGCACAGCAGTTCGTGGGCGAAGCTCTCCCCGCCGCCGTCGGTGGGGATCACCGCCAGCGCCGTCTTTTTCACGGTCAGCGTCTCCGCCACGTCGGCGGCCGCCGCTTCCGCCGATACGGCCACGGCGGGCAGCGCCCGCTCCACGTGGTTCATCAGGTAGTCGGAGGCGTCCAGCGTGACGATCCCGCCGTCGCTGAGGGAGACCCCCACCTTGATCAGATCGGGATAGCAGATATAGCCGTCCTGCACGTAGGCGAAATTCACGGTGCAGACGCCGTCGTTCACGGCGTAGTAGGTGGACATCAGCCCCCGGTAGCCCACGTTGTATAAAAACGCCGCGGCGTTTTCAATGGCGTCCGTATCCGTCAGCTTGGCGGAGCCCACCTGCGCGTCCGACAGTATATAGACGAGATAGCCCCCGTTTTTGGAGACGGCGATCGTTTTTCCGTTGACGCGGAAGTTATACGCGGCGATGCGCCCGTTGGTCTCCCCGTCGTCGATCAGGTCGCTGTCCTGCGCCCCCATACAGGCGCAGGCTTTCTCCCTTGCCTGCTGCAAAGATACCGGCTCCGCCGTCTTCAGCAGCTCCGATTCCTTTGACAGGATGTTGTCGGAGAAGGGCCCGTCGTAGATCAGGGTGGGGAAGTTGGTCATGGCGTCCTCCGCGTCGGCGGCGCTGTCCAAGAAGCTTACCATCTGCTCGCTGCCCTTTTCCACGGTCTTCATGTTCTGATCCAGCGCCTCGAATGAGAAATAATCGCTGTTCATCAGGTCTGCCATGTGGTCGAACCGGGTGGAAAGCGCCGCGGCGTAGCCCAGCAGTTTTTCCAGCGTTTCCCGGTCCTCCTGCGTGAACGCGCCGCCTGCCGCCGCTTTTTTGTTGAGGGAGGCGGTGTACTCTCCCACCTGCGACAAGAATTTGTAGGTGTTCAGCATGGCCGTGTCGCCGGAGGAGAGGGACGCAAGGCTCGTTTTGGCCCCGGTGGCCTGCTTTTGCAGGTCCGAGGACAACACCGAAAGCATATTGTCCGAATTGGCGTAGAGGCTTTTCATCAGGCTGACCTCAATGTTGTCGAAATATTCGCACAGCTGGGTCAGCGCCTGCTGGTCGTTGATCCGCAGCTGCCGCCCGAAGCGGTCCGCCTTCACCGTGGCCGTCACCGCCCACGCCAGCATGGCCGTGAAAACCGCCGCCGAAAACGCCGCGATCCTGATTTTTGACCTTCGTTTCATATCGTTTCCCCCGTGTTCCTGTTTGCTCAATGACAGTATTGACGCAAAAAACGGATTCATTCATCAAATTATCGTTGACAGCCTTTTGCATTGTTTTTATAATAAAAATGAGAAGAAAGGAGAATGGCGATGTTTTCCGTATTGTTTCAAAAAATCGTATCCATGTTCCTGACGCTGATGGCGTCGCTGTCCATTGCCGGCGTGAAATGGAAGGACGGCATGGCGGGGCGTGAATTCCCCATCATTCCCCCCACGGAGAAGGCGGAGGACGACCTGCGGGTCATGTCCTTCAACGTGCGCTGTGCGGACGTCAACGGTACCCCTGCCATGCTGCGGCGCAATATCGTCGTGCGGGAGATCTTGAAGGTGGCCCCGGACGTGCTGGGCGTGCAGGAGGCCACCCCCGAATGGATGGTCGTACTGCAGGCCATGCTGCCCGCCTACGGCTGCGTGGGCATGGCG
>CADAMO010000259.1 GCA_902788995.1 Oscillospiraceae bacterium
AAGGGTATGGAAATCAAGAAAAAAGACTGGAAACTGTTTATGGAGCGTGTGCCGGAGTGGCAGGAAAAGTATATGGAGCGTCTCCTGAAGGAGTATGTAGCATATCTTGAGAGTGGTGAGCCGGCATCCACGAAATTCTGGGGCCTTGAAAAACGCAAATTCAACGAGTTCAAGGAAAACATGAAAAACGGCACGGGGGTAAGCTGGGATGAGTGAGAAACTGCTGTTTACGCCGATCAGAATTGGCAGTTGTGAGATCCGCAACCGCGTCGTCATGGCCCCCATGCTGATGGGTTTCGGCCGGTTTGACGGCAAGCCCACCGAAAAGATGCTGGATTATTACGAGGCGCGGGCCAAGGGCGGCGCTGGCCTCATCATCACCGAGATCACCCGTATCAACGACAAGACCGGCGCGGCGGCCTTCGCCCAGCTTTCCGTCAGCTCCGACGACCACATCGCGCCGCTGTCCGAGCTGGCCCAGCGCATCCACAACCACGGGGCCAAGCTGTTCGTGCAGCTGCACCATCCGGGCCGCCAGAACGTGGGCCTGCTGGTGGGCACCGTTCCCATGAGCATCAAGGCGGAGCAGGCCACCAAGGGCCTTTACGGCAAGCTGCTTTACAAGCTGACCCCCGCCGTGGGCCCCACGCTCCTGAAAAAGGATATCGTACCCTCCTCCGTGGCGCCCTCCAAGTGTGAGCCCGCCTATTTCGCCGGGGGACGCGTCCGCGCCCTGACCCACGACGAGATCAAGGAGCTGGAGCAGAACTTCATCGACGGCGCCAGACGCGTCAAGGCCGCCGGCTGCGACGGCGTGGAGCTGCACGCCTCCCACGGCTACCTGCTGCAGCAGTTTTTCAGCCCCGTCACCAATCATCGCACCGACGAGTACGGCGGCAGCTTTGAAAACCGTATGCGGTTCATCACCAATATCATCAACGGCATCCGGGAGGTCTGCGGCAAGGATTTCCCGCTGATCGTGCGCCTGACGGTGGACGAGTGCTATTCGTATATCGGCCAGCCGGAGAAGGGTTACGGTCTGGAAGAGGGCGTGAAGATCGCGCAGTATCTGGAATCCCTCGGTATCGACGCCATCGACGTTTCCAGCGCGGGCTACGATACCTTCAACTACTGGCTGGAGCCGGTCTCCTTCGAGCCGGGCTGGCGCAAATACATGGCCAAAGCGGTCAAGGACGCGGTGAAAATCCCCGTCATCGCCGCCAACCTGATCCGCTCCCCGGAACAGGCGGAGCGGCAGCTGGAGGAGGGGACCCAGGACATGGTCTCCCTGGGACGCCCCCACATCGCCGACCCCGACTGGGCCAACAAGGCCAAAGAGGGCAAACCCATCCGCCGCTGCATCTGCTGCCTCAACTGCATCGAATCCATGCAGAACAACGCCTATATCGGCGGCCACGGCGAGTGCGCGGTCAACCCCTTCGTGGGCCACGAAAAAGAGAAGCTGGTCAAGGACGGCGACGGCCGCAAGGTGGTTGTCGTCGGCGCGGGGGCCGCGGGCCTCACCGCCGCCTATATCCTGGCGCTGCGGGGCTTCTCCGTCACGGTGCTGGAAAAGAACGCCGCCCCCGGCGGGCAGCTGATCCTTGCCGAAACGCCCCCCAAAAAGGACAAGATCGGCTGGTTTATCGAGGATATCACCGCCATGTGCAAAGAGAACGGCGTGGAGATCGTCTATAACGTGGAGGCCACGCCGGAGACCGTGAAGGCCTACGCCCCCTACGCGGTGTTCTGCGCCGTGGGCAGCCGCCCGCTGAAGCCCTTCTTTGAGGGCGAATACCGCTTTGAGGACATCCTGACCTTTGAGGACGTGCTCACCGAAAAGGTGAAGCTGGAAAACAAGAAGGTCGCCGTGATCGGCTCCGGCATGACGGGCCTTGAGACGGCGGATTTCCTGGGTGAAAAGGGCTGCCGGGTGACGGTGGTGGAAATGGCCCCCACCGTGGCCCCCGGCACGTGGATGCAGCACACCGACGATATCCTGCCCCGGCTGAAAGCCAACGGAACGGAGATCCTGACAGGGGAGAAGCTCTGCGAGCTGTATAAGGACCGGATCGTGATCGAGAACGTGAAGAACGGCACGCAGCAAGAGCTGGACGTGGACGCGGTGGTACTGGCGCTGGGATCCTTCAGCAATACACTTCTGTGCGAAGAGCTGAAAAACGCCGGTTTTGAAAACGTGATTCCCGTGGGCGACGCCGTGAAGGTGGGCCGCATTCAGAACGCCACCTCCTCCGGCTATCGCGCCGCCGTCGCGCTGGCATAAAAACGTCATATTTTTCTTTTCAATACAATATTTTCTAAGTTCCGTTTAAGTTGACGACTATATACTGTAGTTGTAAACAAGACTATTATCTACCTCCTTTAAATAAGACATCTCTGAAAAGCATCCGCGCCGTCGGTCAGGACGGCGCGGCTTGCTCGTTTTATGCCGCCCTGCGGAGAAGCAGGGGATTGTTTATCAATCAATTGTCGGTCAAATCGCAGGTGCCGCGCTGCGGGGGGGGCGCATTTTTTTCGGTTCATCACGGATTTTTGTGGGATGAAAAAAGAATGAAAAGTTTTCGGTCCAGCCTTTTTCAAAAGGCTGGCAAGGTCTCGGGGCGGAGCCCTGAGTCGCCCGCCGCAGCGGGCGAAATCCCTGCGCTTTAATAG
>CADAMO010000260.1 GCA_902788995.1 Oscillospiraceae bacterium
GATCCTCCATATCGGCACCGCCATTTCCGACCTGTCGCTGGTGGGCGCGGTGATGATCTTCTGCATCGGGGTGAACCTCTCCTTCGGTAAGAAATTCCGCGCGGGGAATATGTTGCCCGCGCTGGTTGTCGCCGTGATCTGGGCGGTGGCGGAACACTATCTGTAATCAGTCTCTATGCCATTTTTGCGGCAGCAATAAAAGTTTTCGGTCCAGCCTTTTTCAAAAGGCTGGCGAGGTCTCGGGGCGGAGCCCTGAGGCGCCCGCCGCAGCGGGCGAAATCTTTATCGTTCAAAAAGATCAGGAAGAGTTTGAGAAACCCTATCAAGGGGTTTCTCAAGTGCGAAGCACACACGGGACGCGGTTTTCCCACTCCGGCAAAAAAAGGATTCGCGCCAGATCATATCGAAAATCGAAACGGATGATTTTATGAATACAAACGCACAGGAAAAACGCCGCGTGCTTCTGCCCGCGCTGGGGGCGGCGACGGTCATCGCCGCCTTCCTTGCGGCGGGCCTTTTGCTGTTGGCCCCCGCCTACCGGGATATCGCGGCGGGGCTGCTGTCCGCGGCGCTGGCGTCCTTCGTCTTCGCGCTGATGGTGCTGCTGGTTTTCCGCAGGAGAAATGTCTTAACGGGGATCGTGAAATTCTGCTTGATTTTCGCGTTTAATCTGGCGTTGTTTACTGTGGCGGGGATCTGGTGGTTCGGACCCGTGGCGATTTTTCATCCGAACGCCGACGCCGCGTCGGAGGCGGCGCTGGCATCCATGCCGCAGGTGGAGCGGATCGAAGAAGACGGCGGGCGGCTCTCCGGCTGGCGGTTCCGCTGCGGCGAAAGCGGCGCGCCGGTGATCCTCTATTTCTACGGCAACGGTGAGACGGGCTCCGCGAAGCTGCGGGCCCTCTGCGAGAGCGTCCGGGCGGGATATTTCGCCGGGTTCGACCTGGCGGTATTTGACTATCCCGGTTACGGCGGCGCGCCCGGCCGGCCGACGGAAGCGACCGTGAAGGAGACGGCCCTTGCCGCTTACGATTATCTGCGCCGGACGGACGACGTGATCGGCGTGTGCGGGTACAGCATCGGCACCGGGCCTGCCAATTACGTGGCCGCTAACCGGGAAACCGCCGCGCTGGCGCTGATCGCCCCCTATGTGGACGGCTATGATTTATACAACAACTTTCTGCCGGTGTTCCGAAGCCCCTTGCTGCGGGGGCTGGTCACCTTCAAAATGGAAAGTTGCGTTTTTGCCAAAAGCGTGAAGGTGACGCCGCTGGTGATCGCTTCTGCCGACGACCGCACCGTGCCCCTTGCCAGCTCTGAATCGCTGGCCTCCTCCTATCATAACGCGACGTTGCAGCGGCTGGACGGCAGAAGCCACGCAGGGTTGCCGGCGGACCCGGTCTGTCTGGGGATGGTATCCGATTATTTCCGGGAGGCGTTCTCATGAAGGACAGATTCAGACGGTCTGCGCTGATCGCGCTGGCCACAACCGCATTCGGGCTGCTGTGCTGTCTTGGGGTGTTCTTCTTTCTTTGGGGAAACACCGCCGGGCGCATGCTGCTGCCGTGGATCGTCTTTGCGGCTGCCTTTTTGGCGGCGCTGCCGGTCTGCCTGCTGCTTGGCCGACGGAGGCGATGAGATCCGCCCCGGTGATTCAACACTTTTCATGATATATCCGATTGATTTCTTTCATCGAACACCCGGTTGACATTCCGTTCTGCCTGTGGTATAATGTGCGATAAGATAGAGGCGCGCCCAAGAAGAGTACCTCACAAAGACGGCTGCCAGAGCCGTGGGGGAAAGGCGCGGGCGCCGAAGCGGCTGCCGCGGCGGGCAGTTCGCTGGCATTGCGGAGAAGATCCGTACTGCTGTCGCAGTAATGCGGAGCGCTATCGAAAAATATCACTGTGTATTTTTTCGGGAGACGGCCGCATATTCAGGTTGGTCTCTTTTTTCTTATATTTTACGGAGGTAACAGTTCATGAAAAACACGATTTTTACCGGCGCGGGCACCGCGATCATCACCCCTCTCACCAAAGACGGCGTGGATTATCCCCAGTTCGCCCGGCTGATCGAATGGCAGATCGACCAGGGCGTTGACGCGATCGTGGCGGTGGGTACCACCGGCGAAGGCTCCACCCTGACGGACGAGGAACATAAAGAAGCGATTAAGTTCTGTGTGGATCAGGTAGCGGGACGGGTTCCGGTGATCGCCGGGACCGGCTCCAACGACTATGAGTACGCGGTGCAGCTGACCCAGTACGCCTGCGAAGTGGGTGCGGACGCCATGCTGCTGGTGACCCCCTATTATAACAAGGCCACCCAGAAGGGGCTGATCGCCTTTTTCGAGGGGCTGGCGAACGCCTCCACCAAGCCCTGCATTCTCTATAACGTACCCAGCCGCACCGGCTGCAACCTGTTGCCGGAAACCGTGGCGGTGCTGGCGGAGCACCCCAACATCGTCGCCATCAAAGAGGCCTGCGGCAATATCTCCCAGATCGCCCAGGAGGCGGCCCTCTGCGGGGATAAGATTGATATTTACTCCGGCAACGACGATCAGATCGTGCCCATTCTGTCCCTGGGTGGCAAGGGCGTGATCTCCGTTCTGGCCAATATTATGCCGGCGGAAACGTCGGAGATGTGCAGGAGCTTCTTCCGGGG
>CADAMO010000261.1 GCA_902788995.1 Oscillospiraceae bacterium
GTAGGTCAGATACGTCTCGGCCCCGATGAATCCGTCTTCCATGGCGTGGAGCAGGGAGTTGTTCCGTCCGATGACATAGACGAAAATCAGATCATAGATCAGCTCCAGAAATTCGACTTTCTTCTCGCCGCTTTTCTCTTCCAGAAATTCCAGCATCGCTTGCACCCTTTCTGCATAGAAAAACAGACCGCCGTATGGCGGTCTGTTTCTTTTGGCAGCGGGAGAAGGATTCGAACCCTCACATACGGAGTCAGAGTCCGCTGTGCTACCTTTACACAATCCCGCTGTGTTCCTGACGAACAAAAACTATTATACAGATTTCAAAGCGTTTGTCAACAGTTTTTTTCATTAACCCAGAAAAAAACCGTCCGCCCCCGGAGTGAAGGCGGACGGCGCAAGGTCGAGGTCAGGACTTCTTGCTGAAATACTTTTCCAGCGGCAGCGCCAGCAGAGCGCAGAGCACGACGGCCAGGATGGTGTTGGGGACCATGTAGGTGCCGTTATAGAGGAGAGAGTACAGGGGAGGGGTCAGCTTGGTGATGCCCATGAACTCCTCAGGCATGTACTGGGCATACACGGTGACGCCGCTGATATAGTGGATGATAAAGCGTCCCACACAGCCGATCAGCGCAGCCAGGGGCAGGAGCTTCCAGCGGCGGCGCAGCAGGCCGGCCAGGCCCACGGCGGCATAGGCAAGGGAATAGTCAAAGATAATGGAGACCCAGCTGACGGCCCATCCGTTGGCCACGAAGTATTTCAGCGTACCGAAGGCCAGCCCGGCCAGAACACCCCAGCCCATGCCCCAGCGCACGGCGAAGATGATCAGCGGGATCATCACCAGGTCGATAGAGCCGCCAAAAGCGCCGAAGGTCAGGCCGATGGGGATCTTCAGATAGCTCAGAGCCAGGGACAGAGCGATGCACACGCCGCCCTCGGCCAGCATCAGGGTCTTGTTCTCTTTCATTTGTTTGCAGTCCTTTCACACACAAAAATTGCACGATGGGCACATCGGCGCCATCGTGCAAAAGAAGACCGTGAAATATCTCCGCATTCCTACGCCGGCATTACCCGGATCAGGTTCGAGGGTCACAGCGGCGTTACGCTGTGTCTCAGCCGGCTTTGCGCCAGCGCCCCTTGGATCGTGAGGCTATTATACCACCGTTCCCGGCGGCCTGTCAAGCGGAACCCGGCTATTCTCCCGTGACAGCCTGCTGAAGCACGGCGGCCGCCACGGAACCCGCCGCGTCAACACCGCTGCCGCCGTTTTCCACCAGCACCACAAAGGCCAGCGGGGTGTCCGGGTCATCCAGGAATCCGCAGAACCAGGAGTGGGGCGCTTCCCCGACGCCCACCTCCGCCGTGCCGGACTTGGCGCAGACAGGCAGATCGCCGAAGCGGTATTGTCCATAGGAGGCGGTGACGTTGTTGCGCATCATGTTCCGGAGAAGCAGGCAGGTGCTTTTGCTCCATGTGCTTATCGATTCCGCATCCACGTCCGTAGTCCGGGAGATCCCGCTCATAGAGGTCTCCCGGGCGATGAGACGGGGCTGCGCCGCCGTGCCGTCGCCGGCGATGGTGCCCATCAGAGTCAGCAGGGAGCAGGGATTCACCAAGTCGTTGAACTGTCCCACGCCGGACCAGCCCAGCTGGCTGCCGCTGCTGACCTCAAAGCTGCCGGATGCGGCGGGGATACCGCTGACGGTGTGCTCCGACAGCAATCCGGCGCTTTCGGCATAACTCCGGAGCGTGTCGCCGCCCAATTCCACGGCGAGCTGGGCGAATACGCCGTTGCAGGAGCAGGCCAGGGCGTCGCGAAAATCCATCTGACCGTGGGCGTAGGGGCAGGTGATGCGGTCGCCTTCGATGTCCACACTGCCGCTGCAGGTGAAGGTGCGGTCCCACAGGTCCGGGATATGATCCACAGCGGCGGCGGCAGTGACCAGCTTAAAGACGGAACCGGGGGGAAAGGCGGAGGAGAGGAAGCGGTTGAGATAGACGCCCTCGTAACCCTCGTCGTCGTCACTGATCTCCGGGGGATCGGCGGGGTCAAAGGTCGGAGTGGACACCATGCACAGGATATCACCGGTCTGATAGTTGTAAACAGCCACGGTGCCCTTCCGTCCAGCCAGAGCCTCGTAGGCGGTGCGGTTGAGCTCGGCGTCAAGGGTGAGATAGAGCCGGTGCCCGCCTGTGGTGGTGCCGGTGAGGAAGTTGTAGCCGATGAGATGGCTGTCCAGAGCGGCTTTGGCCGAGGTGGAGATGTTGTTGTCGGGGTCGCCCACCGCGTGTAGCGTGGCCATGCGCAGTTCGCCGTCCTCGGCGTACTGGCCGGAGGCGGCGTCGTAGAGCAGGACGCCGTTGCGGTCCAGGATCTGTCCCGAGGAGAGGCGGCCCTCCGTATAGGCGTGGCCGTTGGCGGGGAATTCGGCCCATTCACGCCCGCTGACGGCATACTTGACACAGAAGATCACGGTGCCCGTCAACAAGAGAAGGACCAGCAGGGCGACAAGAAACGTGCGCTGTTTGACCTGCTTCACTGCCCGTCACCTTCCTTTCCGAAGATCTCGTCCACCGGAATATCCGGCTTATCCGCAAAAAACCCGGCAGGTTGAGGAGGTTCCTTCTGCGGCTGAGCCGCTGCGGCGTGGGGCGCTGCG
>CADAMO010000262.1 GCA_902788995.1 Oscillospiraceae bacterium
CTTTATCGGCGTGGTGCTGGAGGACCTGGGCGGCGGCCGGTACGTGGTGGAACAGCGCAATCGGTTTTCCGTGGGCGATACGCTGGAGATCCTTTCCCCCTCCTCCATGGGGCTGTCCTTCCCGGTGGAACGCATCGTCGGCGAGGACGGGCTGGAGCGGGATACCGCCCATCTGGTGCAGGAAAAGGTCACCGTCGAGTGTCCCCACCGCCTTGCGCCGGGGGATCTGCTGCGCAGAAGGCTGCCGTGAGGCCCGAAGAAAAAGCGAAAAAACGGCCGGGCGCGCAAAAAATTCATTTAACTTGTTGACAAACAACCAATCTTTCTTTATAATGTTGTTAGTTATACTGTTTATTCCTGTCGAAATCGAACCGAGGGAGATAATAAGATGATACTGTTTTTTCCTGCTCCGTTGATTGTACTGATCTGCGTTCTGTCCGCTGTCGCGGGCGGCGTTTTGTCGTTCTTCTTTTTCCGTGGTCGCGGAAAGTCCGTCAAGTCCATTGACGATATGAAGCCCGGCCCCAAGAAGGACATCATCGTCGGTCTGCGCGACAACGCCCCGGAGTTTGCCGAGCTGTATGAGCCGCTGTACCTGCTGGCCTGCGGCAACGTCAGCAGAAAAGACGCGGTGTTTGACGCGTGGAACACCAAGGTGGCCGGTTCCTTCGGCTCCCTTGAGTTCAAAACCGCCTTTGCCTCCGAATTCGGCTACGTGGAAAAGTGGAAGGGCAAAAAGAAAAAGTACGTCAAGGCCGCTCAAAAGCTGCTGAAGTACATCAAAAAGGCCGGCATCGAGCGCAACAAGGATATCGCGGTGGAGGGCAACGCCACCACGGCCGAAAAATACGTGCTGGCGGGCAATCTCTCGCTGGAAGAGGGCGCTTCTTACGACGTGCTGGCCCACTACTGGTTCCGGGGCGACGAGATCCTCTCCAAGGGCGTTATCCGCTGATCACGGCCGGTTGATACGAATTTTACGCATTATTCCCGTCTGACACGGCGGGAATAATTTTATTGAAAGCCGGGAGGAGTGAAATTATGGCAAAATTGGGTTTCGATAACGAAAAATACGTCAGCATGCAGTCGCAGCACATCAAGGACCGCATCGCCCAGTTCGGCGGCAAGCTGTATCTGGAGTTCGGCGGCAAGCTGTTCGACGACTTCCATGCGTCCCGCGTGCTGCCCGGGTTCCACCCCGACAGCAAGATCCGCATGCTCTACGAGCTGCGGGACGACGCGGAGGTGGTCATCGTCATCAGCGCGGACGCCATCGAAAAGAACAAGCGCCGCGGTGACCTGGGCATCACCTACGACGTGGATTGCCTTCGTCTGATCGACGCGTTCCGCGAGTTCGGCCTGTACGTGGGCAGCGTGTGCATCACCCAGTTTACCGAACAGCCCGCCGCCATCCAGTTTGAGCACCGGCTGAAAAACCTCGGCATGAAGGTCTACCGCCACTACGTCATCGCGGATTACCCCGCCAACCTCCCGCTGATCGTCAGCGACGAGGGCTACGGCAAAAACGACTTTATCGAGACGGAGCGCTCGCTGATCGTGGTCACGGCCCCCGGCCCCGGCAGCGGCAAAATGGCTACCTGCCTGTCCCAGCTCTATCATGAAAACAAGCGGGGCCACAAGGCCGGCTATGCCAAGTTCGAGACCTTCCCCATCTGGAACCTGCCCCTCAAGCATCCGGTGAACGTGGCCTATGAGGCGGCCACCGCCGACCTCAACGACGTGAACATGATCGACCCCTTCCATCTGGAGGCCTACGGTCAGACCACCGTCAACTATAACCGCGACGTGGAGATCTTCCCGGTGCTGAACGCCATCCTCACCAAAATCGCGGGCGAGTCGGTCTATAAATCCCCTACGGATATGGGCGTCAACATGGCGGGCTTCTGCATTGTGGATGACGACGCGGTCTGCGCCGCCGCCAAGCAGGAGGTCATCCGCCGTTATTACGAGAGCGCCTGTCTGGCCCGCCAAGGTCTTTCAGACAGCGCCGTGGTGCACCGCATCGAGCTGCTGATGAACCAGCTGGGCATCTCCACCGAAGACCGCCCCTGTGTGAAGGCGGCGCTGGATAAGGCGGAAGAGACCGGCAAGCCGGCCTCCGCCATCGAGATGGAAAACGGCGACGTGATCACCGGCAAGACCTCCGCGCTGCTGGGCGCATCCTCCGCCATGCTCATCAACGTCATCAAGCGCCTGGCCAACATTCCGGACGAGATCCCGCTGCTGTCCCCGGCCATCATCGAGCCCATTCAGCAGCTGAAAATTGAGAACATGGGCAACCACAACCCCTGCCTGCACGTGGAAGAGGTGCTCATTGCCCTGTCCATCTGCGCCGCCACCAACCCCGTGGCCAAGCGGGCGCTGGAGCAGCTTCCCAAGCTCCGCGGGCTGGAGGCCCACTCCTCGGTGATCCTCTCCACCGTGGACCAGCAGACCTTCAAAAAGCTGGGCGTCCACCTCACCTGCGAACCCCGTAGCCAGACGAAGAAGCTGTATCACAAATAATTTTTGATCCCATCCACCCCTCCGCATCCTCTAATGTGCGAAGTGGTCCATCCTGAACCCTCGCCGTTCAGTCTATAATCTTCATAGCATCCTGAACCTCAAG
>CADAMO010000263.1 GCA_902788995.1 Oscillospiraceae bacterium
CAGCAGCAAAGCAGACAGCATGACCGCGAGAATTTTCTGTAACCGTGTGGTTTTCATAAGTATACCTCCGGAACTTATAATTCACAATTTATTATAATATGCTGCGTCCAAAGGATGTCCAAAGAAAACCGCTCTTTTTTACGAAAAAAAGAGCGGTCTGAGTAATATTTTTAATATTTTTATTTAATGAATTTGCCTTTTTGTTGCCTCACGATCCAGCGCGCCTTCAGAAATGCTGGCCCAGGAATAGGCGCTCATGTATTTTCCGCGATAGGCGTTCACAGCGTCGCAATCGCCGGAGTAAAACAGATAAACGTCGCAGAGAAATGTTTCCGGCCTCATGCGGAGTATTCCTTTTTCCATCTCCACAATTTCCGGAATCCCGTATTCACGAAGCGTCTCCCGCAAAGAACGAATGTATACGTCAATCTGTTTTTGCATCTTGCGGTCATATGGCCGGTCTTCCCAAACGGCGGCGAACAGCTCGGCGCGGGTTGCGCCGGCACCCTGCTTATCCACAAGAAAGGCAAGGATCTCTTTCGCTTTTGCAAGTTTGAATCCCACCGGTTTCCCGTCCACGTAGACGTCAAACTCGCCGAAGGTCGTGATCCTGATATGTGTGGGGCCGGGAGCATGCGGAGCGCGGCAGACATAAGCGATCTCCGCCGCCAGCTTTTCCTGCGATACGGGCTTGAGCAGATACCCTGCAGGATGGACCTCGTATGCGTCGAATGCGTACTCCTTATATGCGGTAAGGAACAGGATCGCCGTTTGCGGTGTGATTTCTTTGATCCGTGCAGCCAACGTGATCCCGTTGATCTGAGGCATGTTGATATCCAGCACGGCAAGCTCCGTGGGGTGGCTTTTGATCCATTCCAGCGCGTCAAACGCATCAGTAAAGCCGGTCGCGTCTTCTACCCCTGGTACGAGCTGGCACTGTTTTACGGTATATTCTGCAGCCAAAGGCTCGTCGTCCACGCAGATCACATGCATTTGGGTCCCTCCTTTATCTGTTTATTCGATGCGTCCGGAATCAGCAGCGTAACGGAAGTGCCGTTTCCCGGCGCGCTCTTCAGCGTCACAGTGCCCTCGCAAAGCAGCTCCACACGGCTTCTCACGTTTTCAATTCCGATATGCGATCTGTCGGAAGTTTTCAGCCCGTCGGGATCAAAGCCCACGCCGTTATCCTCCACGGTGATACGGTGAAAATCCGCTTCGCGAACGGCGGTTACCGTCACGAGGGCATCCTTTCTGCCGCGAACGCCGTGGCGGATCGCGTTTTCCACAAGGGGCTGGACCGTTAAAGCGGGGAGCGTGAAATCCCTGTCTTCGATCCGGTAGTCCACACGAACGTTCGGGAAACGCTGTGTTTCAATTTCCGCATACAGCCGGGTATGCTCCAGCTCCTTTGAAAACGGGATCAGATCCGCATCGTTCAGGATATCCAGATTCTGCCGCAGATAGCTGCTGAAATTTTCCAGCGTACTGTCCGCCAGCGGCGGATCCTTTGCATACAAGGCGCGAATGGTATTGAGTGCATTGAACAGAAAATGCGGCCGGATCTGCGTCATCATGATTTTTACGCGCTGCGCGGCTTCCATGTCTTTTTCGCGCGCGTGGACGAACTGAAAGTGCAGCCAGATATAGTAAAATACAACGCCCGCAACGATGGCAATCGTCAGGAATGAAACCGGCTGCGGCTCCATGCCAACGCACAGATCGAGCGCAAGGGCAGCAATGATGCAAACCGCAACAAAAACGGGGATCAGCTGTTCGAGTTTTTTTGTTTCACGAAAGAGAAAAAGCGAACGCAACAGCAATAAAGCCAACAGGACCGCGCTGAGTATGAAGCTGCTGATCCACAGCGGTCCGCGCAGAAAAGCGAAATCGAATTCCCGTATCTGGAAACACCATTTCGTTAAGGGCGAACTGAAATACAGCGCCGCGTTGACCCCGGCAGACGCCCACAGCGGCCATTTTTTGCCGTCCGGTTGTACGATTTGCAAAAACAGGATCAGGATCACTGGGCGTACGGCAAAACCGTAAGCGGAGAGAAAGCCCTTCAGAAGCAGACCCGTGCGGCTGACAAACAGATCGTTTTCCCAAAGATTCTGAACGATTAGGGTCGCGCACAACGCCAGAATGATCAGCATGATTTTTCGGTGATCCCGCCGGAGGTACGAATCTACAACGACCGTAAACACAAGTCCGAAAAGCAGAAGAACCAGAGGAAAAAGCGCCGTCAGCGTCCCGAAACCGATCGTCATATCTGTCTGTCCCCCCAACCGTATTCCGATGATTCTCATTATAGCAGATTGCGAGAAGGATTTCAAGAGGGAGTGCCTGCGCTGTGACCAATAGCAAATCGTTTCTCAATAGCATGTTTTCTGTGTGTAAATTATAATATTTTTTATATAAATCCTCTATTTTTTTTGGACATCCTTTGGACAGCGACTGTTATGATGGAATCAATATCGAATAGTATTCGCATATCACAAACGGTCACTGCCGATAAAAAACAGGCTGCCACCTGGCGCGACGCGCTGGACTACCCGAGTACTTATCAAACGGGATATATGCGCTCCTTTTTGGAGGACGGCAAATGGTGGGAACTGATCCCGCCCCGCGCTTTGACGACGAAGGCTGGTTTATGCCCCATGGAGGGGTTTACGGCCTGTGCGCCGCCAATGAGGACCGATCTGAAATTGTGTTGTATTTCTATTCCTTTGCTGACCCTTCCGTTGCCGAACGGCCCAACACGGATTCCCGTGGCGGCAAGGAAACCGGAACACTCGGTCATTTAAAACCGCTTGCCAGATACGAGTATCAGTGGTATGATCCTATCAGCGGAGAATACGGAAGGATAGGGGCTTTCCGAGCGTCGGCGCTCGGCACGTACTGCATCGGCGAAAAGCCAACGGCCACCGACTGGGCGCTCAGAATCACGCCCGCGCCTTTGCCCTTCGGAGAAGCATTCGGGGAATTCACTTCCCGTATTTTTTCATCAAAACAGAAAGCGCAGGAGGTCGACGATATGAAGCTCCCGGACGGAGACTTTATCCGTATTTTTCCCGATATGGGCGTGTGCGATCCGCATGTGCATATCTATAACGGCAAGGCGTGGCTCTTTTCTTCGCATGACAGAGGCCCAGGCCAGCCGATCTTCCGCATGGACGACTGGCGGATCTTCTCTTCGGATGATTTGGTGAATTGGAAATTGGAAGCGACGGTTCATCCGGAGGACACCTTTCTCGGACAATGCGAAGAATGCTACGCGGTGGATTCCGCCGAGCGAAACGGCAAATACTATTTCTATTTTTCACAGCAGCAGTATCAGACCGGCGTGATGGTGAGCGAAAAAGGCCCCGCGGGGCCGTATAAAGACGCACTGGGCGCGCCGCTGCTGCCGCCGCGCCTCGCCGAAACGCCTTCTTACGATCCCACCGTTTTCATTGACGACGATGAAAACCAAACGCCATATATCATGTGGGGCTATACGCTCGGCGCCGACCATTATTACATTGCGCGTCTGAACGAGGATATGATCTCACTCGCCGAGGAACCGAAAATGGTAGAGATCGAAAACGGTTGGCAGAACGACGCCTGTTGGATCTCTAAATTCGGCGGCGTGTACTATCTCAATTCGCATGAGGGCGATTACGCCACGAGCGACAATATCTATGGG
>CADAMO010000264.1 GCA_902788995.1 Oscillospiraceae bacterium
GAAAGATCTTCTCATTCCTTTCTGTCAGCTTTACAGCTACCAGGTCATCCCCCTCGCGCAGGGCGATGGCGATCAGGCCCTTGCGGCGGATATTATCATATTCCGTAATGGAAGTCTTCTTGACCAGACCGCCGGCGGTAGCCATGATCAGACACTGGTCTGTGCTGTATTCGCGGATGGGAATCATAGCCCTGATACTCTCCTCAGCCTCCAGATCCAGAATATTTACAAGAGCGGTTCCGCGGGCGTTTCTGGAAGCCTCGGGAATCTGATAGCCCCTGAGCCTGAAAACGCGGCCCCGACTTGTAAAGAAGAGGATATTATCGTGGGTGTTGGCCGCCATGATATGGGTGATGCAGTCTTCATCCAGCTTGGCCATACCCTTTATACCATGACCACCCCTGTTCTGGGTCCTGAATGTATCCATGGACATTCTCTTTATATATCCCAGCTTTGTCATGGAAATGACACTATTCTCCGGATCTACCAGGTCATCTATGGTGATCTCGTCATCATCTATCCCGATGGATGTACGGCGGTCATCTCCATATTTTTCTCTGATTTCCAGCAGTTCTTTCTTTACAACACCCAGCAGGACATTCTCATCTGCCAGGATAGACTTGAGATAGGCGATGCGCTTCATCAGCTCATCATACTCATTCTGCAGCTTCTCTCTTTCCAGACCTGTCAGTGTGCGCAGACGCATGTCCACGATAGCCTGGGACTGTACTTCAGAAAGCCCGAAGCTTTCCATAAGTCTGCTCTTGGCTATGGCTACGGTCTCGGAGGAACGGATGATCCTTATGACCTCGTCTATATTATCCAGGGCGATCAGCAGACCCTTTTTGGAGCCGGGCTTCTTGCCGCCGCTTTTCTTTTTTTGCTTGTCGCCGTTCGGCGCGTCCACGTAATGCACGCCCTGCTGGGGCTGCCCGGGACGCTGCGGCTGCCGGGGACCGGCGGGCTGATTCTCCACGTAAAAATCGGGCATCTCGTCGGGGCGGAGCAGACCGGTGGCTTCGTCGTCCCCGCCGTTCTCAACGTAGAAATCGGGCATCTGATCGGGGGTCAGCAGACCGGTGGCTTCGTCCTCGTCCGCGGTCACCTCCACCTTTGTCTCCATGTTCACTTCAACATAGAATTCGGGCATCTGATCGGGGGTCAGCAGACCGGTGGCCTCATCCTCGTCCGGGATCGGCGCCGGGGCGGGGGACTGGTCCATGCGCCCGCAGCGAGTGCAAGTGCCGTCGGGGCGGATGGGACCGCCGCAGAATTTGCAGAAATTTGCCATAGGGATTTCTCCTTTCGTTTTCCGCCCTGCAACCGGGCGCGCGTAGGCTTTTTTTTCAGTATAAACGATTTTTTTGCATTTGTAAAGTAAAAAATCCGTCGATAGAAAGTAAAAAAACAGCCGGCGGCAAAAAAACCGTCGGCTGCGGGAATCGCGGGATGGGGCGCGGTCAGTCCGAAAGGTCGTAATCGCCGAAGAAGGGATAGGCGAAGACCCAGCGCCCGTTTTCGAGGACCAGCTCCGTTTCGGCGTGAACGCCGGTCTCGCCGGTGAATTCGTCGTCAAAGGTGAGCTCGATCGTTGCGCGCGTCGCGTCCGCGCTCTTCAGGGCGGGTGTGACGTTGACGGCGCCGTCGGTGCCGATCTCGCCGTGACACACGTAGAGCTTGCCGTCCTTTTCCTGATAGCCGGAATTACGCGGCGTGACGAATTCAAACGCCTGCTCCTCGTCGAAATACTGCCGCAGGAAGGTCCTGAGTTCCTCAAAGGAGTCGTATCCCTTCACGCGGATGTAGGTGGAATAACCGTCCGAGTAAGTATCCGACGGATCAAGGAGATCGGGGTAGTCCCAGGGATGGACCGTGTATTTCGCGTAGACATTGTTTGCCTCCCTCCAAAGCGAAAGCGCTTCCGATTCGCTCAGCGCGCCGCCCGACGTGGGGGCTTGGGTGGTGGGCGCCTCGGTCGTTTGGGCGGCGGGTCTGCCGCCGGAGAGCGTATAGCCGCAGGGGACCTCGAAGTCGCCGTCCGCAAAGCTTGCCATTTCGTAGACGCCGATATAGACGGTCAGCTCGCCGTTCCCGTCGATCCAGAAGTTCAGCTGCTCCAGCGTATAGGCGTCGGCCGCTTCGCCGCTCATGCGGTTTTCCGTCTGCTCCCGCACCGTCGCCTTGATGCGCGCCCTGATCGTTGACAGCATCTCGCTTGCCGGTTCGTTGAACAGGTCCGTCACCCCCGCGAGCTCGCCGGTGCGCAGGTCGAAGGTAAAGCCGCGTTTGCCGTAAATGCCGTGCGCGCCGCCGTGATACATGCTGTTCGTGAACACGATGCTCAGCACGTTTTCGTCCTGATAGACGACCTCGGCGGAGGTATCGTCATACAGCGTCACAGAAGTTTCGGTGTATGCAAACATGTTGCTGACCGTATCGGGGTCCAGAACAGCCGCCTCGTACATGCCGCGCTCGCTTTCAAAACAGGCGTTGATCTTCCCGGCGACCGCGTCTCTGCCCGCGACCGTGATCTGCGGATAGGTGACGCGGAACGTATGGCCGTCGCGGGTCACGGAAAGATCCAGCGGTTCGATCGTCA
>CADAMO010000265.1 GCA_902788995.1 Oscillospiraceae bacterium
GCCAAGGAGCAGCCGGATCTGAACATGGACAACCCCAAGGTCCGGGAAGAGGTCAAGGACATCATGCGCTTCTGGCTGGATATGGGGGTTGACGGCTTCCGCGAGGACGTGATCACCTTCATTTCCAAGGACGAAGGCCTGCCCTCCAGCCCCTACTGGTTCCCCATCGGCACCGGCATCGAACACTACGTCCACGGGCCCCATCTGGACGAATACCTGATGGAGTTCAAAAACGACGTCCTCTCCAAATACGACTGCATGACCGTGGGCGAGGCCCCCATGATGACGCCCAAAAAGGCGCTGATGCACATTAAGGAGGGGCCGGGCCAGCAGCTGAACATGATGTTCCACTTCCAGCACATGGAGGCGGACTGTATGTTCGTCTCCTGGGTGAAAATGCCCTTCAACCTGAAAAAACTGAAAAAGGTCTATACCAACTGGCAGCATCAGCTTTACGGCAAGGCCTGGAACGCCCTCTATATCGAGAACCACGACCAGCCCCGCGTGGTCTGCCGCTACGGCTCGCTGGAATACCGTGAGCAGAGCGCCAAGATGCTGGCGGTCATGTATATGTGCCAGTCCGGCACCCCCTTCATCTATCAGGGGCAGGAGATCGGCATGACCAACTACGCCCTGCCGGATATCAATATGTACGAGGATATCTCCACCAAAAACGTCTACGGCAGCGCCAGCAAGCTGCTGGGCAATAAAAAAGCCATGGAGCTGGCCCACTACGCCAGCCGCGACAACGCCCGTACCCCGGTCCAGTGGAGCGACGCCCCCAACGCAGGCTTCACCTCCGCCGATAAGCCCTGGTTCTACATCAACCCCAATTACAAGCAGATCAACGTGGCCTCTCAGGAGGACGATCCCGATTCCATCCTGAACTTCTACCGCAAGCTCATCAAATTCAGAAAAGAACACGACGTGTGCATCTACGGCTCCTATGAAGAGCACTACCACGAGAGCAGCAATATCTTCTGCTACTCCCGCTATCTCGACGGCAAAAAGATGCTGGTGGTCTGCTCCTTCACCGACAAGGCCGTGGCCTTCAAAGCGCCGGAGGACTTCGATCTCTCCAAGGGCGAGCTGGCGCTGAACAACTACAACACCACGGGCATCATCAACAACGGCTTCACCCTGCGGCCGTATGAAACGAGGGTGTATCTGTGGGAGTGAACCGTTGATAATGCGGAATGCGGAATTAGGAATTCGGAATTGATGCAGTTCTTTATCCGAAATAAATGGTTGTAAAATCACTGCAATTGAAAGTTTTTTTAACGCAGGCTTTTTTACAATTCCGCATTCCGCATTCCGCATTCCGCATTCAATTACGTTCTTTAGAAAGGCGGCGTCATCCATGTCCATCCTCCGAAAAGAAGCCTACTACACCTCCTGCAACGGGGTCAACAGCATCCGTGCGCTGATCTGGCAGGACGATGAAAAAGATCCCGTCGGCGTGGTGCAGATCGCCCACGGTCTGGCGGAGCATATCGGGCGCTATGACGAATTCGCCCGTTTCCTTGCGGGACGGGGCTACGTCGTCTGCGGCAACGACCATCTGGGCCACGGCAAATCCGTGCAGGATGAGGCGCTGCTGGGCATGGTGGACTACGGCGACCACGTCAACATGCTGCGGGATATGAACACCCTGCATAAGATCATGGCGAAGAGGTACCCCGGTCTGCCGTATTTCCTCTTTGGCCATTCCATGGGTTCGCTTCTCGCCCGCATCTACTGCGGCGCTTTCGGTGAGGAGCTGACCGGCGCCGTCTTCTGCGGTACCGGGCAGGTACCGCAGCAATTGCTGGCCTTCCGCGATTCAGTTGAACGGATTTTCGACAACCTTGATCCCATGGAATCCGGCTCCAACCTTCCTCTTTCGCTGGTCACAAAGCTGGGCTCCATCGGTCTGAAGGACGGCGACGACCTTGCCTGGCTGTCCCGCAGTCACGCCAATATCGAGGCCTACCGGGCCGATCCGCTCTGCGGCTTCAAAGCCTCCAACGCCCTGAACCGGGAGCTTGTCACGCTGGCTGTCAAGGCCAGCGACCCCGAACTGCCCTTTAAGTTGCCCTACGGCTTCCCGGTGATGCTGATTGCCGGCGCGAAGGATCCCGTCGGAATGAACGGCAAGGGCGTGCTGGCCGCGGCGGATTTGCTGGAAACCGCCGGTATCCTGCCTGAGGTCATCCTCTATCCCGGCGACCGCCATGAGATCCTCAACGAGGAGGACCGCGAAAAGGTCTATGAAGACGTGGCGTGGTTCCTGCAAAAGGTGCTGGATGAAGACTGACGGAAGCAAAAACAGAATCAGATACGGCCTCCCCGACACGGTGCGGGGCGTCCTCCTCATGGGTATGATCGCGTATCATACCCTTTTTGATATTCTGTCCGTTTTCGGATCGGATATGGATGCCCCGTGGATGCGCGGCGTGAACGTGCTGCGGGATCTCGGCGCGGCCTGCTTTATCCTGTTGTCGGGCTTCTGTTTCCATTTCGGCAGACGAAATGCGCGCAAGGGGCTGCTGCTCTTCGCCGCGGGGCTGGTGGTGACCTTCGCCACGTGGCTGCTGGACAGGGAAG
>CADAMO010000266.1 GCA_902788995.1 Oscillospiraceae bacterium
GTCATTATTTCTCCCAGATAATATGGCGGTTCTGTATCTTGGTACACTATAGATTCCAGCGGATATTCAAGGCAAAATCTGCCGCCAATAATATGTTGCTTTTCCAGTCTTTCCCTTATCCGCAAAATAAGGTTTAGCAGTGCAAGCGGTCCCTGCTCTCCGTCTGCGGAATATGTCGCAATGATAATGCGCACTTTTACTTCGCTTGACTTCGGCTGGTTGTCTTCCTTATCGTCTGCCCCGGTCAATACTTTCAACAAGATATATGGTATCTGCTGTGTGGTATCGTCCTTTTCCGGCAGTCCGGCGACGGCGCTGCGGATCATCTGTACGCGGTCGGTATCGCCCGCGCGGGGGTTGACGATGAAAACGTATTTCATGGATATGCAAGCTCCTTTCATTTCCAGATAGAGTTTATTGACAATAAATGGCAATTTGGCACCGGCATCGATTGTCAACAGGCGCCAAAACGGCCCCTTGTGCTTCATATATCGGCGCCAAAAAAATGAAACCGGCGAAGAAAAGCCTTCAAAAAGGCACCTGAGCGTTTCAGTTCACAACGCTGATATCCCGGAACAAACGCAAAGGCCTGAGATCTGAAAACTCACCCTCACCCCTGCACCATCAGCATGCCCACGGTGATCAGACACTCGCCCAGCAGGTAGGTGAACATGACGGTGAAGTGCTTTTTGAAGATCAGGTCCTTGTTGGAGTGGTAGCGCACCAGATAGAGGGTGCAGTCGGAGAGGAAGAAGAACACCGCGCCGAGATAGGCAACCACCGCGCCGGCGCTTTTCAGCGACATCAGCTGCGCCATGGCGAACAGGTTCATGGTGCTGTTGATCATCAGATAGAGGATCATCGGCGCCAGCATGGCCTTGCTCTCCATGTTGTCCTTCACCGACAGCGTCACCTTGAAGGAGACCCCGTAATAGAGGATCGCGGCGGGGATCAGGATCCACCAGATCACGGAGGACCAGGTCACCTGCGGCAGATAGACGAAGATGAACAGCAGGTGGCTGATCAGGAAGCTGATACCGCCGGAGACGAACCATTTTGCGCCGCTGGGCATCAGCAGCACGTCCCCCAGCCAGCTGGTCAGCAGCGCCGCCGCCAGCACCCACGAAAAGTGCTTCGCGGCGCAGCAGTAAAACAGCAGCAGAAAGATCAGCAGCATGGGCTTGGTGTATTTGCGCCGTTTGCCGTTATCCCGCCAGCTGTCCCACAGATGCACGGCGGAGGCCGCCAGGAACAGCGCGAAAAATACGAAAGTCAGCACGTTTTTTGCGGAAACCATACAATACCCCCTTTTTTTATTAAAACCATTTTATCACAGCTATCCGCAATTCTCAATAGAAAAATGATTGACATTTTGACCGAAAGCGGGTATGATGACTTGTAAGAATTACCTATCTTTGGAATAGGCGAAGGGGAGAGAACGGTCATGGAAGAGAGAAAAGGGAACCCGGTCCCCGCGGTGCTGCTGCACGGCCTGGGCGGCTGGGGCGAGGCGGACGGGCTGGACCGCCGTTTTCACTATCGCTACTGGGGCTTTGATACGGGGGAGCGGGACCTTGCCGCCTATTGGCGGGAGCAGGGGATCGAGGTCTATTGCCCCTCGCTGGGGCCCTTCACCTCCGCGTGGGACCGGGCCTGCGAGCTGTGGGCCTATCTGGTGGGCGGCACGGTGGATTTCGGCAAGCGCCACAGTCAGGTCCACGGCCATAAGCGCTTCGGCAGGACCTATCCGGGCGTGATGAAGGATCTGGGACAGGCCGGTCCCCACGCGGTGATCGATCTGATCGGCCATTCCTTCGGCGGCCCTACCGCCATCGTCTTTGCGGAGCTGCTGGTCAACGGCAGCAGGGAAGAGCGCGAGGCCACCGATCCGGCGGCGCTGTCCCCGCTGTTTGCCGGTGGTCATCACTTCGTTCGCGCCGTCGTGACTCTCAGCGGGGCCAACAACGGCACCACCTTTGCGGATTTCTTCGGGGAGAAGGGCATCCGCCTGCTGGCTTCCTCCATCTATTCCGCCAACGCGCTGGCCGCCGGTACGCCCCTGATGGGGCTGCTGGATTTCCATACCGACCAGTGGGAGATCATGGGGCGGCCCGGCGCGCGCCGCCCGCAGCCATCCCTCAACGAGCGGTGGAAGGGCGTCAGGGCCCTGACCGCGCAGAAGCTGGATAACGTGGGGCATGAATTGCAGGTGCCCTATGCGGCGCGGATCAACCGAGAAATGCAGCCCTCTCCGGCGACGTACTATTTTGCCTTCCGCTGCTGCCGTACCCATGACGACGGAAAAGGACGCCAGGTCCCCGACCGGGACATGCGGAAGATCCTGAAGCTGTGGAGCGCCGTGATCGGGCGTTACCGCCCCGAAAAGCTGAAGGAATTCGGCTTTGACGACAGCTGGCTGCCTTCGGACGGCATTGTCAACGTGAAGTGCCTCGGCGCGCCCTTCGGGCAGCCCGCCCGGGACTATGCGGAGGGGGAAACGCCCGTTCCCGGCGTATGGTATGAGATGCCG
>CADAMO010000267.1 GCA_902788995.1 Oscillospiraceae bacterium
CAGAATGCTGGGCATGATCGCCGAGCACGTCAGCGACCTGGAAGAGATGGCGCAGAACTACATCAGCGCCGAGGAATACGGCGCGGACCTGTCCGACGTCCTCAGCACCGACGTGATCATCTGATAAAATAAAATACAAGGACCCCTGACCCGTTCGATCGGGGGATCCCTGCTCCATGAAACAAAGAGATTGGCCGCGCGGAGGGCGCGGGGGTTACTTCAGACAGTCGCACAGGCCCTCGCCGTCGTACTCGACGCCGTTGGCCTTCAGGTAGGCGAGGGCGGCTTTCTTCGCCGCCTGCACCGCAATGGTGGCAAGATAGAGAGAGTGGAGCGGCAGATCGCTTTCCATGTTGTAATACACGGCGTTGTTATTGATCTGCATCACGTCCTTCGCGGGCTTATCCGCCATCACACCGCACAGCGCCTCGCAGCACTCCCGCAGAAGGGGGCTGTCGGCGCAGACGTAAGAGGCGCTTTCGATCATACCGTCTTCGCCCACCGTCATGGCGATCTCCGCGAATTCCTCCGCGTCAAGAGGCTGCATACGCCCCGTAAAAGTCGTTTCCATTATACGTTGAACCGGAAGAGGACGATGTCGCCGTCCTGCATCACGTACTCCTTTCCTTCGCTGCGTACCAGGCCCTTCTCCTTGGCGGCCGCCATAGAGCCGCAGGCCATCAGGTCGTCAAAGGAGATGACCTCCGCCCGGATAAAGCCGCGCTCAAAATCGCTGTGGATCTTGCCGGCCGCCTGGGGCGCCTTGGTACCCTTTTTGATGGTCCAGGCCCGCACCTCCGGCTTGCCGGCGGTGAGATAGCTCATCAGGCCCAACAGGTCGTAGCTCTTCTGAATGAGGGTGTCAAGGCCGCTCTGGGTGATGCCCAGCTCCGACAGAAACATCTCCTTTTCATCGGCGGGCAGCTCGGCGATCTGGGCCTCCAGCTCGGCGCACACCGGCAGCACCTCGCTGCCCTCCGCCGCGGCGATCTCCTTCACCTTGGTGAAATAGGGGTTGGCGTTGATATCCCCGGCAAAGTCGTCTTCGCTCATATTGCAGGCGTAGATGACGGGCTTGGAGGACAGGAGCGAGACGGAGCTCATCAGTTCCCGTTCGTCGTCGGTCATCTCCACCGCTCTGGCGTTCACGGCGTTGTCAAGCTCGCCCTTCAGGCGCTTGAAAAATTCCACGTCCGCCGCCAGCGACTTATCGCCCTTCATGGCCTTGGTATCCCGGTCGATGCGGCGCTGCAGGATCTCCGTGTCGGAGAGGATCAGCTCCAGATTGATGGTTTCAATGTCGCGCACCGGGTTGATGCTGCCGTCCACGTGCATGATGTCGTCGTTTTCAAAGCAGCGCACCACGTGGATGATGGCGTCCACCTCCCGGATGTGGGACAGGAACTTATTGCCCAGCCCCTCGCCCTTGCTGGCGCCCTTCACAAGCCCGGCGATATCCACGAACTCGATGGTGGCGGGGGTGATCTTGTCCGGGTGGTACATCTCCGCCAGCGCGTCAAGGCGCTTGTCCGGAACGGCCACCACGCCAACGTTCGGCTCAATCGTGCAGAACGCGTAATTCGCCGCCTGCGCCCCGGCGTTTGTCAGCGCGTTGAACAGAGTGCTTTTGCCTACGTTCGGCAGGCCTACGATTCCTAATTTCATTGTTATCACGTCTCCTTATGCCGATCGGATATCAGTATTATAACAAGTCCGGGGGTCGATTTCAATACCTTTGTGCCTCAGTTTTTCCGCGTGGCCGGAAGCAAAGGAGGAAGAGAGGAGCGGAAAAGGGGAGAAAAATGATGAACGACGTGAAAAAGGAACTGTTCAACAACTGCTATGAACAGCTTCGCCGTCTGGAAGACCAGAACCGGCAGGATATCGAGGACGCCCGCACCTTCATCGGCGGAACGATCCATTCCCGGTACGTCCGGCTGCGGGAGCTGAACGGCGAACGGCTGAGAAAAGCGCGAAACGAGATACTTGAACTGCAGCAGATCCTACAGCTGCTGGAACTGTGAACAGGCTGCGGTTTTGGTAAATATAAAAAATGATTCCGAAAGGGGAAACAACAAAGCATGAACACAATAGCAATCACCGGCAGAGCGGACGCCCAGGCATGGGAAAACCGCGCACAGGAACTCAACGAAAGAACCCACCAGGCGGTGGCCACCATGGCCCAGCTGCTGCAGAGCGTCGACAGCTTCTGTAAGGGCACGCTGGCAGACGATCTCGTCGGCTTCGGCAACAAGGTGCTTGACAGCGCCGAAACGCTGCTGGCCGCCATGCAGAAGATCTTCGACGTGATCAACGAGCTGCTGAACCTGGTTTCCGGCGCCATCGAAAAAGGCGTGGAATTCATCGGCAATATGCTCAGACCCTTTAACTGATCAGCCATTTGAAAGGAGTTGAACAACAATGGCAAACGACGCACTTGAACTTTTTACCAATAAAGCGGATTTTCAGAATCTGATCGACCAGATCGACGGACAGATCAACGTACTGGAAGGCATCGCCGACGAGTAC
>CADAMO010000268.1 GCA_902788995.1 Oscillospiraceae bacterium
ATGCCTCTGTTTTGTGTTGCTGTTTTCTTGCATTGTCTTTGCTTTTTCAGTCAGGGCCGCCACCTGGACTCATTACTCACTTAATGAGACAGCCCCTTTTATGATATCAAAAATACGGTTCGTTCAGACTTTCCCCACGCCGAAGGTGTAGTTATCCGCCTTGCCCAGCTCGGCGGCGGAGGTGGCGCCCACGATCTCCGCCATTTTGATGAAGGAGACCGTCTGCTGGTACATCAGCTCCGGGTCGAATTTCTCCATTTCGTGGCTTTCGCTCTCCACGCACAGGTAATCCGGGCTGGTGACAAGGGCGATCTCCGGAATGCCCACGTTGAACAGGGATTGTCCCTCGCCGAAGTGCAGGAAGTTGTGTCCCCGCAGCGTCACCGTGCGCACTTTGGTGCGGCCCTCCAGGCTCTGATAATAGATCTCGTCCATCTTTTTGTTGCCGGTGTAGACCACCTCCACGTCGATGGGGTCGGTGCAGCGATACTCGCCGTAAAAATCCTTCCACTCCTTGCAGCCCAGGTGCTCCACCGTCAGCCCGGCCACCGCCTTCGCATGGCCGTCCTTGCCGTCCCAATATTCCCGGTGGTTTTGCAGCCACAGGGACGTGGCCTGGTCGCTGATGGCCCCGGGGGCCTTGAATTTCGGCAGGCGGAAGTGGCCGCAGACGAAGGCGAACACCAGCGTCCGCTCCGGCTGATGCTCGGTGAAATAGCGCATCATGGAAAGCAAGGCGATGGGGCCGTTTTCCTCCACGCAGTTCACGCCGTCCGTGTGGGTGTTGATGAGAATGGTCTCCGCCGGGTTTTTGCCCTCGATCACGGCGCATACGCTCTCGCCCTTGGCACCGGCCTCTTTTTCCGCTTCCAGCGTCAGGGTGATGCTGTCCTTGCGGCGGCAGGCCTCCAGCACCTTGCGGCCCTCGGTTTCGTTGACCCACAGCGCCGGAATGCCCTGATAGTCCAGAATGAAGTTGAGGTACTGTCCCTCCACCATGGCGTCGCTCATGTCCTCCCAGATACAGATGGCGGCCTTCACGCCCATATCCCGGGCGATCTGCAGGAAGGGGAACTTGACGAAGGCCGTGGCCACGGGGCCTTTATAGTATTTCTGCACCCGCAGGTCCGCGGGCAGGGCGGTCTTCTGGTTGAAGGCGATGCCGGAATAGACGCTCTTGAAGTCCTTCACCCGGATCACCGCGATCTTATCCTTTGCCAGAATGAAGTTCAGGTGCTTGCCGATGACGGGCACCGGCGTGGCGGTGACGCCCTCCGGCCCGGTCTCGCCGGAGTAGGGGAAGGGGGAGGAGACGTGCACCGGGATCTCCCCCATGGCGGAGTGGATCAAGATGGCGCAGCGTTTGGCTTCCCACCGGTCGAAGTATTTCATGTCGCTTTTGTAGGGCACGCCCATCTCCTTGATCTGCCGCTTGATGGCGGCGACGAAGGCGTTGTGCCCGGCGGAGCCCGTGGTGCGTGAACCGCAGGCGTTCATCTCTTCCACGCCCTTCAGCAGGCTCTGTTCGTCAAAAGGATATGCCGTTTCCGTTACGGCCGTCGACTGTTCCATATTCTCTTCTCCTTTGAAATGACTCCCGGCGCGGCGGTAAGCCGCCGCAGACTGCCGGATTTTCGGTTATCATTATAAGCAGGGAAGGGACGTTTGTCAATGAAAAAACAAAGCGCGGGGTTTACAGTTTGCGGGCTGTCGTTTTGTTCCGTGTATGGCGGTCACGACGGTCGGTCATTTAAAAAGGGTTCATCCGGATTTTTGTGGATACCGTCATTCCGTTTGACGGACGCCCGGCAGACGCACCATCCCGTAATGCTTTGTTAAAACTAAAGCTTTACCTTTGTAAAGACATGTGGTAAAATAAAACGCGGAGGGATGCCACATGGATAAAAATAAAGAAATCAGATTAACAGAAGAAGAACAAATATACTTGAAGAGCTTTGTCTCAACAGGGGTGCATGGATCAATGGAGATTCGTCGAGCCAGAGTACTTCTGATGCTTGACAGAACGGGAAAGACAGATCATGTCCGGTACAAAAAAACAGCAGAACGAGCAGGATGTTCGGTACAAGCCGTCTACAATATGCGGGATGAATTTATCAAGAATCCGGATATTGACGCATATCTGACAAGAAAGAAGAGAGAAACGCCGCCTGTACCGGCAAAAGTGGATGGAAAAGTAGAGGCAGAGATCATTGCTCTTGCGTGTAGTCCGCATCCGGAAGGGTATGCAAGATGGACATTACGGCTCTTAGCGGAAAAAGCGGTAGAACTGAATTATGTTGAAAGCATTTCATACGTCAGAGTGCAACAAATTTTAAAAAAACAAAATATAAGCCTCACCTGAAGAAAATGTGGTGTATTCCGCCAAAACAGAACGCAGATTTTGTTGCGCACATGGAAGATGTTATAGAGGTTTATTCAAGACCGTATGATCCGAAAAAGCCTGTTATATGTATGGATGAACAGCCGTTTCAGCTGCTGGATGAGTATTTGCTTCCCATTCCGATGAG
>CADAMO010000269.1 GCA_902788995.1 Oscillospiraceae bacterium
AGCGACTCGGCGGGGCGGACTACGATGGTGATATGATCAAAACCATATCGGATCCTATTGTGAACGAATGCGTAAAACGCAATTATTTTAGCGGCAGCATTGATCACAGCTTCAATATCCCGCTTCTGTATATTCCGGCGGAGGAACCGGTCCTGAGGGATGCGAACGATTGGCGCGACCGTTTTGTAACCGTCCGGGATACCTTCTCCAACCGGATCGGCCACCTGTGCAACACCGCCTTTGACCGCAGCGTCATTGCGTATGATGAGAACCTGACGGCAGAGGAAAAGAAAAAGTACCGGGAAGAAACCGAGCTGCTGGCCATTCTGACGGGCTTGGAAATCGACGCGGCCAAAAGCGGCGTCCGACCGTATCTGGACGATTATTTCCGCAATGCCCCGCAAAAAAGCGCCTTTTTGCGATACAAAACCGCCGCGTCACCGGAACGGCGCGCCGCCTGGTATGAGCTGACGCCCAGGCAGAAAAAAGAAAAATATATCCGGCAGACGGATTGGAATGCCGTCACCTCCAACGTGGAAAAGCTGCCCTATTACGCCTATCTGCTGGAAAAGCATACCCCGAAGCTGAAACCTGTTCCGGCAGAGGATCGGGAGCTGTTTTCCTTTGCCCAAAAACCCGACTGGGTACAAACGCTGGATCGGGAAAAGCTGTCCGCGGTAAAGAACCTCATTGCGGAATACGAACGCTGCCTTTCCCGCATCCGCGCCTGCCGCGCGCCGATCCGACACAGAAAACGGCAGAGCGATATTGAACGGATCCTCTATTCCCGCGGGCAGGAGCAGCAATACGATTCCGATATGCTTTACGCCCGGTTTTCCGCGCTGCCGCCGGAACAGATATCCTTTCTCCGCCAGGAGATCGCCCGTCAGGAATGGCATCTGATGAAAACAGACGAGCGAGTCTCTTTTCTCCAAGCCAATCTGCCGGACATGGAAGCCCTTTTTTCTCTGCTGATTGATTTCCGTTTCGGCGGTTACCGCGTTCTCGGAGACCTGATCTGTGATATTGACGATGAAAACAACGCCGCCGAGCGAAAACAGTTATTCCGGGACACGGACTCCCCGGCGTTTACCGATATGATGCGGGCGTATGAGGCGTATGCCTCCGGCGGAGATTACAAGTCCGCCGTCGCGGACGTCTGCCGCGGTTTGCTGAAGACAATCGTCCGCGAGCGATATATGGTACGGTATCTTGTCGCAGCCGGGAAAAGGGACCTGTTGTGGGAGCTGGTTCCCGATCTCGTCCCGACGGACGTATGGAAGGGGGATCGCCATGCTGAATGAACTTACGGAATTTGAAGCATATACGAAATTTCCGGTATATACTGCCTCTGGGAAACGGGATACCGCGTATCTCGGCCGGTTTACCTTCGACATGATCTTAAAATTCCTCGGTTTCCACCGGGTGCTGACGATCCTTGCCAGAGGGTATATGTTCAGCTCAGACGAACCTGATATCGACCGTGCGCGGCGGGCGCTGTGCGCATGGTGCAGTCTACCGGAAACAAAAAAAGCCGCCCCGAAGGAGGCGTGGCAATATATGACTAGTTTTGGAAATCTGGCAGAGGAATTCCCCGCGCTTGTTGACATGGAGGGACGCGGCTGGTTCTATCGGCATGTTCACGGCATGATTGATTTCGTGCGTCAGAATCCGGACCGGACAAGCAAGGATGCGCAGAAAAATGCCGATTTACTGGCAAAGGGTTTTGACGTCGAGTGGAAGAAGAAGCTCACGCAGCTGCAAATACCTATCTTTCATCCAGCCACCGACGGCGGCTGGATGCTACGGTTTGACGACGTTCTTGCGGACGCGCTGGAGCTTGGGCCGTTACAGAACAAGGATTTTGATCTGCCGGAGGATATACAGGCAACGTTGCGCACAAAAACGCCGCCCGATGTTCCGTTGGAAGTCACCGAAACGCTGGCGAAATATTATATAGCCCACAAACCGGATGACTCCGACTGGGTCGTCCTCCCTGTCGCCAACTTCAACGCTTATTTCGGCTCCACCATGTTCGACCGAAAATGGCTGCCGAAAATCCCTGCCGATATGTTTATACGTGAAAAACAGTCCAACGGGATAGGGCGGTTTAAGATCACTTTTTGAAACAGGGGTCCCTCTCAATCTGAAAGAACCTCGGCGGCCATCCGCGCGCCAAGTCTGAACCCTCGGATGAAGGCCGCCTTTTCAAACACCGTGAGCAGTTCGTTTCTGCGCTCACCGCAGAGAGCGAATTGCTCTTTCTGTTTTTCTGTCAGTGTTGCCGAAGTAATAATCCGCCATGTTTTTTGCCTTATTACGGCAAAAAACTGCGTTATAATTGATTTGTTAATGTGGCAGATTACGTTCCTTTTCAGAAAATATTTAATTGCCGCATTAACAAAAAAAGGTTCTTCACGGAAAATTGTGGGATGGGTATCTTACAGACGGCAGGGACAGGTAACGAATCAGGGTAAAGAAGTAGTCTTCATCCCGATAACCGTA
>CADAMO010000270.1 GCA_902788995.1 Oscillospiraceae bacterium
CATAACTCCTGTTTTTCCCTTTTCCAAGGATACACCTGTCAGTACACTGATGCCTGCTCCCAGATCAACAAGGCCTGCAAGCAGTTCTTTTACATAGCCGATATCGTATTCCTCTTTGTATTCAATTCCTGTCATAAATGAGGCTTCCGTAATATTGGGCACGATGATATCCGCCTCACCGCAAAGTTTTGCATTTTCCTTGGCATAGTCCATATCAAAAGCAGGATAAAGCTTTCCGTTATCAGCCATAACCGGATCTACAAAAATAAGTGTCCCATCATCTTTAAACTTCCGGAATATAGATTTTATCTGTTCGATCTGCTCTATTGTTCCGAGGTATCCTGTATATATAGCATCGAATCTCACTTCTTCGCTTTTCCAGTGATCTGTGATCGGACCTAACTGGTCGGACAGATCTTTGCAGGTAAAATTCTTAAACATCGTATGTGTTGACAGAACAGCTGTCGGCAGGATAACAGTTTCTACTCCAAGCGCCGATATCACAGGCAATGCAATTGTCAGTGAACACTTTCCCAGACATGAAATATCCTGCACGGTTAATACACGTTTCATATTGTTATTTTCCTCCTGTAGTTGATATAAAAATAGCCCGATGGCTTTTTTGAACAGGGGGCTATCATCTTCAAAGTATAATTTTACTTAAGGTCTTTTATTATTGTGATATGAGATTATTCAGAGAATAACTCTGATTTTGTTGCCAAATTGTTGCCAATTTCTAAACAAATATGTTTGCAACCCGCATAAATACTGGGTTCTTTTTGAGGAAAAATCACTCCCACTCGATCGTGCCGGGCGGTTTGCTCGTGATATCGTAGACCACACGGTTGACGCCTTGTACCTCGTTCGTGATCCGGTTCGAGATCTTTTCCAAAAGATCATACGGGATCCGCGCCCAGTCGGCGGTCATGAAATTGTCGGTCGTCACGGCACGCAGCGCGATCAGATGCTCATAAGTACGGTGGTCGCCCATCACGCCGACGGTCTTCACGTCGGGCAAAACGGCAAAGAACTGGGAAAGCTCCTTTTCATAGCCGCTCGCCGCCATCTCTTCACGCAAAACGGCGTCGGCGTCCTGGAGAATGCGGATCTTTTCCTCCGTGATCGCGCCGATGATGCGCACACCGAGACCCGGGCCGGGGAACGGCTGGCGCCAGACGATCTCGTGCGGCAGCCCGAGCGCTTCGCCGACCTTTCGCACTTCGTCCTTAAACAGCTCGCGCAGCGGTTCGATCACCGCGTCAAACTGAATGTCCGCCGGCTTTTTCACTTCGTTGTGGTGTGTTTTGATCGTGGCGGCCTTGCCGTTGCCGGACTCAATGAAATCCGGATAGATCGTACCCTGGGCAAAAAATCCGCCGTCGCCGGCCTTGCGAATCTCATCCCAGAACACAGCGTAAAACTCTTCACCGATGATTTTGCGCTTTTGTTCCGGATCACTGACGCCTTTGAGCCGCGTCAGAAAACGGTCTTTGCAGTCCGCGCGCACAAACTGCATGTCGAAAGCACCGCGGAACGTCTGCTCGATCACGTCGCCTTCGTTTTTACGCATCAGACCGTGATCGACGAACACACAGGTGAGCTGGCTGCCGACCGCTTTGGACAACAGCGCAGCCACAACCGACGAATCAACGCCGCCGGACAGGCCGAGGATCACGCGCTTGCTGCCGATCTGCGCGCGCAGCGACTGCACGGAACGCTCGATGAAATCGTCCATGCGCCAGTCGCCCTTGCAGTGGCAGATGTTAAACAGGAAGTTGCGCAAAATCTGACTGCCGTAAACCGAGTGTGTCACTTCGGGATGAAACTGCACGGCGTAGATGCCCTTCTCCGCGTTTTCCATTGCGGCGCACGGGCAGTCTTTTGTATAACCGGTCACACGGTAGCCCTGCGGCACCTTTGCGATATAATCGGTGTGGCTCATCCAGACCACGCTGCGCTTCGGCACACCCTGAAACAACGGGCTGTCGATCTCGGCGTGCAGGTCAATCTTGCCGTATTCGCTCACCGGTGCGGTGGCGACCGTCCCCTGCTCCATGTGGCAGATGAGCTGGCAGCCGTAGCAAATCCCGAGTACGGGAATACCGAGCGACAAAATGTCGGGCGTATAGTGCGGCGACGCGGGGTCAAATACACTGTTGGGTCCGCCGGTGAAGATGATGCCTTTATAACCGTTGGCCCGGATCTCGTCGAGGGAAACGGTATACGGCAGGATCTCCGCATAAACGTGATGGTCGCGCACACGGCGGGCAATGAGCTGATTATATTGTCCGCCGAAATCGAGCACCAGTATTTTTTCGTTTGTCATATTCCGCCCTCTTACCGCTTGATAATCTCTTCGCGCTTGGGCCCGTTGGACACATAGGCGATTCTGACGCCGATTTCTTTTTCGATAAAGTTGACGTAATCCTGCGCTTCCTGCGGCAGTTTGCTGAATTCCTTGATACCGCGAATATCACAGTGCCAGCCGTTGAGCGTAACG
>CADAMO010000271.1 GCA_902788995.1 Oscillospiraceae bacterium
AATCAACGGGAATTCAACGAAGCTCAGCGCCATGGACAACTACGGCGAGAAGAAGGAGCTTTTGCAGGATCTGATGCTGTTCTACTCCTCCACGGAGAAGAAGCTGGTGACGCTGAAGGAGTACGTGGAGCGCATGAAAGCGGATCAGAAGAGCATCTATTACGCGGCGGGGGAGACCATCGACCGCATCGAGATGCTGCCCCAGACGGAGGCCGTCAAGGATAAGGGCTTTGAGATCCTCTACCTGACGGACTATGTGGATGAGTTCGCCGTTCGCACCATGATGCAGTTTGAGGAGAAGCCCTTCGTCAACATCTGCGCCGACGACGCGGATTTCGACACGGAGGAAGAGAAAGAGGCCCTGAAGACCGACAATGAGGCCAACAAAGAGATGTTCGACCTGATGAAGGCGGAGCTCGGCGACGCGGTGCAGGCCGTCCGCTTCACCCATAAGCTGAAAAACCACCCGGTCTGCCTTTCCAGCGAGGGCATGGTTTCCGCCGAGATGGAAAAGGTGCTCAACTCCATGCCGGGCAACAACGGCGTCAAGGCGGAGCTGGCGCTGGAGATCAACGCCGACCACCCCATCGCGGAGAAGCTGAAGAAGTTCTATGCGGAGGATCAGGAGACGCTGAAAAAGTACGCCAAGCTTCTCTACGGTCAGGCGCGTCTCATCGGCGGCATGTCCGTGGAAAACCCCGGCGAATTCTCCAACCTCATCTGCGAGCTGATGTGACGGAGCGATAACCGCCCGTCCGGTGCTTTTTCTCCCCGCGAGGTAATCACATAACCCAATCCCCCGGAACAAAACCGCGTTCCGGGGGCGTTTTTTCTTGAAATGACGCCGGTATTCTGATATACTGAAACAGGAATCAACCACGGCAACCGGAATAAAAGGAACGATATGATTGAAACGGGAGGATACAAGCCGATGAATCTGATACCTGACAAGCCGCAAGTCACCGGGAACTATTTCTGCACCTGGGATTCACAAAGCGATCAAATGTACACGTGGAAGGACCGACCGGCGGCGCTTTCCGCCCGCGACGCCATGAACGAAGACTTTCTGTTTGGCGAAAACGGACTGCTGAACAGCTTTCAGGGCATCCGTGAGGATCTGATCGTCGTTCTTGACGACGGCTGGGACGTGCCTTACGGCGCGAAGGACACCCGTATATTCGGCTCGCTGGAGGCTGAACCGGAACGTTTTCCCTCTTTAGCCGCGTTGTCCCCGGCCGAACGGCTCAGGGCACTATCCGACCGCATCAGATCGCTGGGCTACCGCGGGCTGGGGCTTTGGGTCCCCACACAGTCGCCGTCTTTGGTCAACGGCCGCGAGATCACGCGAACGCCCGAAGAAGAACGGCTTTATTGGGAAGAGCGGGCCAAATGGTGCCATGACGGCGGGGTACTGTATCTGAAAGCCGATTGGGGCGCCCATCAGGGAGACGCGGACTACTGCGCGATGATGACGGCCTGTATGCGAAAATACGCGCCGGGGCTTTTGATCGAGCACGGTTTTACCGGCCGCCCGTTGTTTGAATCGGAAAAAGACGGTTGCGCCGTGCCCGAAGCGGCGCAGGCCTATCTTGAAATAGTGCTGCCCGTCAGCGATTATCTGCGGACCTACGACGTGTGTCACGAACTGAAATACGCTTCCACCGTCGACCGCGCGGCGATCTGCCTGCAAGCGGCGCATATCTGTCAGGCAAACGCCATTCTGAACATTGAGGATACCGCGCTGATCGGCGCGGCGCTGGGGTGTTCTGTCGGCGTCATGCGGCACGAGCTTGAAAAAGAACGCAAGCACATCAATCTGCCGCCGCGGCGTGTTTCCGAAACGGCCGCCGCGCTTCGCTGGCAGCGGATCGCGCCTCCCTTTGCCGCCGGGAAGGGAAGTCTCATGGTAACCGACGAACGGCTCAAAGACGTCTGGCGCTGTGCGCGGCGTGAGCCCGGCCATTGGCCTGACGTGCCTGCGGGTGATTATTACGTAACGGCGCCGTCGGCAATCGCCCGAAATATGCCGCTGCCGGAGGTTTTGTCCGAGGGAGAAAAGCCCTACGTGCTTTGTTCGATCCATCCCGAAACCGGCGCGCTCTGCGTCGCCGCCACGCCGCGCACGTTCCCCACCGGCGTGGATCAGACGCCGCTTGCCGAAATCCGGGTCAAAGGCGCGTCCTCCCAAAAGCCCGTCGGTCTGTTCGGAAGCTTCACGTTCCATACCGTTACGTTTGAAGAGCCGGTGGAAGGCTGCCGCGTGGTCGCGCAGAATCTGCTTTGCGACGAAGCCGAAGACGTGACGCCGCAGGTGTTGTTGTCCGGCCGTCGCATGACGGTTCCCGGAGACCTCATGCGCCGGATCGGCGCGACGGAAGACGGCGAGAACGGGATCCCCGCAATCGTGTTGCAACTATTGAAATAAAGGCAAGCATCAATTTTATTAATGCGGCAATTAAATATTTGGAAATAAGAAAGGTTGT
>CADAMO010000272.1 GCA_902788995.1 Oscillospiraceae bacterium
TCGCGAAATCCCATGATCTCGCCATTTGAACGACCGTATCGCCACGAAACCGATGATTCTCAAGGGCAGTCCCTCCTGTTAACCCTTGAACTGTAACGCACCGGTCTCTGTGATAAGATCATGTACTGCAAGCCGTATTATTCTGCTGCTGATTAGTGATAAAGCTGGACGCACAATACAATAACTGCTATGAAAAACAACACCGTAAAAATAGACAACCGCGAACTTCTGGGAAAGCTCGTTCACATAGCCGTGCCCATCGCCATCCAGGGCGTGGTATCCGCGCCCCTGGAAGTCGCCTTCAAGGCAACCCAGCAGACACGGATCCCCATGATCGTAAGCACGGTGGTCTTCAGCACCAATACATTCCTCAATTACGTATTTATATTCGGCAAGTTCGGCGCGCCTGCCATGGGCGTGGCCGGCGCCGCACTGGCGACGGCCATAGCGCGGGGCGCTGAGGTGTTCATAAACGTCGCTGCCGCGTCCTACCAGGCAGCGGCGGCGATCAATTCCATATTTTCCTTCGCGGCGTTTTTTGTAGGCGATGCGGCGCTGATCCTCGTAGGCGCGAGCCTGGGGGAGGGGAACAAAGACTATGCTTTCGCTCTCGCCGGGAACCCGCCGGTCAAGCCTTTGTAGCAAAATACAAAAACTCCCGCTGGCGGCAACCCGCGTATCTCTCTATACTTAGGATAACTTAAGAATATTCAGAGGGAGGATATACGATGGAAATCAAGGTATTAGGAAGAAAAGATCTGCAGCAGGTTCTGGAGATGGCGCCGGTGATCGAAGGCGTGGAATCTGCCTACCGGGCCAAAGCCCAGGGCGAGGCTGTAGTATGGCCGCTGGTGGATCACATATTTAAAGAACAGGAAGGACGCATGGATATCCGTTCCGGCGCCGTTCTGGGCAGCGAAATGATCCACGGCGCCAAGATGCTCAACAGTTTCCAGCAGAACCGGGCCAAGGGACTTCCGGTGTTCAGCGGCATGCTGATGGTGTTTGATTCCAACACCGGTCTTCCTCTCGGGATCATGGACGCGTCCTATATTACATGCATGCGGACAGGAGCGGCGGGCGCCATCGGCGCAAAGGCTCTGGCAAGACCGGATTCAGAAACGCTTTTCGTCCTTGGCGCGGGAAACCAGGCAGCATACCAGGTCGCAGCCACCCTGATCGCCTGTCCCGGGATCCGCACCGTCTATATCGGCGATCCCATTGCGCCGGACAATGCCCGCCGCTTTGCGGATGGACTTCCGGCACGCATGACAGACGAGTTCGGCATCGATGCCGGCGGCACAGCGTTTATAGCAGCAGAGGACATGCCTGCCGCAGTGAAGGCAAGCGATATCGTAATCACCATTACGCCGGCCACTTCCCCCGTAATAAAGAAAGAATGGGTCTCCCCCGGAACTCATTTCTCCTGCGTCGGCGCCGATATGCCGGGTAAGGAGGAAATCGATCCGGCGATCTTTACAGGCGCCCGCGTTTTCGCCGATGATATCGACCAGTGCGTCCGGGTCGGCGAGATGGAGCTTGCCATTAAGGGCGGCTTCTTCGACCGCGCAGCGATCGCCGGAGAAATCGGGCAGCTGCTGGACGGCAGAGTCAGCGGCAGGAGAAGCGAGGATGAAATAACGATCTTGGACGCCACCGGCCTGGCTCTCCTGGACCTCGTCACAGCGAAACGGGCCATAGAACTGGCCGGCGAGAAAGGTCTCGGCGCCACGCTGGATATATAAACTCCGGATATTCTGTGTGAGGGGCATTCATCCTCTCCGCAGCTCTGCTGCCTGCTGGATCTTTACAGCCATGGAAAGCTGCTGTAAATCGCTATGATCCTTATAATCCAGACCGTTGATATCCCGGATGCGGTCCAGTCTGTAGCGTATGGTATTCACATGCTGTTTCAGCCGGGCCGCCGTCTCCGGGATATTTGCGTTACAGTCGATAAACGCTCTCAGCGTACGGAGTACCTGGCCGTTGTTTTCAATATCATGATCACTGATGGGCCCCAGAATTTCCTGCGCGTAGGCGTCCATAGCCGGACTGCCCGCAAAGGGCAGGAGCATCCGGAATATTCCCAGGTCGCTGTACCAGACCGCAGCACCTGGCCGGGCCATAGCCGCCGCATCCCGTGCTTCCTCCACAGCCTGCCGGAACTCCCCGAGACTGAGATGCGTGCTGCTGACTCCCGCTCCCTGATGGCTGATTCCGTTGCAAAGCTTTTCTATCAGACTCTGGGTATAATCCTCGTCGCAAAGAGGCGTGATATACTCGTCACTGATCACCGCCAGCAGTCCCTCGCGCTGATATATGACTGCCCTTCCCGGTGCGTGAAAAGAGCTGCGCTGAAATGACGTTTCACATTCAGCAAAGGCTTCTTCGCTGAATGTATCGTCAAACCGGATGCTGACGCAGAAAAACTGTTCAGAAAACGAGGGACAGATCTGTTTCGCCGTCTCTCTTATTTTTTT
>CADAMO010000273.1 GCA_902788995.1 Oscillospiraceae bacterium
TTCAAACTAACGTTTTTCCCTTATCGGATACAGGCTTCTTCTCACACCTAACACCTATCACCTCACACCTGCGACGCATCGCGTCGCCCCGACAAATCCCTATTTCACAGTCACCGTCACGGTGCGCTCCGCAATACTTTCCTTTTCCCACGAACGCTTCAGCGAAAAGCGCAGGGTGTACGTGCCGGGCTTGTCCCCGGTCACGTCATACACCTGCAGACAGGGGACGCCTGCCTTGTGCGGTTCCGGCAGAACGCAGAAGCGCTCCCACACGGTGAGGCCTTCGTCCGCGTCGCAGACCCAGAGATATCCGCCGTCAGCGCAGTTTTCCAGCGAGAACGTGAAGCAGCTCGCCCCCCTGAGGATCGTCGCTTCCGCGTCCTCCGTCAGGATCCGGCTGTATGCCTGCAGCCAGTTGCCAAAGCTGCCCTCCGTCAGAATTTCCGCATTGTCGTGCAGCGTCACGTCGTCACCCACCAGACAGTCGAAGGTATGGCAGCCGTTCCCGATCTTCGTCAGCTCCTTCGACACGGGGACAAAGATCAGCCAGTTGGCGATATCGTCTGTCATGGGGCGGTCTTTATAAGAAGCGGAGCTGACGGTCAGCGTCAACTCGCCGTCCTTTACGGAGGGGGTATAGACCGCCTGGGCGTAGCCGCCGCTGCTTTCATATTTATAGCAGATTAACAGGTCGTTTTCGGCAAAGTAATCGGCGTTGTAACGTTTAAGGAACGCCAAAACCTCAGCGTCCACCGGCTCCGGCCGGATCTGCCAGTCGCAGATTTTCAATTCTTCCTCGTGTTCCGTCTGCCGGAACGCCGCGACCCATTGTTCCAGCGTTTCCATGGAGTCGATCCGCCACAGGGGCAGATGGTCGCCGAAGATATCCGTCACTTTGCCCGCGTTGACCTCCAGCGCCTTCAGCGCGCCCAACTCACCGTATTCATCAGAGGGGAGGCCGCTTGTGCGGATGCGGTACACGTCGTCGCTCACGTCCGGCAGACGGAAATCGGTCAGCCCCACCGCGTCCCGCAGGATCAGCCGCGCGTCCGCCGGGGTGGCCTTGCCGTCCCTGTCCCGGTCCACCAGCCAAAGGGCGTTCTGCGCTTCCAGCGTGGGCTCCAGCCCGATAACGTACCGCAGCGCCAGCCGCGCGTCGGCAGGGTCCAGATCGCCGCTGCCGTCCAGATCGCCCTGAATGGGCAGCGGGACGGTGGGGACCACGAAAAACGCCTCCGCCTGCGCGGCGGTTTCCCACTCAAAGCTGTCCCAGAAGGTTTCCGCCCCGGCGGAGACCGCCGTCAGCAGCGCCAGCAATACGGCGCATAAGCATATTTTCAAACCTTTCATTTTCATGGTGTTTCCTCCTGTAAGAGCTCTTCCAGCTCGCCATAATAAGTCAGCACGAACATGCCGTCGATCCCCTCCGTCGTCACGCCGATGCGGTCGCGCCCGGATGAGTCAGGCAGCGCCAGCAGCGTGATCGACGTGCTGACGGGCTCACAATCCGTCCAGACCTCCGGTTCCCCCAATATCACAATTCCGTCCGGTTCCGAGGGAGAGGTTCCGGGGGGAGGAGACCCGGCGACGGCGCCGCTGCTGCCGGGGTGCATCACGCCCGACAGCGCCGCGTCCAGCAGCAGCGTATCGTCATAGAGCAGCGCGGCCTTTTTTTCCAGCGCCCGCGCCCCGGACGGGATCGCCCGGACCGCCGCGTTTTCCGCCGCGTAAAGCCCGCCCTGATACAGGACGCAAATGACGTTTTCCGCTTCCGCACCTTGCGAAGGAAGGGTCGGGTCTTCCCTTTCCGGTCCGGCTGACGGTTCCGCCGGGGGCGGCGACTGACTATTCCCGCTGCCTGCGGTCGTCGTTTCCGGTTCCCTCTCCGTCGTGCGGGGCGTTTCCGCCGTGGCGGTCTCCGAAGGCTGCGTGATCCGGGTCGTGTGCGGCGCCGTCGCTTGCTCCGTCGGCTCCGTTCGCCGCGTCGCCTGCGCGGTCGTGCGGGGAGCAGTCGTCGCCTGGGTTGTTTCCCGGCGGAGGGAGGCGGGCTCCTCCCTCCGCGTCGATGCGGGAACGGTCGGCGAACCGTCCGCCGAGGCGCTTTCCGCGCCGGGTTCTTTACCGCCGGTACCGTCTTCCGGCCAAATGCCCGGCGCGGCGGTCGTTCCGGCAGGCTCGGCAGACGTCGGCTCCTCTGCCGCCGTTTCGTCGACCGTGACCGGCGGCGTGCGGCGGAGCAGCCCGGAACGGTACAGCCCCGCCGCGGCAAACACCGCCGCGAATACACAGAGGGAGACGGCCGCATACCGCTTCGCCTGACGGCGCTTTTCTGCCTTTGCCGCCAGATAGGCGTCCCGCCGGGCCAGCACGTCCGCCGTCAGCTGCTCATAGGTCTTCATGGCCGATCCCCTCCTTTTCCAGTTCTTTTTTCAGCGCCGCCTTGGCGCGGTAGAGTTCAGCGCCGCCTTGGCGCGGTAGAGCAGGTTTTCGATCTGCCGCCTGCTCTTCTTCATCACGGCGGCCGCCTGACCGTTATCCAGCTCATCAAAATAGGACAGCGTCAGCGCCTGCCGGTAATCCGGCGGCAGCCGTCCGATACAGGCGTAGAGTGCCCGCTTCGTTTCCGCCGCCAGGTAACCGGCTTCCGGGTCCTCGCCGGAGGGCATGCCGTTCAAATAGTCCTCCACGGGGTTTTCGGCGTACTTCGACCTGCGCCGCACGTCGTCGAGCGCCGCGTTGCGCCCGATTGCGTACAACCACGTTTTGAAGGAGGATTTTCCTCTGAATTTCGGTTTTTTCGCGGCGAGCCGGAAGAACACGTCCTCCATGACTTCCTCCGCCGCGTGCCAGTCGCCCGTGACGGTGCAGAGGAAGGCAGTCAGTCCGGCGCTGTAATCGCGGATGATCTCCGCCAGCCCGCCGTCGTCCCCCGCCAGATAGCGGGCGTAGGCCTGCGCTCCTTGATCCATGCTGTTTGCCTTTCCGGAAAGGTCTTGTGAAGTGCTTCATCTGTTGGACGCGTGAAAGGCGGATTTCTCTCACGCGTTTTTCATAATCATTCTAACACAGAAAAAAGGTGTGCGCAACGGCGAACTACTGACCGCCCGTCTGCACGAAGCGCGGATTTTCGCGGGACGGACACAGAATATTTACAATTCTTTTACGGTATTGACACTTCTATTGTGTAAAATCAGAAAAAAAGAAAACCGGGAGGCCATGGAAAAGGTCTTTGCCGACGTTTTCGGCGAGAACGGCAACGGCTACGACTATATCTTCTATCCCCTTTCCGGCCACGGCCTGCTGCTGGATCCCCTCAGCGAAAACCGGTATGACAAGGCGCTCTACCGCTACTGCGAGACCTATTTCGGTTATTGATGCGCCGCGCTGCAAAAACCACCCAATCTCTCAGGAATCGAGTAGGAGGCTGCCCATTAGTTGAGCAGCCGACCTCTCACACCACCGTGCGTACCGTTCGGTACACGGCGGTTCAATCATAAACAGTGCAGA
>CADAMO010000274.1 GCA_902788995.1 Oscillospiraceae bacterium
TTTAATTCATTTAATTATTCTCTTTTTGTAAATGATGAAGAATTCAATACAGTAGCACCGTTTGAAGGTTAAAATAAACAGCACCCCGGCGCCATTTAAGGCGCAGGGGTGTTTTTGCGTTTGTCCAAAAAATTTTGCAGAATAATCGTAGCGGCGACCTCGTCCACCACGTTTTTGCGCTTTTTGCCGCGCGTGTTGGTGTCGTTCAGGAAGCTGTGCGCGGTAATGGTGGTGCCGCGCTCGTCCTGCATTTCCACCGGCAGCCCGGTCAGCGCGCGCAGCGTCTGCGCCACGGCGCGCGCGTTTTGGGCGCTCGCGCCTTCGGTGCCGTCCATGTTTTTGGGCAGCCCAACCACCAGCAGCTCCGCCTGCGCTTCCCTTGCCGCTTCGGCGATTTTTTCCGGCAGGCGGTTGGGCGATTTTTCAAAAATCACCTTGTACGGCGACGCCAAAAACTCCGTTTTATCGCAGAGCGCCAGCCCTGTTCTTGCTTTTCCCAAATCAACTGACATAATGACCATCAAAACATTCCTTTCGGCAGCATACCATCATTATAATCCAAAAACGGCTGTGATACAAGATTTTTGCGTGATTCTTCTACAAAACAACGGAAATTGCTCCGCCACGGTATGACAAAACCGTTGGGAGGAATGTTTTATAATGAAGGCATACTGATGCAAAGGACGGTCAAAATATGGAAGGTGTAAAAACAGCGGCGCGCGCAAACGTCGCCGGGGACAAAACTTCATTAAAAAACGCGGCGGTGCACGCCGTATATCTGGGCTTGGGCTTTTTGGTGTCGCGCGGCGCGGTGCTCGGCAATCTGGCGCCGTTCGGCGCTTCCTTTGTAGCGGCGGTGCCGTCAGGGCGCATTGCGCCGGCGCTGATCGGCACGGCGCTCGGCTATGTCGTCCGCAAGCCCGAGGACAGCTTTCGCTATGTGGCGGTGGTAATCGCCGTTGCCGCGCTGCGGTGGCTGTTCAGTGAGCTGGATTTCATCCGCCGCAGCAGGCTGTTTGCGCCGCTGACGGCGTGCGGAACGGTGTTTGCCACCGGTGCGGCGGCGCTGTTTGGCAGCGACGTGTATGGTAAAAAGCTGGGCATTGCCATGACCTCTCCCGATAGCGGGCCGCTGTCTATGAATGTGGGACTTCTGAGGGTGGAGGACGGCCTCATCCGGCTTTCTGTCGATATCCGCCATCCGGAAACCGCTGCCGCCGATCATATTGCCGAAACGGTGCGCCGCGCAGTGGAGCCCTACGGGTTCACCCTTGCGCCCATCCACCCGGAAAAAAGCGTTTATCAGGACAAAAACGGCCCCGTCATGCAAAGCCTTCTGGCGGCCTATCGGCAGGAGACGGGAGACCTTTCCGCGCCGCTTGCCATCGGCGGCGGAACCTATGCAAAGGCCATGGAGAACATTATCGCTTTCGGGCCTGTGTTTCCCGGCGAGGAATCCCGGGAGCATCAGGCGGACGAATATATCGCCTTGGACAACATAGAGAGGCTGCGCCGCATCTATGCACAGGCGTTCCAAAACCTGCTGGCATTATAAGGATTTATCAAGCATAGCCGCCAAGCTGGCGGCGAACTGCCCGCCGGGTATCCGCACGCGGCAGCGCCGGTCACCGGTACGGATAAGGCCGGTGTCGTGGAGATCGCTCTCATCGGTGGACCTGATAAGTCCAAATCCGAAATAGTAGCGGTATTGTTATTGTAGAATAAGATGTAACAATATTACGACTATATTATACCATTTTCGTGCTCCAGACGCAAGTTCACAGATATGCACGAATCGATATTATAGCAAAAAAGCGCCGTCTCGGAATCACTTCCAAGACAGCGCTTTTCTGTTGTGGATCAGAGCGAACACTTCACGGCGAAACCGCCGCTGAAGAAATAGGTGTTCGTCCAATACCTGTTTGGTGGACCTGAAGGGATTCGAACCCTCGACCTCTCGGATGCGAACCGAACGCTCTCCCAGCTGAGCTACAAGCCCAAATTTCGTTAATTAACTTACAAATTAGTGATATCTCGCACACCCCGCACCCCGCACCCCGCCATTGCTTGTGGGGGTGCGTGAGTGCGTGATACGGGCTCCCAGCTGAGCTACAAGCCCGGATATGAGTGGCTCACAAGAGCCACTCATATATTATACCGATTATTTCGGAAAATGCAAGGGTTTTATTCGATCACGGGGATCTTCGCCACCACCGCGGCGCAGCTTCTTTGGTCAAGCCTATATTACTTCGTCGTCTTGACCTTATTGGACTTATCCACGGCAACAATCTCTCCGTTGCTGGCTCTTAGGCGGAAGGGGGGATCACCTTCCTTGCCTACATAGGCCTCGAACTTGAGGTCGGTTGTTTTCTCAAAGCCCTCTGCGGCCCGATTCCCCAATTTTGCCACCACCGCGGCGCAGCGGGGGCACAGATCGGGGTTTCGCCCTTGGCCTCGCTGACCAGGACACGGACACCGGCAAGCGGCGTCTCGGCGGCCTGGGCGTACAGGGCGGGATCGGTGCTGACCTCCACGTCGGACACGATGAAGAGGTCCGCCCACTGGCTCTCGAAGTGCTGCCGGGTCTGCTCCAGATTGTCGCCGTCGGTGACCAGGGTCACGTGGGCCTCCAGCGCCTTGCCGATCTTCTTGTCGGCACGGGCCTGCTCCAGCGCGGCGTTGACGCCGGTGCGCAGCTGGGCCAGCACGCCCCAGCGGAGCATGGTGTCCTCATCCAGAGCGTAGTCGGCGTAGGGCTGCACCATCTCGTTGAGCAGCACGTTGCGGCCGTCGTCGCCGGCGCGGTGGGGCATGGCCTGCCAGATCTCGTCGCAGGTGAAGGACAGGATGGGGGCGAACATGCGGGTCATGGCGTCCAGGATCAGGTAGATGGCGGTCTGGGCGCTGCGGCGGTTGAGACCGTCGGCGTCGTCGCAGTACAGGCGATCCTTGATGATGTCGAAGTAGAAGGAGCTCAGATCCACCACGCAGAAGTCGTTGATGGCGTGGGTGATGGTGTGGAACTCATAGTCGTCGTAGGCGGCGAACACCTTCTCGATGAGGGCGTTCAGCCGGGTGACGGCCCAGCGGTCCAGCTCCAGCATATGGTTGGGGGAGACCAGGTTATTGGGATCGAAGTCCACCAGGTTATCCAGGCAGAACTTGCTGGTGTTGCGGAACTTCAGATAGTTCTGGCTCAGCTGCTTGAAGATGTCGTCGCTGCAGCGCACGTCCACCCGGTAGTCGGCGCGGCCGGCCCACAGGCGGAGGAGGTCCGCGCCGTACTTCTTGATGACCTCGTTGGG
>CADAMO010000275.1 GCA_902788995.1 Oscillospiraceae bacterium
TAAGAAAGGTTGTGCTGCCGCATTAATAAAACGATCATAACGCCGTTTTTTGCCGTTTTACGGCAAAAAACATGGCGAAATATTACTTCGGCAATCATAGAACCGTCGTTTATCATTCAAATTATTTAATTGCCGAAGTAATAAGACAGGTTTCCGGCAGAGACGGAAACGGGATCACCCTGAAAAACCGGTCCTGCCGTCATGAAAGCGCATATTGTTCAGCACGTCGCCCTGTCCCTCGAACCAGGTGGCGGGAGACGGGAACCGCACGTCGCCGACGGCGGTGCCGGGAACCGTTTGCAGCACGCTGTTCCACAGCGGCGCATCCAGCTTTTCTCGGACGACGCTCGTCTTCACGCCGCGGGGGCCTTGTTCCCAACGGTCGGTGCACTCATGCAGCCAGTAGCCGCCCCTCGTCAGCGAGCCCGTCAGCGTGAAACTGCCGCCTTCGGTCATCTGGCGCTGCAGCGCTTTCAGCACGCCGGAGCAGAGGATCATGCCGGGGATGTAATCCAGCGGTACGCCGTTCAGGTTGACGGGGTTTTCCAGCGAGCCGTTGCGCACGGAAAGGCCGGTGATATCCTCCGCGCAGGGGGCCCAGCCGGGCCGCTCCTTCCAGACGGTGTCGGAGAAGCACACCATGGAGGCGTAGATCACGTTGTCGTTGAGGGTGTGGATCCCCTCCGCGCCGAGGCCGAATTTATCCAGCGCGCCGTTCTGATAGGAGCAGACGACCACGTCCGCCTCTTTCACCAGCGCTTTGGCTTTTTCAAGCTGCTCCGGGACGTTGAAATCCAGCTGGATGCTGTTTTTGCCCGCCCAGCCGTCCAGTTCCAGCATGGCCTGCTCCTGATGGAGATAATCGCCGCGGCGCACCATCAGCACGTCCGCGCCGTACTCCGCCAGCAGCCTCGTGCAGACCGGCCCGGCGATGATGTGCGTCAGGTCCAGCACCTTGACGCCGGAGAGCGGTCCTTTTTTTACATCCGGCGTTCCGAAGGTTTTGACCGGCGCGTCCTTGACCTTGTTGAACCGGTAGAGGGGCATTTCGCACACAGCCTTGCCCACCGGCATGGCTTCCCATTCGTCACGGGTGCGCAGCATGCAGCCGCAGGCCCCGTCGGCAAAGACCTGTTCCTCCAGCTCCTGCGCGTTCCATTTGGCGACGGCCCTCGCGGTGGTCTTTTTGTCAAAGGGCAGGGAGGCCAGCACGAACTTATCCGGATCTTTGGCAATGCCGAGGGTCTTCATGATCCGGGCCTTCTGGGACTCGTAATAGACGTGGGCGGAAAACGCCCTGCCGTCTTTGGCGGCGTATTTATAAAAGGAACCGTTCAGGGCGTTATCCACACGGGTGGCCGACTGATAGCGGGACTTCGCAAATTCTTTGCTGCCGCCGTAGGCCATCATATACAGACGGACGACCTGCAGCCCGGCCAGCCCCACGTCGCACAGCACCTCGCCGCCGGCTTCTTTCCCGGAGCGCATCGCGCCGATCTCCTTGGCCAGCGCGGCGTCCAGCGCCAGGATCGCCGCAGCGGGACCGGTCTGCAGGACCTTCTCTGCCCGGAACAGTTTGTTGACCGCCGCCAGCCGCAGCTTCAGCAGCACGGCTTTGACGACGCCCGGAAAGGGATTGTCCCGGAAGCACGCCTGCTTCATCAGCCGCTGCTCGTCCTCGTTTACGTTGAAAATGACCTTCACGTCCGGCTGAATACCGGTCCGCTCCAGCAAATCCTCATAGCAGACCTGCGCCTGCATGGCTTTTTCCCTGAGAATATGATCCATAATGATCCTCTTTTCTTTGATGATAAATCAAACGGTGTTAGATACAGTATAACGCCTGAGGCGCGATAAGTCAAATATGATTCAGCGGATGACGCTTTCACCGGAATAACCGTGAATGACGACATGTTGAAGGAAAAAGAAAAAACCTCTGTATCTGTTGAGATACAAAGGTTTTTCGTTTGGTGGAGCATAGCGGGATCGAACCGCTGACCTCTACACTGCCAGTGTAGCGCTCTCCCAGCTGAGCTAATACCCCGGAAACAAGTGACATTATATACGAACAATCGGCGTTTGTCAAGCCCTTTTTTAATTTTTTTGAAAAAATTCCAAAATGCGAAGTATAACACAAAAATGACAGCCGCCGGAGTTTCCTCCGGCGGCCACAGGGCAGGTCGATTCTTTATTTTCCGAACGGCAGAATGCTGCGGACCATGTCTTTGATCTTCCGGAACAGGGATCTCAGGAACTGCAGAATCTTCTGCAGACCGGAGAGCTCCACGTTCGCATCCTCGGCAGTATACGGAGAAAGTTGATCGGTATTAAAATCATACTTCAGGAACTGCGGATACTGCGCATAGGTCTCCACGGTCGCCTGATCGTCCGAATACAGCAGGGTCGTGATGATCTCATCGAGCG
>CADAMO010000276.1 GCA_902788995.1 Oscillospiraceae bacterium
TCCAGCACGCCCACCCAGCATAGGTGGTCGATGCGCTTCTGGCAGTCCTCCACGGACATGTTGTTCATCTTCGCAATCGTCTCCACGTCGTAGGGGACGCGGGTCTTTTTGAAGTTCAGCAGGAATTTGACCTCGTCCTTGGTCAGCACCGCGTCCAGCGCCCAGTATTCCGGGTCGTCGGTGTTCATGGTGCGGGTGTACTTGACAAGGTAGCGGTCGGTGATCATGGTGCCCAGCTTCAGGACAAGCTTTTCCTTTTCCTTGTCCGGAGCCACGTAATGCGGGTCCTGCCGGAAATCCCGCTCGTTGACCATGCGGTTCTTTTGCTCTTTCATGCAGCGTTCTCCTTCTATGTTTTTGATATGATGTGGTTTGATGTATTCAGGTAGCACGGCGCATTGCGCCGTCTTCAGTGATCCCATGAATAGTTGTTTTTCCAGAAAATGAAACCTGAAATGCAATGATTCAATGAAGGTTCATTGTCCCGGAGCCGCCTGACGGCGCAATGCGCCGTGCTACGGGGGTTCAGTTGCGCCACTCATTCAGCGCGTCTTTTATCCACCCCTCCAGCGCCTCCATGCCTTCGCCGGTCTTCGCGCTGACGGGGAAAATCTCAATGGCCGGGTTCAGCTTTTTTACCCGTTCGATGCACTTATCCATGTCGAAATCGAAGTAGGGGAGGGCGTCGATCTTCGTGACGGCCAGCGCGTCGCTTTCGGCGAACATCAGCGGGTATTTCAGCGGCTTGTCGTCCCCTTCGGGCACGGAGAGGATCATCAGCTTTTTCCCTGCGCCGGTGTCGTATTCCGCCGGGCAGATCAGGTTCCCCACGTTTTCGAGGAACAGCAGGTCCATATCCTCCGCGCCGATGGCTTCCACCGCGGCGGCGGTCATGCCCGCGTCCATGTGGCACATGCCGGAGGTGTGCACCTGCACGGCCTTCGCCCCCAGCGCCTCGATGCGCTGCGCGTCCACCTCGGATTCGATATCCGCTTCCATCACGCCGATCTTCAGCTCCGGCAGGTCCCGGATCACGCGGGAAAGGAGCGTCGTTTTGCCGCTCCCCGCGCTGCTCATGAGGTTGATCAGCAGCGTTCCTTTTTCTTTTAATTTTTTCCGCAGTTCCTCCGCGTCCCTGTCGTTGGAGGCGGTGACGGTGGCGTTCAGTTTGATGAGCTTCATCTTGTCAGTACCTTTTTTGTCCGTCGGAACGGAATCGATACCCAATGGCGTTCAGTTGGTCGCGCCGCAGGCATATAATTGTAGCGCGGATCAGTGATCCGCCTGCAATGCGATTCCGATTAAGTAACGTTTGATGTATTATATGCGTTTGAAACGTTTGCTTGTGTTATGAACCGGCTTTCGCCGGTGCGGATCATTGATCCGCGCTACGGTGCTTTTCCTTATTTTGACGGTATTGTTTTCTTTTTTGTGATGTGATCGCGCAGGAGCGAAATCAACGGGTCGAACCCCTCTCCGGTTTTCGCCGAAAGGGGCATGCACACGATGGCCGGGTTGCGGGTCTTTGCCGCGGCGCAGGCCTTGTCAAAATCGAAATCGAAAATGGGGGCCGTGTCGATCTTGTTGACCAGCATCACGTCGCTGACGGTGAACATCAACGGGTATTTCAGCGGTTTATCGTCCCCCTCCGGCACGGAGAGGATCATCATGCGCAGGTCCGCGCCGATCTCAAACTCCGCCGGGCAGACCAGGTTGCCGATGTTTTCCAGAAAGATCACGTCAAGGCCTTCTGTTTCCAGCGCGTCAAGCCCCCGGGCGGTCATGTCCGCGTCCATGTGGCAAAGCCCGCCGGAATGGAGCTGGATCACCTTCGCCCCGGCTTCGGAGACGGTCTTTGCGTCCACGTCGGAATCCACGTCCGCCTCCATCACGCCGACGGCGTAAGTCTCTTTCAGCGCTTCAATGATCCGCAGTAAAACGGAGGTCTTCCCCGCGCCGGGGGAGCCCATCAGGTTGATGAGCAGCGTGCCGTTTTTCCGCATCTTCGCCCGGGTAGCCTCTGCCGCAGCGTCGTTATCCGCCAGCACTCGTTCTTTTGTTTCAATGATTTTATAAGATTTGTCCATGTGTTTTTGTCCTGTCCGAATCAGTCGGATCCGATCGGTTTGCAACGAGTCTTTCCCATCCGGGCAGCCGCGCTGCCTATTAACGAAAGGCCCGGTGTTGAAATAAATGTATCGAAGAATCGAAGCGGCGTTTTAACGGCGCAATGCGCCGTGCTATGTGGCGGTTGCGTCACCGGAGCAACGCGCCGCGCTGCAATTCCGAATTCCGCATTCCTCATTCCGCATTAAGCGTCGTACCTCATCCCGATCCGGAACAGCCGTTTTTCTCCCGTCCCGGAAAGCAAAAAGGTGCTGTCCCTCACTTCCGACGTGACGGTGATTTCGTCGCCGT
>CADAMO010000277.1 GCA_902788995.1 Oscillospiraceae bacterium
CAACGTAAACCTGCCTTGAATGAAGGATAGACGACAGACGATCTCTGCCGACGATTATTCATTTTATCACATTTTTCAAAAAATGAAAGACTTTTTGATAAAATACCGGAAAATGCACACACTAACAGCAACGGAGGTGTTAACAATGATGAACAATACCGGAAAGAACGCAATGAAATATATCGGCTCCGCCATGGCGGTGGGCGGCACGGTGATGATGGCGAGCGGCATGCTGTCCGCGCACTCTTCCCTGAAAAAGAAAGCGAAAAAGACCGCATCCAAGGCCATCGACACAATCGACCATATCGTGACGGGCATGCAGGATATCATCGGTTAAAACGGAGAGGAACGCCGTTCCGGCGTTCCTTTTACCTGTCAACGAAAAAAAGGAGTCAACATGCTGAAAAAAGCACTATCCATTTGCTTCGCGCTGTTACTGTTTAGTCTGAGCGCGTGCAGCACGCAAAACAGGCGCTCCCCTTCCGCAACGACCATGCCGGAAAGCACATCTGATGCGCAGGATCTGATAACCGGCCTTAACAATGAGGAGACTGCACATAGTAAATCAACGGAAACGCCCGCCTCTGCCGGCAGTATCAGAAAAGTGTTTTACGGAAAGAATACCGGAACGGACCGAACCTATACCGGCTATGAACCGCTGGAACCGGCGACCTTCGACGTCAGCACTTTTCCGACTGGCCTATCCACCGAGACGGTGGAACACAGCTTCGGCGTGGCAAAGGATGAAGCGCCGCACACGATCAGCGTTACTGCTCAAAGGATTTTCAACGAAAACCGGCTTGACGCCATCGTATATGATAACCGCGCAACGCAGAAGACGCTGTACCTGACGTTCGACTGCGGTTATGACAACGGACAGACCGAAAAAATTCTTGATACGCTCAGGGAGAAAGACGTCAAGGCGGCGTTTTTCTGTACGCTGCCGGAGATGCAGTCCGTACCGGAGCTGACGGCAAGAATGATCAAGGAAGGGCATATTGTGGGGAACCACTCCGTCACCCATCCGGATTTTTCCACCCTTTCACATGAACAGATGGTGGAAGAAGTCAAGGGATTCGACGACTGGCTGCGGGAACATTTCGGATATTCAGCCCAGTTTTTCCGATTCCCCATGGGGAAATTCAGTCTTGACGCGGTGGCGGCGCTGAACGCCATGCATTACCGCTGCGTGTTCTGGTCACTAGCCTATTTCGACTGGGATCTTGACAACCAACCGGGCGAAGAACAGGCCTATGAAACGGTGATCTCACGCCTGCATCCTGGCGCCGTCATCCTGCTGCATTCCGTTTCACCAGACAACGCCGCTGCGCTGCCGAGGATCATTGATACGGCGCGGGAGATGGGTTATCAATTCAAAGCGCTCAATGAATAAAAAAGGACCGCCCCGCCTCTGGACAGTCAAGAGGCGAAAGGCGGCCTTGTTTTCTTTACCCATTTTTGCTACGGCAGTAATGCTGTCTGATCCATGTTTGCAACGAGGAGTTTCAACGGAAAACAAAGAGGATGAACCGGCATTTTCTTTCCGATTCACAAAAATTAAGTTGACATCAGGATCATGTTGCGGTATAATACACGGCGTAAGAAACGGAGGAGCGCTTCAGTAAGTCAGTTTTCCTGCAGCATTTTTGATACACGCCGGCGTGGCGGAACAGGCAGACGCCCGGGACTTAAAAACTCATGCGAAACCCGCCATTTTCCGGACATTTACAGACACTTTCAGCACTTAATGTTCAATTACTCAACTGAAATTCCACATTTTTTAACTTTTTCTGCCTGGTGACACCGCAATTGTCACCAAAACGTTCAAGAAGCGTTCCGGGAATCCTCAAAAATCCTGTGCGCTATCTCCCACTCGCCGGTGTGATGGAACTGGCAGACATAAGGGACTTAAAATCCCTCGGAGTAAAATCCGTACCGGTTCGAGCCCGGTCACCGGCACCATCGGAAGTCCCGAAAATCGTTGATGTATAACGGTTTTCGGGACTTTTTCCGTTTCATAGCCCCATGCGCCTTCTCATGCCGGATTTGTCGTTCAAAAAGTCTTGGCGTTTGAAGCCGCGCATCACTTATCGGCTTTTTGAGACGGCTTTATTTTGTTTTGTGATAGGCCGTTTGACACCTAATCGGCTTTCACCTCCGTTAAAACACCAAGAATCGCATTCGCGGAGTCCAGCTTTGAGTCAAAATCAAGGTGCGTATAAATGTTGGACGTAGTGGAAATATCGCTGTGCCCGAGCCAAAGCTGCATATGGGAATTTTAAGCGTTTCTACCTGATTCGGTTTTGGTTGATTCAGAATATCCGTCATTGCCTGCGGGGTGAGTGTCCCCGCCGCCGATTGCTTCTTCATCTTGTTTGCCTGCGAATAGGAGGGCGTCACTTCGTTC
>CADAMO010000278.1 GCA_902788995.1 Oscillospiraceae bacterium
ATTTAACCATATATACTCAAAAAGAAAAATGTTACAATATCCGTAACTGACAAAAGGGGGAAACCGTCATGTCGATTCTGCACAGGCTCTATATACTGTTTTTATCCGTGATCCAGTTTTTTGCCGTGATTTTTACGCCCGCCGTTCCGAACCGGGGATGGTGGCCGGGAAAGGAGGCCGCGCCGATGACGCTGGCCAACAGAGAGGAAACCGCTCTTGCGGATACCATTGAATACGCATACGCCGTCAAAAACGCCGCCCAGGGGATCTATACGGATTCCGTCCGCTCCGCCTACCGGATGAGCAATCAAAACGCCGTGCTCACCCACCGGCTGACCGGTAAAGTAAAGACCGCCACGCTGGCCTCGCCCGACGGCGCGGTCTATGTGGCTGATACCTTTGAAAGCTTCTACGTGGGCGCTGACGGCAGCCGCCGGTATTTTGAAACGTCCAAGGCCACCGGGCGCGTCAACACCATCCGCCTGGGGGAATACTACTACGACTGCCACGTGCGTGATCTGGAAAACGACGGCTTCCGGGTGGATAAGGCCTTCCACCTCTACGGCGACCGGCTGTTCGCCCAGTATTCGCTCTATTCCTCCGTCCCCACCACGGACCTGAAGGAGTTCGGCAGCGAGATCCGCATCCCGGCGATCAAGGTGGCCGACCTTGCCATCAGGGACAAGGACGGCGTTCATGACAAGCCCTGCGCGGATGATTCTTCTGTGGAATACGTCGCGTTCGATATCCGCGGCGTGGGCGTCGTGGGCTTTATCGTACCCTCCGACGGCTCCACGCAGAGGCTGACGGTGAAAAAATGCGGCGGCGATTACGTCGTGACGCAGTACGCCGCCTACACCCCCGGCACAGGCCTCAACGACAATGAAGAAAAGAGCGGCTACGACCTGAACGCCGTCACCTTCGGCTTCCGCATCTATACGGATGCAACCCATTCCTTCGAGGGCGTGGAACGGGCCGCCTATGAAGAGCGCAATCCCCTGACCGTGACCGTCGGCGAGAACGACGCCAACGCCGCCTTTATGGGTTATGAGGCGCTGCGTGGCGCGTACCTGATCGCCATGGACGGCACCGACTTCAACACCGCCTACCAAAATCCCGATCTGCGCTTTACCGTGCCGCTGACCGTGGAGAACGGCGACGGCCGCAAGGTGTATTTCCGCGCCAACGGCTGTCTGGAGGCCGCGGCGCTGCTGGACGATTCTGACATGCTGCTGCCCGTGGACGTGGAGGTCTGCAAAAACTTCCAGGGGGACGGCGGCGAGCCCTTCTACAGCGTCAAGGATTATCAGTACGGCGACAGCTTCTTCCCGCTGGCAACGCCGGAAGGGGAGCGCGTCGCCGTCAAGCTGCTCAACCTCTATCAGAACTGGGGCAACTATCCCCTCAAGCAGCTCTCCTCTATCGAATTCCATACGTCGTATTACCATCTTTCCACCGGCACCACGGAATCCAACTGCATCGCGCCCTATTTCGTCGGCTCCAGAGACGGCTGGACGCTGCCGGATTTCCGGGGGCGCAGCGGCGTCATGTGGAGCGGCCAGCCCCAGTTCAATTCCGTGGGCATCCTGAAATTCATGACCCATCAGGGGCTGAAGGACACGCAGCTCAGCGAGTTTGCCGGCAGCGAGATCGCCTCCTGCGGGCCGATTTATGCGGACGTGACGGACTGGTACACGGACGAGGGCGGCAAGTACGTCTATTCGCTGCGCCACGTGGAGATGCCCCAGACCGATGAAAACCGCACTTATTATACGCTGAAGGTGGAGTTCACCGGCAGCGCGACCTATCTGAATTTCCGCCGGGATTTCGACCTGTTCTATTTCGACGGCCGGTTTGTGAACTTTAACAAGACCGGCTGGCTGAATGAGGCGGGCGAGTTCGTGTCCGCAGACGTGGCCGTCGGAAACAGCCCCGTGTACCATACGCTAGGCAGTGAAAGTCCCTATTTTGGCTTCTACAGCGTGACGGCGGAAACGGCGCATTATCTGGATGAATCCTTCGGCAGCGACTTTGCCCTGATCGTCAAAAACAGCCGCATCGTTTCCCATGGGAAGACGCTGGACGTTCCCTTCGCTTTCCGTGAGAACCCGACGGTACCAGCCACCTCCGGCAGCCTGACGCTGGACGCGAAGACGCTTTCCTTCCGCAAGGGCGACAGCATCGAGATCGACATGATCCTGCTGCCTTGGGGCACCGGCCGCGAGACGGACGACGCCAACGCCCGGGCAGTGCGGGAAGACAGCGTTCTGAACCCCTTTGCCGTGACGGCGACAACCGGCTCGATCGTGTCCGGGTGCTTGCGCAGCTCCATGACGAGGGGACACATCTTGATGGCTTCCGGCCGCGTGCCGAAAACCGTCATGACTTTCA
>CADAMO010000279.1 GCA_902788995.1 Oscillospiraceae bacterium
ACGGCAACTTCGGAAGGCGCTGCGTGGAAAAAATCAAGATCGAAAGGACGCTGCCTGATGAATAAGAAAATCGGCAACGACTTTGAAAGTGATTACTGCGACCTGCTCGCCGCGAATGGTTTTTGGGCGCACAACTTCGCGCAGAACCGCGCCGGACAGCCCGCGGACGTGATCGCGGCAAAGAATCGGATCACTTACCTGATTGATTGCAAAGTCTGTTCTGACGGCTCTTTCCGGCTCTCCCGGATGGAGGAGAACCAGCGGCGGGCAATGAGCCTGTGGACGGAGACAGGCAACGGCTCCGGGTGGTTCGCGCTCAAAATGCCGGACGAATCCATTTACATGATGTTTATGGATCTGCTCTTGCGGCTGGAAGCGGCGGGCCGATCAGAAGTGACAGAGGAAGAAATCAGGCGCATCGGGGTACGGCTGGAAGAATGGTTGGAGACGTTTGTATGTTGGTAACGATTGGCAATCAGCTCACCATAAAAAACCCCACGCCGGAGCTGGTGAATTACTGCGAACAGAACCTTGTCATCAAAAACCCCGATTATGAGAAGAAGCGCAGAATGAACCTGTGGCTTGGCAGAACGCCGGAATACCTCTGTATGTATGAGAGTAACGGCCCCAATCTGATTGTGCCATTCGGAACGTTGCGGGATATCCTGCCGCTGATCCGTGGCGCAGAAATGCGGACGGCGTTTGAAAAGGACCCGGAAACGGTGCCGTATAACGCGAAAATCCCCCTGTATGACTATCAGGAGGAGGCCGTCAAAGTCATGTACGTCAAAAAGTTCGGCATTTTGCAGAGCCGCGCCGGAAGCGGAAAAACGCAGATGGGTCTTGCTCTGGCCTGTCTATGGGGGCAGAAAACGCTTTGGCTGACGCACACCCACGATCTGCTCCAGCAGTCGAAAGAGCGGGCGGTAAAGTACATTGACCCGTCCCTGACCGGTACGATTACAGCCGGAAAGGTGAATATCGGCAGCGGGATCACGTTTGCTACGGTGCAGACTATGAGCAAACTGGACCTGGATTTATACCGGAACGTGTGGAACGTCATTATTGTGGACGAGTGCCACCGCGTCGCAGGTACGCCGACGGCCATGACGCAGTTCGGTCACGTCCTGAACCACCTTTGCGCCCCGCACAAATACGGGCTTTCCGCAACCGTCCACCGAGCTGACGGCATGATCAAAGCGACGTTTTCCCTGCTGGGGAACGTGGAATACTCCGTCCCTGACAGCGCCGTGGCTGATAAGGTCATGACCGTTCATGTGGAGCCGGTGCCGACCACATGGGATATCGACCGGAGCTGCCTCAACTCTGACGGCACGATCAACTACACGGCCATGATCGCGGGACTTTCGGAAGACGCAGAGCGGAACCGCTTGATCGCGGATAAGGTCGTGGAAAACGCCGGTCACAGTTGCCTTGTGTTGGCGTCGAGGATCAAGCAGCTTGAAACCATCCGCGATATGCTCCCGCCGGGAATGCGCGACGATTCCGCGCTGATCACCGGAAAAATGACCAGTAAAAAAGCGCTGGCAGAACGGGAGCAGGCCGTAGAACAGATGCGGACAGAAAAAAAGAAGATCCTGTTTGCCACCTATAACTTATGCAAAGAGGGGCTGGACGTTCCGGTTCTTGACCGGCTGTTCCTCGCCTCGCCGCAGAAGGATTACGCAGTTATCACGCAGAGCATCGGACGGATCGCAAGAACAGCTCCGGGAAAACAGGAACCTGTGTGCTTTGATTTTGTGGACGGTAATGTCGGATATCTTGCAAGAGCGTACAAGACGCGCTGCACAACGTACAGAAAAAACGGCTGCGTAATGCCGCCGAAGAAGAAATAAAAAAGGAAAGGAAAACACAAAATGGATGATTGCTTGCACAAACGGAAAAATGGAACCTGCGAGATTCTGTCTGAAAAAGATGGTGTTCGGGAGTTTTGCGTGAATGGTCCGTGTCCGTACGATACGACGCTGAAAGGCGATTTTGTCCGGCGCAACAACATAACTGACAGGATTGAGCGGCACGTGCGACGGATTGATGACGAAGTTTATCTACTGTCTTCCGAAGACAAGATCTTCAACAGTGCGCTGGAACTTGCACTGGAAATCATTGGCAACGAGCCTGCCGCAGACGTGCGGGAGAACGTGTATTCGAGCTGGAAAATACATAGATTTAACGATGGAACGACCTATGCTCATTGTTTGAATTGTAATATAACGCAAGTATTTTATGGAGGGAAGGAACCAACAAATTTCTGCCCCAACTGCGGCGCGGATATGATAGGTGAGAGCAATGAATGATTATATAAATCGAGAGGACGCGATCAATGCAGCGATTGATGGGGTTGATGATTGGGACGGAGGTTATAATCT
>CADAMO010000280.1 GCA_902788995.1 Oscillospiraceae bacterium
TCCCCACCGGGACCGTCGGCGCGGAAGGCCCGCGGTTTGTATTGAGGTAAACCGATATGTGTACCAGCATCGTAGTCAACAAAAAGAAAACCATTGTGGGATGGAACCTGGATATCCTGAACATGGAGCACCGGGTCCGCCCCACAGACGAGGGCGTTTACATCGAGATCAACGACGCGACGGAGGGCTGGATGCCCCTGTTCGGTGCCAACAGCAGGGGCGACTTTGTGGGAATGCCCACCTGCTGGCCCCACGACCCCCGCAGCGATCCAAAGGGGAACGAGCCGCATATCATCCATCTGGATATCGACCTGCTGCTGCAGAAAAAGACGCTGCGGGAAATAAAGGCCATCGCGGAAAGCGGGCCCGTTTGCAGCGTGCCGGGGCTGACCTTCATGGGGGCCCTCTCTGACCGGGACGGCAACGTGCTGCATATCATTCCCGGGCAGGGGTGCCGTTACTACGAAAAGCCGGACTATGCGCTTCTGACGAACTTTTCACCCTTCAAACAGGATTCAGAGACGCATCCGTGGATGGGGTGGGACCGGTATCAGACGGCGGACGCCCTGCTGAAAAACGCCGGGGACGGTTTTGACGTGCAGGATTGCTTTGCGGTGCTGCGGGCGGTGGCGCAGACCGTATGTCCCACCACGGTTTCCATGGTGTTCGACGTGACGGAAAACACCGTGTACTGGTGCGAGCACCGGGAATGGGACAAGATTCAAAACGCCCGGCTGACAGGCGGTCAGGCAAAGGAGAATTCCTGACATGAAATATATCCGAGTGACGAAAGACAACATTGAACAGGAGCATATTTGCTGCGCCATCTCCAACAATAAGGACGTGCAGGTGGCCTCCAAAAAGGCGTGGCTCGCGGACCGGTTCAACGAGGGCCTTGTCTTCCTCAAGAGCGTGGAACGGGGCAAGTGCTTCATTGAATACCTGCCGGCGGAAAACGCCTGGAACCCCATCGACGCGGAAGGGTATCTGTATATCGACTGTCTGTGGGTCTCCGGTTCCTTTAAAGGACACGGCTATTCCACCGACCTGCTGGACGCCTGCGTGCAGGACGGGAAAGCACAGGGCAAAAAGGGCCTGTGTATTCTCTCCTCCGCGAAGAAAAAGCCCTTTCTGGCCGACCCGAGCTATTTGCGGCACAAAGGCTTTGAAGTTGCCGACGAGGCGGACAACGGCGTGCAGCTTTGGTACCTCCCCTTCTCGCCGGAGGCGCGGCCTCCCCGCATTAAAGAGTGCGCGAAGCACCCGCGCGTGGACGAGCCGGGGTTCGTGCTCTACTACACCCACCAGTGCCCCTTCAACGCGAAATACGTGCCGGTGGTGGAGGCGACCGCCAGAGAACAGGACGTACCCTTCCGAGCCATCCGGCTGGACAGCAAAGAGGCGGCGCAAAGTGCCCCCACGCCCATCACCACCTACGCGCTGTTCCGTGATGGGGAATACCTGACCAACGAACAGATGAACGATAAGCGGTTTTTAAAACTGCTGGGGAAATGATTGCGGGGAAATGACATGATAAAGAAAGGGATTGTTTTACTGTTAACGCTGCTGCCGGCATTTTTGCTGACGTCCTGTCTGTTTCTTCCTGCCGCAACAGAACAGCCCACCAAAAGCGATGAAGAAAAAATCGCGCTGCGGGAAACGGCGGAGGCTGACGAAGCCTATCTGAAAGCCGCCGTCAACGGGCAAATGTCGATCGCGGAAATAATCGACGTCTTTGAAGCGATGTGCGCTGAAAAGGTGGAGGATGATTCGGTGCTGTTTGAAACGGGCACATTCAATTTTACCGGTGAACCGGCGTTTTATTTTTCCGTCGTCAGACAGTTTCCGGATGGTGAAAACGAATATTACCAGATCCATCTGGATATACAATTCGCACCTGACGAGACCAACCGAACCTTCAAGGACGTTGTCTGGAGTGATTTTTTAGAGGATGAAAGCATTTTTGATTTTATCCGCGCCTCCGACGCGTTTGCCTACGCCGCCGCGCACACCTATCAAACGATCAATATTTATTGGGATGAAACGTGATGAAAGAAAATCAGAAAAACCGACAACTGACAAAGGACGAAGAAAAGCGACTGGCCGCCTTCGAGGAACGGGCGGCAAAGCTGACGGCGGAGGGTTACCGGCAGACCGAGCTGGTGGCCTCCTCCGGCAAAGCCAACATCGTGGGGCCGATGCTGGGACTGGCGCTCACCGTGCCTTTTTTCCTTATCTTCTTTTTATTCCGTGGCGAAAAACCCGTCGCCGGGCCGGACATGGATACGCTTTGGAGGGATTATCTCCTCTTGATCGCGGCCTTTCTGCTGGCCATTCCTGTCCATGAGCTGATCCACGGGCTGAC
>CADAMO010000281.1 GCA_902788995.1 Oscillospiraceae bacterium
GGATCTCCGCGAATTCAATGCCGTCAAAGCCCATCTCTTTTGCCAGGGCGATCAGCTGTTTTTCCGTGTATTCGCCGGAGGAGGTTAACTGTGAATAGCTGTAAGAACTGACTGAATACTTCATCGTGACTTCCTTTCAGTTGAGATAATATTCAACGGTGTAATTGATGTTGTCAAAGAACCGGCCGGAGGTGACCTTGATGTAATAGGTCCCGGCGGCAAGCTCATATTCGCCGGTGACGGTCTCCTGATCTCCGCGGCTTTCTGTGAAGAAGACGGGGTTCCCGGATGCGTCTGTGATCGGCCCCTGATCGTCGTACTGCGGTTCCGGCTCATTGTCCGCGCCGCAGACGGAAAACCGGAAGATATCCCGGGCGCTGCCGGTGGAAGCGTGTTTCAGCACAACGGTCACGCGACTGTATTCGCTGAGGGTGAAGCTGTAATAGTCGTCGTCCGGCACCCCGGCGTTGACGATCGTCCCGGTGACGGAAACGCCGGTGGGGATGGGGTTGGCGGTTGAAATCGTATTGTTGGGCTCCCGCTCAAATCCGCCGGATTCGTTCTGCCCTGCGATCAGCGTATAGGTGAGGTTGCTGCGGTACAGGTCCTCGCTGTCGATCACCACGTAATAGACGCCTTCCTCCAGACCCATGACCGGCATCCGCACGGCGCCGTTGTTCCAAGTGGCGATCATCTTGTAAAGCAGTTCACCGGAATCCCGGTACAGACGGATGTTCCATCCGTTTTTATCTTCCTGCAGCGCGGAGGGGGCGTGGGTGAAGATCAGGGCGAAATTGCCCCTGCTGGTCATTTCAAAACGGTAATAGTCCCGGTCGACGGCGCCGGCTTTCGCCGTAATGCAGCCGCTCGTCATGCCGCCCATTCGCAGCTCGTTGGCGGTTTCGGGGGTGTCGTTGCGCTCTGCTTCAAAGTTTTCGTCCGGCGTGGTGATAACGGTCAACGTGTAATCGTCGTCGCAGCGGGTGCGGCAGAGCACCGCCAGATAATACGCGCCGGCGGTCAGACCGATTTCGCCGCTGTCAATGAGTTCTTTGTTCAATGCGGCGTTTTCCGAATACAGCTCCGTGCCGTTTTCGTCATACAGCGCCACCCGCCACGCAACGGAAATCTGATCGTGCTTTGCGTGGGCGAAGGTGATCTGCGCCTTGCCGTCCTTGGGCAGCCGCAGCAGGTACCAGTCATCGTCCTGGTGATCCGCATAACAGGAGGCGGACCCGATCATGGGCACGTCGGGGTAGATCTCCGTATAGGCGGCCTTCGTGTCGTTGCACTCGATCTCATGATCGGTTGCTTCGGTAAAGGCGGCGTTCAGCGTGAATTCCTCTTCTGAACCGCCGGATTTCGTCCTGACGACGATCCTGTATTCGCCGGGCATCAGCCCCACGGTGGGGGAGCGGTCGGCGGTGTTCAGCGCGGTGGTCTGCAGTACGTTCAGCGCACGATAGCCGGTTTCACCATCCACGCCGTTGAGGTAGTATTCCCGGTAAAGGGTCGCTTCCCAGCCGGAGAAGTTGTGCAGCTCACCGTGTTTGACGGCGTATTGAAGATAACCGCGCTGCGCCACAGAAAACGTATAAATATGGCGCTCGTCGGGGCTTGTGATCACGTCCTTGTAATCCTCGCCGGTGGTCAGCGGATAAAATGAGTCGATGGTTTTGACCGCCGGAACGTCGATTTTCCGTACTCTTTCAACCGTTGAAGCGGCAGGGACGGCTCTCTCTGCCGCATTGTCCGCGACCGCGGCAGCAGTATCTGCGTCGTCCTGATCGAAGGGCAGCGGAGCGACGTTCGCATCGTCGGTTGCCGGTTTTTCCGCAGCCTTAAACGTGACAGGCGCCGTCGGCCCGTCATTGAAGGTCGGCAGCGGAGGCAACGCCTCGTCAGTATTTCCCGGAACCGTTTCCACCGAAACGGGCGTAAACGGTTCGGCGGCCTGCTTTTCGGCAATACGATTCGTTTCCGCCGCAGGGAAGACCACGACAGAGAGGATCAACAATATGGCGAGCAGAGAGCCGATCAGAGGCTGAAGACGTTTCATTGTTATCACCGGACAATTCTTTCTGATTTCCCATTCTATCATATCGGTCGCCGCGCCGCAAGGATCATTCTGAAAAAAGATTGGATAAATCATTGACACCGCAGCATTTTTTTGGTAGAATGAGGAGCGCACAAGAATAATGCCTCCTTAGTTAAATGGATATAACAGGCCCCTCCTAAGGGTCAGTTGTGGGTTCGATTCCCGCAGGGGGTGCCAGAGAAGACAGCCGCGAGGCTGTTTTTTTGTTGTCAGATCGCCATGACGATGGCTTCCGCGATTTTCG
>CADAMO010000282.1 GCA_902788995.1 Oscillospiraceae bacterium
CATGCTCGTGGGTGTGGGGATGGCTGTGCTCGTAGGTGTGGGTATGGGTGTGCTCGTGGGTCACGCCCGCTTCATGGATATGGTCTTCATGCTCATGCATATTGATTGCCTCCGCTTATCATGATCGCCGGCACTTCGTTGTTCCGGCATCAGTTTATGGCAATCTTACCTTCCCTTTCCCGGTGAAACAAGCCCCCCGGGGGGTTATTTCCCGCTTAATTTGAATTGTTTTCTTCACTTTTGGCAAAAAAATGTTCGGAAACATCCCCCGGGGGAGCTTGCGCCGGTTTGCGCTTTCGGGTTATGATACGCCTGCTTGAAGGAGTTGCCGCGTCCGGTCAACGCAGCGCTCCGCATCGGCCGCCCCGGTCAGGCGCCGATGGAATGCAATCAAATCAATCAGTGTTTCCCAGTGTTCCCCTCAACGCAGCCCCCTGCTTTTTTGCAGGGGGCTGCACCCTTTTCCGGGAAAAATGGGACCGCGCCAGAAACGACGCGGCCCCGAAAACAGAAAGGAAACATCAAGCTTATTTCTTCTGCAGCGCCCTGCGGACAGCGCCCTTCGGATCCTTGATCAGCAGAATGATGAGCCAGAGGATCATCGCCAGTGCGACGACCGACAGGCCAAGATAGAGATCGTTCAGCATGTCGGCGGGCTCGGGCGTGAAGAATTCCTCATGCAGCTCGGCATATTCAAAGATCGCGTCGCCGAGCCACATCAGCGAGGCGCCCCAGAACAGGAAACAGAGCGTGCCGAGGCGCATCTCGTCGTTCTTGCGCTTATACCAGAGGATCGTGCAGATGATCGCGGCGAAAACCGTAACAAGCAGCGTCATACCGATCCCTCCTTACGCGTTTTCCAGCGGGCTGTTCGCGCGGCGCTTCAGGATCAGATCCGCCGCAACGCAAAGCAGCGCCCATACCACGGTGACGATCACCGCCATGGTCACGCCGACCGTGCTCATCTCATGGAGCATCTCCGCCGTGTCGCCGGGATCGTTCATCGCCGTCAGGAACGGGAACCAGGGAACGACCTCGCCGTGCCAGACGTGCTCATACGCCAGGAGGAATGCGCCGCCCCACAGAAGATAAGCCAGCCACATCAGCTTGCGGCTCCAGGGAATACCCTGCTTTTCCCGCAGCGCATCGACGGCCTTTTCACCGCCCTTGGAGCGGACGGCGAGCTCCTTTTTGCTCTCGCTCGCCTTGATCGCCTTGGACGCCACCGTTACGACAATGGCCTCAGCGGCGCCAACCAGAAAACATGCCATTTTGATTGATCTCCCTTCGAATGGTATCGCGCCGCCGGAAATGGATGAAACGGCGGCTTTGTTACTCATTACATAGCACAGGCCGCGCTTTCTTTACAAGCTCCCCGGGGGGATAAAAAAGTACAAAACCCGCATCTTTTTTGGAAGGGCAACCCCCCGGGGGGCTTAATTTGTTCCGATTCCCGCGCTGCATTGGCGTACGCCGGTAAGGTTATTCCTGATATATAGGGAACGGATCACGGCGAGGGGCACGACTGCGCCCATCGCCGCGGAGAGGCGCCGGACTGCGGCCACGAGGAGGGCGACGAGGGCTGCCGCCGGCACCACGGAACCTAACGCCGCATATCAATCAAGCAGCGGGTAAGGGTGCAGTTCGTAAGCTGTCCCCTTGCCCGCTCCGTTTGTTTTTCTTTTTGCTCTGTTGCGCTGATCCTTGCCCTGCTTGCAGCGAGGCATTTCATTCTATCTCGGTCTCGCGCTACTGTTGCCCGGCGTGCTCGACCGCGAAGCGCTGCATTTCAGCGACGACGTAGCCGAGGCCCTTTTGCCTGTCCGGGCCGAAGGTGGCGCTGATCTCCGTCTCCTCCAGAAAGCGAACCTTTCTGCTTTTTGGATCATGGTAGGATGCCTCCTCTGTAATTGAATGAAACCATGGTTCAGTTGCCAGTGATTTCCTCTGACGGGATGAATACGATGTTCGGTCTCCCGGTGACGGCGTTGACCGTCACCTGCGTGTGGACGCCGAAGAGCTTCAGTATCAGCTCCGGCGTGAACATCTCCTCCGGCGTCCCGACGGCGACGATCTTGCCCCCTTCATCAGAACGATCTTGTCGCAGTAGCAGGCCGCGATGTTCAGATCGTGGACGGAGGAAAAGACAGTGAGATTCTGCTTTTTCAGGATGCTCATGATCTGATACTGGAAGCCGATGTCCAGGTGGTTGGTGGGCTCGTCCAGCAATACCAAAGTGTCAACTGAATTTATTGGCATAGTGGACTTTCTCCGGATTCTGAAGCAGCAGGACGGCGAGGTCACCGCCTTCAGCGAAAAGCTCTGGTGCGGTCTGCTG
>CADAMO010000283.1 GCA_902788995.1 Oscillospiraceae bacterium
TCAGGCGGTTTCGGGTTGGGCATCGTAGTACAAAACTGGAAGTCTATTTGTCCTGTGAAATCGTCTTTTTGTTGCCGTTTGTTATCAAAATTAGCATTATATGGGCGAATTGCTGCCATAATTCCATGTAGCAATTGGTATTTGCTTGTTTTAAGCGTTTTGGGGCAAATAGAGAGTGGACTTCCATTACACGGTGGACGGGCAGGTCTACACCTTTACGCTGCCCGGCGGTGGTTATCTGCCCCTTGAGGAGCTGCTGACGGCGCTTGGCATCACGGCGGACGACCAGGAGACAGAGGAGGACGAGGCGGACGCCTTCATGGCGTTTATCGGGAGCGCGGAGATGAGCGATCCGTCGCTGGTCTTTGCCGTAAAAGCGCAGGAGGAGACGACGGTCGGGGCCCTGAAGGAAGCGAACGCACTGGAGTGCGTCTATTCCGCGGAGCTGACCCCGGAGGAGATCGCGGCGATCGACGCGCGCGCGGTGGCGGCGGGGGAATGGGGGCTCATTTCCGTCCTGCCCTTTGAGACGGAAGAAGTGCTGACCGTCACGATGAAGGACGGGGCGCAGTTTGCCGTACGGGTGACGGACGCGCAGATCAGCGTGGACGTGCTGACTGCGGGCGGCGAAACGTATACCATCACCGTAGAATACGGGGACGACGCTGAGATTCCCGATGGCGCCGAACTCCGGGCGGCCGAGATCGCGGCCGGCTCGGACGAGTACATGGGGTACCTGAACGCCGCCTCTGAGAAGCTCGGCGCGGACAGCGAAAGCATCTATCTTGCCCGGTTTTTCGATATCAGGATCGTCGAAACCGTTGACGTCGAAGAGCGCGAACTGGAGCCGAAAGTGCCGGTCAAGGTGACGATTGCCCTGAAGGAGGAGCTGCGCGAGGAGGATTCGCTGTCCGTTGTCCACTTCCTGCCGGAAGGCCCGCAGCGCATTGACGACGCCCAGCTGAACGAACTGGACGATGTCGAGTTCACCGCGGAATCCTTCTCGGTGTACGGCGTCATCACGATGCCCGCGCCAACCGGCGCCGACGATCTGGACGGCAGAACGTTCACAATGAGCATTGGCGGGCGCTATGTGACAGATCAGGCGCAGACCCCTCTTTCAGGTTCCTCGAACACAAACGGCCTTGGGAAGACGATAAACGCCTCCGAGGCTGCTCAGTGGCGCTTTGAGCAGGTAAGCGGCAGTACGTATAGAATAGTCAATACAGATGACGGCCGCTATCTGACATTCACTAAAAACCCCGAGGCACAATCGGAGTGGAATACAAGGGCGCACGCCACATTGACGGATGACGGAACTGTCTTCACGGTTGAAAAGGTCGGCAGCGGCTATCGCATATCCGCGCTGATCGACGGCACCACCTATTATCTTGATGAGCATAACGGCTCTACCGGCCCTGGCTTTGCAGGCTGGTACATCGCGGGCGACAATAATACGCTCACGCTGAATTTCACGGCTTTGGAACGCTTCATCCCGACTGCGCGGAAAAGCCGGAGGAAGCGGAGTACATCCTGCAATCAGGTCTTTTAGGCGTTAAGCTTCACCCCGATACACAGGGCTTTGATACCGATGACAAAAGACTGTTCGAGGTGTACGACTATTTGCAGGGCAGAGGAACGCTGATCGTACACTGCGGCGACAAGAGGTTTGATTATTCCCATCCGCGCCGTCTGAAAAATGTGATCGACAATTTCCCGAAGCTCCGCGTCATTGCCGCGCACCTCGGCGGCTGGTCGCTGTTTGACGAGGCGTTCGCGCTGCTGAAAAACAGCGATTGCTTCTTCAATATTTCAAGCTGTACGATGTTTTTGCCGCCGGAAAAGGTCGCGAAATACATTCGCGGCTACGGAGCCGACAGGGTTTTGTTCGGTACGGATTTCCCTCTGTGGAGCCCGGAAACCGAGGTAAAAGCCTTTCAAAAGCTTCCTCTGACATCAACGGAATTTGAGAAGATCGCGTACAAAAACGCGTTAAGGGTTATAGGTTGAATCTATTACCAACTATACCTATAGGATATTGGACAATAAGAAAAACTAATGATATAATAGGCTCACTGAAACGAAAGGAGAAAACGCAATGACTACCTACGCAACAATGTGTATGAATACCTTTATGTGTAAAATGCAGAAGGCGGTTTTCTGCGTTAAGGCATGCTGTGCGTTCCGAATGTGAAGGGCATTTTGCGCTTCAACGAGAATGCCGGCGAGGGTGTGCCCACCGGCTATTTTTTATGCCAGACAGCGGGCGGAAAGGGAGTAATCAAATGAAAAAATTACTGATTATCTGTATCATCGCGCTTGTCGCGGCGTTC
>CADAMO010000284.1 GCA_902788995.1 Oscillospiraceae bacterium
ATGAAAAGGGCCAGGATTTCTTCATGGTTACAAGAAATCCAAGGGATATAAAAGAGACCATAGCCCAGCTGTGCCAGAAAAGGCTTCCGGCCTTCTACAAAGACCTCGACATCCTCTACACTAAGACCCGTCTGCTCTTCCACCTGATATCTGACGGTTTCGATCAGGTTCTCCGCGACCGCATAGATGTTGGTGCTGTACGCAACGATGATATGCAGCTTCAGGAATACCTTATCCTCGTCATCAATAAATACTTCAATACCCTTCTTCAGGGAATCTTTCTTCAGAAGCCTTGCAAATCCGTCCTTCACGCTGACGGCGGCCATCTGATTGATGGGGGTGGGCACGCCCCAGTAGTCCACTCTGATGGGGTCCAGCACGGCGGCGTTGGCGCGGCCGGCGCGGATCGCGTTGTAATCCGAATTGAGGGACGCGATCGTCTTCGTCATTTTTTCTCTTGCGAAATCAAATACCTTATCCATGTTTCATCCTCCGATTGATAATATTTATGCTGATTATTTGACAATAGTACCGATGTTCTCGCCCAGCACGGCCTTTTTGATGTTGGCCGGGGCGTTGAGATTGAAGACCAGCACGGGAAGACGGCTGTTGCCCGCAAGGGCCGCGGCGGTGTTGTCCATCACGCCCAGGTGCTTTTCAAGAATCTCGTCGTAGGAGAGTTCGTCGTATTTCACGGCGTCGGCAAACTTGTTGGGGTCTTTGTCGTACACGCCGTCCACGTTGGTGGCCTTGAAGAAGATATCCGCCTCGATCTCACAGGCGCGCAGCGCCGCGCCGGAATCGGTGCTGAAGAACGGGTTGCCCGTTCCGCCGCCGAAAATGACCACCCGGCCGCTTTTCAACAGGCGGACCGCCTCGTCCTTGTTGAAGGGCCGCGCGACCCGCTGAATATCCAGCGCCGTCATCACCACCGCGTCGTTGCCCTCCTGAATCAGCGCTTCCTGCAGCGCGAGACAGTTGATGACCGTGGCCAGCATGCCCATCTGGTCGGCTCTTGTCCGGTCCATCGTTCCGCTGGAACGACCGCGCCAGAAATTGCCGCCGCCCACGACGATGCCGATCTGCACGCCCAGATCCGCGCACTCTTTGATGACCTCGCAGATGGGTTTGACGGTATCAAAATCAATGCCTTTGCCGCTTTGACCCGCCAGCACTTCGCCGCTGAGCTTCAGCAGAATTCTTTTATAGACAGGTTTCATAGTATCCTCCGATCTCCGTAACGCGTTATATGTATTCCTATTTTAGCCTATTTCCCGTCGCCTGTAAAGATGAAAAATATAATTCTTGACTAATTTTTTTATTTTGCTATACTGAAAGAGTAAAAAATACAGCGGTTCCCTGCGGGAAAGGCTTTCCCGCGGCGGTTCCGTTTTCTAAAAGGAGCGCCTATGTTCAGTTTTGAGGAAATCAGCGAAATACTCAGTCATTTTTCCACCGCGGGTAAATTCGTGGCCTGCGTCCCCATTGACGAGGGGCATATCAACAACACCTTCCGCGTTGAATATCAGGTGGGGGATAAGTCCATCTATCATCTGCTGCAGCAGATCAATACCGACGTGTTCAAAAATCCCGACGAGCTGATGGCCAACGTGGACCGCGTGACGGCGTTTCTCCGGGACAAGATCATCGCGGCGGGCGGCGACCCGGAGCGGGAGACGCTTTACTGCAAGCCGGCGGATAACGGCAAAAAGTATATCCTTGACAAACACGGCAAGGCCTGGCGGCTGTATAACTTCGTCGGCGACAGCTTTTCCTATAATTCCATTGATTCGCCGGAGATCTTTTTCAAGGCGGGCAAGGCTTTCGGCAACTTCCAGAAGCAGCTGGCGGATTTCCCCAGCGAACGCCTGTATGAGACGATCCCCGATTTCCACAACACCGCGAAGCGTTACGCCAACCTGATGAACGCGGTGAAGGTGAACCGTTCCGGCCGAGCGAAGAACGTTTCGGATGAGATCGACTTTGCCCGCGCCCGTAAAGACGAAACCTATATCCTGCTGGGCAAGACCCTGACGGGTGAGCTGCCTATGCGTGTGACCCACAACGATACCAAGCTGAATAACATCCTCTTTGACCGGGCCACCGGCGAGCCGGTGTGCATCGTGGATCTGGATACCGTCATGCCCGGCTTGTCCCTCTACGATTTCGGCGACGCCATCCGTTTCGGCGCAAACACCGCTGCGGAGGACGAGACGGATCTGTCCAGGGTGTCCCTGGACCTGAACCTCTACGAGCAGTACGTGCGGGGCTTTTTGACCTCGGCGGGGGATTCCCTGACGAAGGCGGAGGTGGAATGCATGCCTCTTTCC
>CADAMO010000285.1 GCA_902788995.1 Oscillospiraceae bacterium
ATATTCAAATTATACACCAAAACCCGAGGTTTTCATAGCCCCGGGTTTTGTGTTTTTTTATCGCTTGAGGCTGCCTCTCGTGAGACAGCCCCTTTTTTACCTTGGCACAACGGATCAGTCAAGCGTTTGACCGGTTCCCTTTCATTTGGCTTCTTTCAGAGGCACAGCAGGACGAACGGTAAAAAATCAAGTCGTCGAGCATGAGGCGAATGCCGACAGGAGGTGACGAACACCGATACGGAATCTAACCGACGCCTGCTTCACGTCACTCGTTCAACCTGTCAGGTAGTCAACGATCCCCTTGGCCATAGCGTCGGCGATCCACATGCGGCAATTGTCATCCGCCAAAATACGCCCCTCAAAGTCATTGGACATAAAACCGGCTTCCACCAGCACCGAGGGGCAGACGTCCGTCCGGGTCACATAATAGGGATAGTATTTGATGCTTTTATCAATCTGACTGTAGTTCCGATCAAAGCGTGAGTAAATGACCGTGGCATAGACGTCCACCAGCCGCCGATGAATGCACGCCGCCAATGGCTGTGAAAAAGGCTTGTAATAAAAGCTGTGCGTCCCGGATTGGCCAAGATCGTCGACCCCGTCGCAATGGATACTGACAAACAGATCCGGATCATAAGCGGCGCAGATCTCTTTTCTCCTGCGCAGCGTCACGGAACAGTCGCTTTCCCGGGTCAAGCGCACCTCGATTCCCTGGGCCGACAGCAAATCACGCACTTTCCGCGCAAGATCCATCGTCACGTCCTTTTCCGACAGGCTGTCGTCATTCAGCGCGGTTCCGGTCATATAGGGACCGCCATGCCCGGGGTCCAGCATCACCCGGGCGGTAGCCGGCTCTGCCGGTTTCTTTTTCAGCGAAAGAACCAGTCTGCCGGTCTGATCCCAGGCGAGCGACGCGCCGTAATATCCGGATGGTTTTTTCAGATACAGCCGCAGCGCAGCGCCTTCCCCCTCCAGAGAGACGGCCTCCGCCCGGAGGAATAAAGAGGACGCGCCGAAGGAAACAGATTCGGGAAGATGGATTTCCGCCGTATGGGCAAAGACAACGTCGAGATACTCCGCCGAAAAATCGTCGATATTGTATGAAAAATCAAAATAGCCTTTCCGATAGGGCTGTGAAGAAACCTTCAGGTCGACCGGCACCGGCCATGTTGAGGAAAACGTCAGCCTCTCGCGTCCTTCAACGTCCTCTTCCTCCGAAAGGAAAGAAACGGTATTGGCGGGCAGAATATAAGCGCCGCTGAGAAGGGTCGCGTCCTCGGCGGATACGGTACCGCCGGAGGCAAGCGCATATCGCACGCCATCCTCAAATCCGATGGAGGTCACGTAATCCAGCGTCCCGACGGGAAGGTCGGAATAATCGGGGCTGAACGTATCGTAAACGCCAACCGCGTCCATACGCTGCGTCAGTTCGCTGTCGATGCGGCACATCAGTCCACGACCCAAACCGTGATCGGCATAGGGAGTAGGCGTGGCCTGGACCGCCCCTTCCGACACTTTCTCAATCGAAAAGGATTGACTGTACCCCGCGTTCCGCAGCACAATACGGTTCGGTCCTTCGTTCAGCATGCAGGAGACGGCAAACGGGCCGCCCTGCGGTGAAATCACCGTCCGGTCAATGGTCAGCTTTCTGCCCTCAACGGCGTTGCCGCCCAAAACCACCGCGGAGCCGTCCTCTGAAAAACTCATGGAACGGACCGCAAAAGAGGAAGACCCCTCCCGATAGCAGTACTCGGAAATCATCCGCAGCATGGAAACGTCCCGCAGCAGATCGGAGGCGAAAAACGTCACGCCGCGGAACTGCTCCTGCTCATACAGCAGCTCGATACGCCTCCCCGTTTCCCGGGCGGGCGACTCCCCCGACGCACCGTTTTCCGCCGTAAGCGTACAGTAAAATACCGTATCCGGATACCGGGCGGCCAATTCGTTCCAGGCCGCCAGAGAAGCGTCAAACGAGATATCCGCCGCCTTCGGATCGACGCAGACGAAATCAACGGTATTTTCCGTGAAGAGCGGATCGGCGCCGGTCATGAAAAAAACAGAAGTGGGGTCGCCGGAAATGGCGCAGCCGAAGCTGACGGGAATACCGCCGTCAAGATACGCTCGAAGACGCGCTAATTGCCGTCTGTAAGAAGCGTCGTTTACGCCCGACTCCGGCGCGTAAAGCAGCGCGTCAAAGTCATAGGATTCCAGCAAGCCGGAAAGCGCCGTGAGCTCCGCCGTCTCCTCCTGCGGCAAAAAGCGGTCATCCACCGTCAGCACCGTATAGCAATCCTCCGCCTGCGCGTAAGCCAGCG
>CADAMO010000286.1 GCA_902788995.1 Oscillospiraceae bacterium
GGAAAATCAGGGGAGAACAACTCTTTCTTGCGACTGCGGCGCAACGCGCCGCTTCTGGCGACTGGCGACTGTTTGGCGCGCATCAGCGCGACAAACCCCAATTTATCTTGCCCTTCCGTTCACTCCGTCAGCCGCTCCCTTGCCGTTGCCAACAGCGCTTCCCGGTCATTTGGCAGGCGGCCCTCCGTGACCTCCGTCAGCAGGGCGTTGAGGATGCTGCCGACAGCTTTGCCGTCCGCTCCCAGCGCCATCACGTCCCCGCCGCCTACGGCCAGCTCCTTCAGGGACAGGCATTCGCCCCCGTGGGTCACCGCCGCTGCCGCTTTGGACAGGTTGTCGTCCTCCGGCAGCGCCAGGGCCCGGCGGAACGCCAGCAGCGCGGAGAGCCGCCCGGCGCCCTTCTCCCCCGCCAGCCGCTTGCCCTCGCCTACGGAACGGAAGGACCGGTCCGCCTGTTCCAGCAAGAAGCAGACGCTGACGCGGAATTTGTTATCCGTGCGCAGCCGGCGGCAGGCCTCCTCCGCCGTTTCAGCGGAAAGCCCGTACAGCAGCGCAGCCAATCGGGAGGCGTCGTCGGCGCTGCGCTTCACGCACCGGGCGTTGCGGGCGTAATCCGCAGGGGACAGCGCCGCCGTCTCCGGCAGCACGGTTTCAACGACCGGCCGGCAGCGCAGCAGCACCTTTTCCGCGTTTTTGCCCGCCAGCAGCTTTTTTAATTCCACAAACACCCGCTCCGCCGAGATGTCGCGCAGCTTCTCCCGCAGGGCGACCGCCGCCGTCTCCGTGGCCGGTTCCACGGTAAACCCCAGTACGGAAGCGAACCGCAGCGCCCGCATGATGCGAAGGGCGTCCTCGGTGAAGCGCTGGGCGGGATCCCCCACGCAGCGGATGATCCCGGCCTTCAGGTCCTCACGCCCCCCGAAGTCGTCCACAAAGCCGTGGACCGGCGAATAGGCCATGGCGTTCACCGTAAAATCCCGCCGGGCCACGTCCGCGTGGATATCCCGGGTGAAGGAGACGGTCTCCGGGCGGCGGCTGTCCTTATACTCGCCGTCGCAGCGGAAGGTGGTCAGCTCCAGATTGTGCCCGTCGGAAACCACGGTCACGGTGCCGTGCCGAATGCCCGTCTCGATGATGCGCCATCCGGCAAAGCAGCGTTCGGTCTCCTCCGGCGAAGAGGCCACCGCCATATCGTAATCCCCGGGGGCCTGTCCCAGCAGGTGGTCCCGCACGCAGCCGCCCACCAGATAGGCGGCAAAGCCGTTCCCTTCCAGCGTATCCAGCACCGCCTGCACGTAGGCGGGGATCTCCATTTTTTCAGCGCCATAGGCCTTGATACTGTTCATAACGTCCTTTTTATCCGCGCTCCACAGGGGCGCGGCCAGTGTTTTTTTATCGCCGTCCCCGGTGACCCGGTGGACGGCCATTCCCTTTGGCAGCAGCGCAAGCAGCTCCGAAAGGATCTGTAAATACTCGTCCTTTTCCAGCGTGCGGAATTCCCCCCGCCGCCAGTGTTCGTACAGGTCCGCGTCCTTCAGCACGTGCAGCAGGTGGATCTTGACGCCGTCGCCGCCCGCCGCCGCGATATGCCGGAGGGTGTGTTTCATGTCCTCCGCCGTTTCCCCCGGCAAGCCGACGATCATGTGGGTGATAACGTAGAGCCCGGCGGCCTTCAGCCGTTTCACCGCGTCGTCGTACACCGGGTTGTCATATCCACGCCGGATGAACCGGGCGGTTTCCTCCTTCGCGGTCTGAAAGCCCAGCTCCACCCACACGGGCTTGACGGCGTTCAGCTCCCGCAGCAGGGCGATCTTGTCGTCCTCCAGACAGTCCGGCCGGGTGGCGACGGCCAGCACGTCGATATCCGTCCGCTTCACCACGGGTTCAAACAGCGCCCGCAGCCGCTCAACGGGGGCGTAGGTATTGGTGAAGCTCTGAAAATAGGCGATATAGCCGCCATCCTTGTGCTTGGCGGCCACCCGCGCCTTGGCTTCTTCGATCTGGGCGTCAAGGTCTTGGCCCCGGGCGGCAAATTCGCCGGCCCCGGCCCGGGAACAGAAAATGCACCCCCGGTCCCCCAGCGTGCCGTCCCGGGTAGGGCAGGTAAAGCCCCCGTCCAGCGAGAGCCGATACAGTTTTTTGCCGAAGGTCTCACGGCAGTAGTCGTTGATGGAATAGTATTGCATACAGTCAGATTGGCGGTTTGTCGAGGTAACCCGGTAGCGCGGCACCTCAGTGCCGCTATTGGCACAAACAACATATCAGACAGTTTCCCCGATCAGATAACGGTTATCTTGTAAA
>CADAMO010000287.1 GCA_902788995.1 Oscillospiraceae bacterium
GGCGAACTTGGGCTGCGTCAGAGCGATGCGGTCTTTCACCACACAAAACAGCTTCCGGAAATGGTGGAAAACCTCGCTTCCGGCGGCGATATTTCCGGAATATGCGCCGTTTCCGCATCAGTCCGCCCACGAAATGTCCAGGGGTCGTATATGCCCTGCTTTCTGGTAGGCGAGGGGACTGGCAGATGCGTTGCGGCGGCTAAGAATGTGCCGTTTTTTGAGACTTCCCACCAGGTGGGGCATATCCTTGCGGCGCTGTATTCCGCCGGGAAACTTCACCTTGTTAAGGAGAAGTTCATCGCCTTCCACGTAAGCGGCGGCACTACCGACTGCCTGCTGTGCGAGCCGGACGAGGGCGATATCATCGGCGTTACGGAACTGGGTTCGTCCCTTGACCTGAAAGCTGGTCAGGCGGTTGACAGGGCAGGCGTTATGCTGGGGCTGAAATTTCCCTGCGGCGCTGAACTGGAAAAACTTGCGGCTCAGTCAACAAGAGTTTTCAAGATAAAGCCCGTTATCAAGGACGGAAGCTGCTGCCTTTCCGGTGTGGAGAACAAGTGCCGGGATATGCTTGCAAAGGGCGAAAGTCCGCAGGATATCGCCGCTTTTTGCTTGCAGTTCATAAGCGATACTATCATCGCCATGACCAGGAGCGCCCTCGAAAAAGCCGGTACGCTCCCGCTGGTCTACGCTGGCGGAGTTATGTCCGACAAGCTTATCCGTGACCGTATAACCGCACAGTTCCCGGAAGCCGCTTTCGCAGAACCGGCGTTTTCCTGCGATAATGCCGCAGGTGTGGCAATATCCGGCTGGCTCAGAACGAGCGGAGGTGAAGTATGCCGGTAATCACAGTCTCACAGATAAACCGCTATTTAGCGTCGAAAATCGGCGGAGACAAGTTGCTTCAGGGTATACTTGTAAAAGGGGAGATATCTAACTTTGTCCACCATATGCGGACAGGTCATTTCTACTTCTCCGTCAAGGACGAGTCCTCGTCCATTAAGGCTATCATGTTCAAGACGGCGCACTATAACCTGAAATTCATGCCGGAGGACAAGATAACACTGGCATCTGACTATACGCTGTATGCGCAGTGGGAGGCGCTGGGAGAATGAAAAAGGCTCCGTTTTTCATCGCGGCGGGGGCCTGCCTTGTGCTGGCGGGGGTACTTCGCTTCGCCCTCATCGGCTACGGCACGCTGGCGCTATGCCTGGCCGCGGCGGCGGTCTGCCTGGCGCTCTACGGCCTGCTGCCCCGGAAATTCAGAATTATGTTAACCATTTTGATCGGCCTGGGGCTGCTGGTCTTCGCCGTGGGCGAGGTGCCGGTGCTGCGCGCCGCGGGCGGCACGCCGGAGTATGACGCCGACTGGCTGATCGTGCTGGGCGCGGGGGTGAACGGCGAGGCCCCCTCCCTCTCGATGCTGGACCGCCTCAGCGCGGCGGAGGACTATCTCCGCGCCCACCCGGACTGCAAGGTGATCCTGAGCGGCGGACAGGGCGGGGATGAGCGCATCTCCGAAGCGGAGGCCATGCGCCGCTGGCTCACGGCCCGGGGGATGCCGGAGGAGCGCATCCTCTGCGAGGACCGCAGCCGCAGCACGGCGGAGAACCTGGCCAACTCCCTGCCGCTGATCCCGGACGGGCAGCGCGCCGCCATCGCCGTGTGCTCCAGCGAATATCACCTCTACCGCGCGCAGCTGCTTGCACGGAGGGAGGGCTATGCGGTGGGGGCCATCCCCGCGCGCACGGCCCTGCCGGTGCTGCGGCTCAACTACTTCCTGCGCGAAGGGCTGGGCGCGCTGTACTATCATATCGTGGACCGCGGTTGAGCGGAAAAACAATCGGGACGGATCCAAACGATCCGTCCCGTTGCAGCTTGTCAAAAAAGTCTTTTTGACAAGCTGATTGATTCAACCCGATGGGGCCTTGCCCCCTCGGACTCCCCTGCTGCTCAGTGATCGATACGCTGAAGCATAGTTTTTTGACAGTCTGAAACAATCGGGACGGATCCAAACGATCCGTCCCGTTGATTTTTTGTATTCAATTTGTATTCAATTGTATTCAATTTGCGCTGACCATGTCCGCTGCAATGTAGACGGCGTCCTCCCCCGCCGCGGCGGTCACGGCCCAGCGGCTGCCGGGGGCGTAATCGCCGGGCGACGGCGGGCAGACCGTCACGGTCTCGCCGGTCTCCTCCCGGATGCCGATGAGGTTCCCCTCCGCCGTCTGCTCCGTGACGCGCAGGGTAAAGGTCACGGGCTCCGCCGCGGAAGCGTTGATGTCTTTTCTGGAAACGACG
>CADAMO010000288.1 GCA_902788995.1 Oscillospiraceae bacterium
GATCCCCCGCACCGTCACGGGCACCATCACGAGGACCCAGGCGCAGATCGACGGCGCTTTCAACATTTTCAACCAGTAAGGGCGTGAAGGCATGAACATTATCCGCTATCTCGGCCGGGGCGTCTATCATGAGGATACCGGCGTTCCCTGTCAGGACAGGGCCAGATACCGCTATGCGAAAAACGGCAACGTGATCCTTGCCATCGCCGACGGGTGCAGCTCCGCCGCCTTTGCGGAGACTGCCGCCGACGTGAACGTGGATACCGTGCTTCGGCTGTTTTCAAATATCACCCTGCGGGATTTTCTGCGGCAGAACAAAAACGCAGCGGACGTGATCGACCCGATCCTCGCGGCGATGAAAAAGAAGTACCCCGGGCAGTATGAAAAGGACCCCACCGAGTTTTCGGCGACGCTGCTTTTTGCCGTGACCGACGGGCGGGATATCCTGCTGGGGCACCTTGGCGACGGCAACCTGATTTGCGCCGACAGTGAGGGCGGAACGGCATTCTATTCAAAAGAAGAAAACCAGGGGTCCGCCTCCTCCACCTATTTCACCGTCAGCCCCGACGCGAAAGCCCATCTGCGGCTCGACCTGGTACCTGCGAAGAACGTGCGCAACATTCTGCTCTATTCCGACGGGCCACAGAAGATGCTGTGGTACAACGGCGACAAGGACATTGAAAAGGCGGCGCTGGCGCTGATCTCCCACGTCAGGAGCGGCGAGATCAAGGACTGCCGAGGACTGACAGAGACGCTGACGGACATGACCGCCGACGCCATGTACCAGTTGATGGACGACTGGTCCATGCTGATCCTCGACACACAGCAAAAACAATGCCGGGACCTGCCCTTCGACCCGGTCTCAATGAAGCAGGCCTTCATGAAGCGTTTTCAGGCCAAGGATGCTGAAAAGGAGGAACCCTGAGTGCAGCTGACACCCGATGAATTGAACCCCATTTTTGAACGATATAAAACGGAGCGCGGCCTGCCGAAGCTGCGCCTGGGCAGGACCATCGGCTTCGGCGGCTTTTCCACCGTCTTTGAAATGACGGACGGCAAGCGGCAGCTGGTGCTGAAGGTCATCTCCTCCGTCGGCACCATCACCACCCCGGAGAAGTCGATCCGCTACGTCCATTCAGAGCGGGACACCATGCTGAAATGCAAGGGCTGCGACCACATCATGCCCCTGCTGGATTACTATGAATATCCGGTGGACCCGGCGAAAAACCACTATCTGTTCTTCTTCGTCATGCCGAGGTACACCGTGCTGACCGAGCATATCAAAAGCAAGGGCATTTCCGAAAAACTGATCGTGGGGATCACGCGGGATATCTGCGAGGCGCTTTCCTACTGCGAGCAGCACGGCATTCTTCACCGGGATATCAAACACAGCAACATTTACGTGCGGTACGGCGAGCGCAATGAGCCCTCGTTTATTCTGGGGGACTTCGGCGTGGCCCGGGACCTTGTCTCCATGAACGGACCGGTGACGGGCATCGGTTCCTTTCTTGCGCCGGAGCTTCACCGGGGTCAGCCCCTCTACGGCCGTTACAATTCCGACATCTATTCTCTGGGCATGACGCTGTTTTTCCTGACCACGGAGGATTACGCCGCCGAGGCCTTCCGAAAGAACCCTCCCGCAGAGTTCAGCCCCACGCTTCGAAAGGTCATGTGCCGCTGCGTGGAGCAGGACCCCGCCCTGCGTTATCAGCACGCCAGCGAAGTGATCGACGACCTGAACGGCGTGTCGGTCTCCTCCGTGCAGCGGACGGATAAGCCCGATTCGCTGGCGCCCATGTGCAAATGCGCCCTGATCGACAAGGACCCAGCAAAAGCGCTGGAGCTGGCCTATAACGGCCACGTTTCCGGCAGCGCAGCCTGCTCAAGGCTGTACGCCTATACGCTGTTCAGCCTGTACCGCAGCGACAGGGAAAAAACCGCAGACGCCATGCGGATCCTGCAGGCATTGATCCGTCGGGGCGACAATATCGCCAAATGCCTTTACGCGCTGATCGGTCTGGACCAACCCGCCCACGCCGCGCAGGAAAGCGGCGAATATCTCCGGCTGATGGAGGAATCCGCTCAGCAGGGATGCGCCGTGGCGCAGTATTATTTCGGCCGCTGGCTGTTTGACGGGCAGATGGGCCTGCGGAATGACGAACAGCGCGGCATGGACTTTCTGATGCAAGCGGTGCAGCAGGACTTCGCCCCCGCGCTGCTGTATCTGAAAAACCGGATGGAAAACCGCGACAACCGGT
>CADAMO010000289.1 GCA_902788995.1 Oscillospiraceae bacterium
ATCCTCGACAGGCGACAGCCTGTCTTGCGGTTTCTTCCTTGTCTTGCGACGTTTATCCGGCGCATAAATAATTCACGATTAAATTGGTGGAGCAGTAACTTTGCGGCATCGCCGCAAACTATAACTGTCCTGCGGAGGCGTTATAACGAAACGATAGACGTAAAATACTACTGCCGCCAGGCTTTTCAGAAATCAAACCGGCGGCAGTTTTTCTTCTTTTTTGATTCTGTTAACGCTTCGTTTCATCTGAAACGGACGCTGCTTACGGTTCCTCCAGGAACGCCCGAACCTGATCCCAGAACGCCTCGTCCTGGGCGGTCATGCGGCGCCAGTCGGCGTCGGCGAAAAACTGCCGCTTGTCTTCCGGCGTTTTCAGCGTTTTGTTCTTCACGCCCTGATTAAAGGCAGCGAACTTGCCGTTCATGTAATCCACCGCGTCCTGCGTGTAGTTGGGGTTGTGCTTGCGCCCCTCGCAGATCAGCCATCGCACGTCCGGATTGTCGGTATGCGCTTTCAGATACCCTGTGTGATGATCATAGGGCACCATGGCGTCGTCGGTGGAATGGGCGAAGAGGAAGCGCGTTTTCCGGCCGTTGAGGGCGTCCAGCGTGCAGGCGCAAAAGTAATCCGGCGCAGCCTTTTTCTCAAAGGCGCACAGGCGCTTGAGCACCGTTTTGCGCAGCGGCGCGGCCACGCCGGAGAGATTATCCTCCAGCAGGCGTTCCGTGGAGATAAAGCCGGAGATCACCACGACTTTTTCAATGCCGTCATGGATCGACGCGATATTGCCCGCCGCGAAGCCGCCCCAGGAATGGCCGACCACAAAAACGCGGTAGTACCGCTGAAAAATACCTTCCTTTTTCAGGTGACGCAGGCAGGCGTCCAGATCCGCCAACGAGTGGGACATGCTGATAATATCCGGCCCCTCCGAATCGCAGCAGCCGGTGTTGTCATAGGCCAGCACGGTATAGCCCCGGCGGCACAGGGCGACGATCTCCTGCATATAGGAGCGATGACCGGCGCCGATGCCGTGGCAGAAGATCAGCAGCTCCCCCGCCCGGGCGTTTTCACTGGCATAGAAATGACCCGCCAGCCGGTATTCGCCGGAGAGAAAGGAGAAGGGCTCGTCCAGCAGCTCAGGGAAATCCGAGGCGGAAAAATAATGCAGATAATCTTCCCCGTCATAGCGGCGGATGAAATTCTTTTGATAGGTTGCTTCAATCAGTCCCATATCAGGCTTGCAGATGCGCCTCCGCGATATGGCGCTTCAGCGCCGCAAAGGTCTCGTCGCTGATGACGTGTTCCATTTTGCAGGCGTCCTCCGCCGCGATCTGGGGATCGACCCCCAGTTTGGCAATAAACTCGGATAAAAACGTGTGGCGCTCGTAGATCTTTTCGGCGATCTCACGCCCCGCGTCCGTCAGGGTGATATATCCCGCGCCGTCCATTTCGATCATTTTCTGCTCCCGCAGCAGCTTCATGCCGCGGCTGACGGAGGGCTTGGAAAAGCCCATGTGCTCCACCACGTCGATGGACCGCACGTGGTCCAGTTTTTTCGATAAAATCAGGATCGTCTCCAGATACATTTCGCCGGATTCATGTAAAGACATACCGATCACTCCTACCAATATTCAGCGCCGACAGAACGGGCACAGAACGCCCTGACGGCCGACGCTGAAATTATAGCATCACTGCGTTAAAATGTCAATAAAACAAATTAGGGGGTTCAAACAGTTGCGGAAATCCCACGGATCTCCGTCAGACCGGCGTCGTTGTCGAAGCGCAGCAGCACGCTGGCGCTGGGCGCATCCCACTCGAAGGCGACCGGCACGTCACGGGCAGACGGGTCCTCCCCTTCTGCGGGAGTGAGCGTTACGCAGACCGTCTCCGGGCGCTTCGGCAGTTTCAGCCGGATGACCGCTTTGCACCGGGCCCCGCGTCCCTTGAAGACGAAGCCGCTTTCATCCGCGGAAAACGCCTCCGGCCGGATGGACGTGCCCAGGATCTCCGCCGGAACGTCTTTGATGCGCTCCAGATCGTACAGCACCGCGTACTCGTTGGGACGCACGATCTTTTCCCGGATCACGGGCAGGGACGGATCCAGCATGTCGACGAACAAGCCCTTGTGGATATAGGGTTCGTCGGTCTCGCACTCGTCCATGACGGCGGTGATGAGGTAGTCGCCACGGCGCAGGGAGAAGAAATTCCTGTCCAGCGGCAGCCCCAGCAGGTCGCCCACCGTCTT
>CADAMO010000290.1 GCA_902788995.1 Oscillospiraceae bacterium
CCGTCAGGAAGACGATGAAGAAGGCATTTATAATAACGAAGCATCCTCCTCCGAAGATCTCCCCCACGCCGTAAGTCAGTCTGCTGAAGAAACCGTAACTCGGCTTTCTGCCGCTGATTTTCTCTTCCATGTTTCCTCCTTCTTATTTGACCTGTTCCGCACCCGAAGCACAGAGAATCAGGTCAGTGCAACATCTGATAATTGAGGTTATTTTATCACCGTCCCATATAAAAAGCAAGCATTCCGGAGGTGTTTTACGAGCTTGTATCCGGGATCTGCGGAAGCATGATCACAGCGGTGCAATTCATTCACGAAACCGCCGTGAGGCTCTTCCCTTTTTGATTCTCATTTGGTATAATTGACGCGGCAGCCTGATAAACTAATGAATTATTAAGTTGCCAAAAAGCCCCGTTCGTTGTACGATAGGCTTGGAAATCATTGATCGTGAGGTGTCCGATATGAAACGAAACCTGACTCTGCTCTTTTGTCTTAGTTTTTTGCTCGTCGCCCTGAGCGCCTGCGGTCTGAGACAGTTCAATAAGCCCGCCGCGACGCCGACCCCTCTGGTGACTGCCGAGGTGACGACTCCGGCCCCCGTGGCAACGCCGGCGCCTGTGGCTACCCCGGCGCCGACCCCGGCTTCCACACCGACGCCCACGCCGGTTCCCACCGCGACACCGGCTCCCACGCCGACTCCGGCTCCCACGCCTGTGGCGACTCCGGTTCCGACGCCCACTCCGACCGCTTCCAACCTGCCGCGCGTCACCAAGAGTCCGACCGGCGAGACCGTTCCCGTAAACGGCAAGTGCCAGTTTATCGCAAAGTATGAAAACGCAAAATGGGCCGAGTGGCACTTTGTCAGTCCGGACGGCAGCAGGGACCTCGACTATGAGCAGGCGCAGAAAGAATTTCCTACGATGAAGATCATCAACGGCTTTACGAAGGATCTGAGCCTTGAGCTTGTTTCCGAGACTCTCAACGGCTGGAAGGTTTACTGCCGCTTCAGCAATGACGCGGGATCCGTGAACACGGATTCGGCTCTGATCGTCGTCACCGGAACCGCGCCCGCGGGCACCGCCTCCGCTCTTCCGAAGGTAACCAAAAGTCCCACCGGCGAAACGGTACAGGCGGGCGGAAGCGCTTACTTCGTCGCCAAGCACGAGGGCGCCGTCTGGGCCGTCTGGCATTTTGTGAGTCCGGATGGGACCCGCGACCTGACCTATGAGGATGCCGCCAGGGAATTCACCGCGCTGCAGATCGTCGGCGGAGATGTGAGCACCATGCAGCTGAAGAACATTCCGGCGGAGATGAACGGCTGGAAGGTCTATTGCGCTTATCGAAACAACAACGGCACGGTCAACACCGACTCCGCCCTGATCACCGTCTCGGGCGCCGCTGCCGCGGCAACGGGAACCACGGCGGGTACCACTGGCACCACAGGCACAGCCGCCACAACCACCGGAACGGGTGCAACGGCGACCACGGTTTCGCGTACCCCGACCGGACGCACCATGACGGCCTACTTCGCCGACGGCTCCACCACAACGCTCTCAGAGCTCGGCGACGGCAGCTGGCAGGCCCCCAGCGGGGCCCTCTACGCGCTCGGCACCGACGACGTGCTTCGCTCAAGCGGTTCTACGGACCTGTATACCTATAATCCGATCTACGGGTGAGCAGAAGACGCATCGGCCGTTATCCCCCTGAACAAAACAGATTGCCTGGATCATTCCCCGCCTCCGGCGGGGAATGATCCTTATGCGGCAGGCAGGATGAACCTTCATTCTGCCTGCTTTTGCCGTCTGCGGCTGTTTTCAGTTTGTTCAAATTCTTCCTAAGCTTCCTCTAAGTTTCCGCTGTTATACTCGGCTCATCAAAACGAAAGAGGTGACAGCATCATGTCCGGTGCAATTTTTGAACGTCACGAAATGAAGTTTCTTTTGAATACGCAGCAGCGCCGCTTCCTGGAAAGCGCGATTCAGGGCAGGATGCGCCCGGATGAGCACGGAGAAAGCACGATCTGCAACGTCTATTACGATACCGCCGATTATCTGCTGGTCCGGCGTTCCCTGGAGCGCCCGGTCTACAAGGAAAAGATCCGGATGCGCAGCTACGGTCCGGCCTGCGGGAACG
>CADAMO010000291.1 GCA_902788995.1 Oscillospiraceae bacterium
GCGCGGCTTTGGTCCCGGCGCGCCTCCCGGCGTTTCGTCGGGAGGCCGGGGGATCCTTTGGCTCTTCGCGCGTCAGCTCCTCAGCCGCGTTCTCATGCGAGGGGGATTCAGGCACGTTCATGCTTGCCCCGCCTCCTTCCGGCCTTTTGCAGCAGCAGGACCAGCATCAGCGCCCCGGCAAGGCCAAGGCCGAACAGCGCCGGACGGATGCTGTCCGCCAGTCCGGTGGGGATAATGCCGGCGCGAGTATTCGTAAACTGCAGCGCCGTGTCCGTCAACATGCTGGTGTCCCTCACCTGGTTTAGGTTGCCGAGCATGATGTCCGCTCCACCGCCGGACCCGTTTTCATTCGTCGTTACATCGCCGCTCAGAATCTCCGTCTCAGGACGGTAATCCTCCGCTTCCTCGGTGACCGTATAGCTGACGCCATACGGCAGTCCCTTGAGGGTGACGCTGTTGCCGTGCTGGAGGTAGAAGGTGATCCGGGCAACGCCGTTGGAATCGAACAGGATCTGCTGGCCAGGCATGCCGCAGGTCGCGTTACCGGGCGGGGAGTCCGTGCCGACAAAAGCGCCGCTTTGATCTGTTACGGTCCAATCGCCTCCGCCGTCAGGGTAATAGTAATATGTGCCGTCCCACCAGGTATTGTTTTGTTGCTGGCTGCCGCTTGCGCTGCTGTAGGTCAGCGAGGGTATGCCGTCGTGGCCGTTGGCGTTTGCCATCTCCGTCTGGGTGTACACGGTCGCCGCATTCTGACTGGGCGCCTTGACCGCCTTGCGGATATCCATCTCCGCGATCCAGTCGGCCCCGAAGGAAGGCACAGCGGAAGACTCGTCCTTGAAGTCCAGGTTGCCTCTGTAGTTGTTCGAGTCAATCTTCAGATCCACGGTGACCTTGAAGTACTTGTCGCGCGAGGCCTGGTTGCCGGTGACCTTCTTGCCGACCGTGAGCTCCACGAGCTTGAGGTTGGTGAACCTGGCCCGGTCGACCGCGGTGCCGATCACGGTATCGCCGGCATTTGCGTTGTTGCTTCTGTAGACCACGTATTGACCGGCCGCCGCTGACTGCTTTGTGTAGCTCACGTCCCAGCCCGGCAGCGTCTCCCGCGGCACACTCCCCTTGTCGCCATAGCGATAGGTATACCCGGCGCTTCCACTCACGATCTCCGCGCCGATCTTATCAAAGGTGTAGGTCCCCGCCGCCGCACCCAGGCCCGTGCCGTAATACGGGGCAAGCAGAGGCGCGGGATCTGTTGGCAGCGGGATCTGCTGGCCGCTTGTGTTCACATAGCCGGCGCCGTCCTTGATGAACAGCGTACCGCCGACGTCATAGGCCCAGAAGTCCCCGGACAGAATCTCACCGCTGGCGCCGCTGCTGCCCAGCAGCTTCCAGCCGTCCGGCACCTTCTCGGTCACTCTGTATGTCGTGCCCGCGGGCAGGCCGGAGATCCAGTGGATGCTGTCGCCGCCAACAGCAGAGACCGTCTTTGTCCAGTCTCCGCCAACGGTCCCGGAAAAGCCGAGCTGGCTGAAGTCCGCATAGGGGTGGTTCAAGGTGACCTCGAAGTCAAAGCTGCCGTCATCGTCGGGAACAGAATCCTTCTCGATCGCCAGTCCGCCGGTGTAAAGGCGGTTGACAATGGTGTAGTCGAGCTCACGGCTCATGACGCCAGTCCGCCGGTGTAAAGGCGGTTGACAATGGTGTAGTCGAGCTCACGGCTCATGACATGCTGCGCCGCGGCATAGGTCCCAGTTTCATCGAAGTTCCAGTGGTTTTCATCCATACCGTCGGCATAATACTGAACGGAGCCGATGACGTCCGTCTTCTCGACCACATGAGGCAGAAGCTCGGTATAGTAATTCGCCGTCGCTGCGTCGAGCGTCTCCGTCACGGTGTACACGTATAGCGTCCCGGTGTTCGTCCCAGAGTCATAGGTCGAGTACTTGGGCAGGCTGTACCAGCTGTGCTGCCAATTGTCATTGGCAGTCAGGGTAACGCTCTTCTCAGAGGCGTCCAGCGTGCCGGAGGGATCATTGAGCTCCACAGCCAGCGTGCCGGGCCGCAGGCCAAGCCTGTCGTTGTCATCCTCCCATATCTTCTCCAGGTTCAGCGTCACCGCCGGCTGCCAGGTCACATGAATGGCGAAGGCATCGTCGTCGGTGGAGGTGCTGGCCGGGAAGGTGAATTCGTAAAAGTCTATCGGCGCTCCGCTATAGGTGCACGGCGTCCCGGGCAGCTGGGATTCCGTATGCCCGTCCGTGTAATGCGCCGTGTACATCACGCCGCTGATCGTGCCGTCACCGGTGACGGTCAGGGTATCCATGATGAAGCCCGGCTCCGGCGTCATTTTATAGGTGACCGTTTTGCCGTTGGGCACATCATACCAGCGGTATTCCTCCAGGGGAGGCGTCTCATATGCGGAATTGGGTTCATAGCGTCCGCCGTAGAGCCAGCCGCTGCCGTCCAAGGTCCCGTCCCGCCAGGTCTCGATCTTGCCATAGTAGCCGGAGGAGGAGCGGATACGGTGGGTGACGCCGTCCGGGAGGAGATAACAGTTGGTTGCAGCACCGCTATAGGCAAAATAGGACTGAACCCAGGTTTGAAGCGACTGCGCATCGACGACCGCAACCTCACCAGATACATACGAGCGGTCGTTGGACTGTCCTCTGGAAGTCGAATTTGCATAAAGCGTTGTGCCGCCGTAGCTGGACACCAGGTTGCCCGGTACATAAATGTCGGACTGCGCGCCGCCCTGAATGTTGATGCTCTCCGCCCACTCGTAGTTAGCGTCGCAGTACAGAACGCGATCATGATTATTGGACTCGGCACCAGCTGAGGGCGAGTTATTCAGGTTGAAGCCGTAAGCCGAAAAGACATAGGTGCCCGGTACCGGAGCGCTGCTGCTGTCAACGACCTGATAGCGCATATCATACCGGACGCCGCCGCGCCCTTGGACAAAGGTTCTAAGCCGGGGAGAGAAGGTGGGTGTGTTTCCTAGGACCGTGTCGAACAGGCCGATGTCTCGCGTCTCCTGCGTATTTATATCGGTTCGCGGAAACACCGTGACGTCAAAAGCGATCCGCAGATCCTTTCTCTCGCCGTTGCTCGTTATCGCGGCGTCTTTATAACGCAGAACAAAGCTGCCGACCCGAGAGGGCGCCGCGCTGCTTGTGGAGTTTTGAAATGTGACGCCGTATGCGTTGAGTGTTGTTCCGTTCCAGCGAATATCAGAAACCCGCTGATAGTTCGGACTTACATTTTCAAGAAAAATGTCCGTGCCAATCGCGCCCACCAATTTGCTGTGGTCAATGGTGATCGTGGCGAGGGGCGCGCCGCTGGCAAAGGTCCCGGAGGCCGCCGACGCTCCGCCGTCCACATAGCTGTCCGTCAGAAGAATCTCATAGCTGATGCCGTCAATCGTCACCTTCAGCAGTTCTTCCGTCGTAAAGGGGGCAAGCGAAGCAACCCGCCAGCCGTCGGCCTCATCCTCGGCCACCAGAATCAGGGATGGGTCGCTCACCTCGACAGCGGTAACCTCCCCAACGAGGTTCAACTCCCCGAGGATATCGGTCAGCGAAACGTCTACACCGTCTCCCGCCAAGACGTACTGCTTCTCCCCATATGTAAATTCCACGGTGTAGAAGGAAAAGCCTTCTGTGGTAACTGTAGCGGTGGCTTCGTTTGTCTCCACCTTCATCACTTCTGCGGAAAGACTGCCGCCCTCTTCGCTCTCGGAGACAT
>CADAMO010000292.1 GCA_902788995.1 Oscillospiraceae bacterium
GAAAGAAAACGGCACGGAGATTCCGTGCCGTTTTTGTGCGGGATTCAGAATATGACCGGCTGTCCGCAGGTGGTGCAGAAGGCAGATCCGGGCGTCAGAGGTGATCCGCAGCCGGTGCAGAAGGCAGGCGCCTCCGGGGCGGCCGCGAAGGTTTCAGCGGGGGCTGCCGGAGCGGCGCCGCTGATCCGCTGGCCGCAGCCGGTGCAGAACATGGAGCCGGGCATCAGCGGCTCTCCGCAGGAGGGGCATACGTCGGCCGGAACCGCCGGAGGCTCTTCCGCCGGGAGCTCTTCCATGGGAGGCTCAGGGATCTCATCGGGTACAAATACGGGAACATTTTCCGGTTCAGGCTCCGGTACGTACTCCATCACAGGTTCCGGGTCGGCGAACACGGGCGCGGGAGCAGCCTCCACCGGCTGTCCGCATTTGGTGCAGAACTTGGCCCCTTCCGCCAGCGGCTCACCGCAGCGTTTGCAGACGGCTTCGTCTGCAGCACGGTCCGCCATGATGGCGCCGCACTCGCTGCAGAAGCGGCTCTGCGGGACGGACGCCCCGCAGCCGGGACAGACGGCCAGTCCGGCGCAACCTATACGAAAGCGTACGACGGCAAGGCGGTCGCCGCAGTTGCCGTCAAGCAGAAAGCCTATCTGTGGACCACCGCTTTTCCCGATGAGACCCTGATCCGCGTCAGTCCGGTCACATATTACGACGAAACCGGCGCGAAGCTGGATACAGCCCCTGTCAACGTCGGCATATATACTGCCAAAGCCACGGTCGCACCCGTCCGGGGGCAGGGCGATACCGTCGTTATGACGCAAACGATCCGCATCGTCAAAGGCGCGGCGCCCGAGATCGTGGTGACAGGAAAGGAAAACCTTCCGCTGACCAACGCCGACCAGCCTTTGGTTGAGGCGACGGACGCGACGGGATACGGTCTGATCCGTTATCGGGTCAACGGCGGCGACTGGAGCTACCGTCTGCCTGAGGCGAAAGAATCGGGAGACTATACGATCGAGTGGTATTTCGAAAGCCCCTGTTACGAGAGCGTCAACAGCAAAGACGATCCGGCTGTCGTCACGGCCTCCATCTCCGAGCTGCACGAGCACAACGGCGTTCGGTTTACCCGCTGGACGGACACGGACAATCTGCCCACAAGCGGAAATTACTTCCTTGCCAACGACGTGGTATGGGCGAACGGTCCGTGGACCATTACAGGGGAATTGAACCTTTGTTTATTCGGTCATACCGTGACGTTCGGCAAGCGCGGTTATAACCCGGACACCAACATATTCGTAAACAGCGGCGGCAAGCTGAATCTTTACGGCGACGGCGGCGGCAGACTCGTCGGCGCGTCCGACATATCCGTCAACGTCACAGAGGGCGGAACGCTGAGCACCTGGGATGTCTGCTTCGATTCCTTCGCCAGCAGCAAGGGCGCCATTTATCTTGAAGGCGGCACCTTCCATATGAACGGCGGCTCCATCATCAACACACCCGAAATGCAAGCCGCTGTGAACAACTGGGGCGGAACGTTCCATATGAACGGCGGCGTCATCCGGAACAACACCGGAACCGGCGTGTCGCTCAACGCCGAAAGCGTTTTCAATCTGTCCGGCAACGCGCAGATCTGTCAGAACGCGATCTGGGGCGTGAACGTGAGCGAACGCAGCAGTATCAATATTTCCGGCAGTCCGGTGATCACGGATAACGAATACGGCAACGTTTTCCTTGCCGGTTCCTCCAAAATCAACGTAACAGGTGAGCTGCGCGGCGCACGTGTGGGCGTTTACACCGAAGATGAGCCTTACAACGGCGCGATCGTCTTTACCTCCGGGTACGGCGCCGACAACACCGGTACCCCCGCGTCGGAATCCTTCTTCAGCGACCGCGACAACGACGACCGGTTTTTCATCGGCACAGACGATGACGGAGAAGCCATCTTCGCTGTTCACGACCATTCCTTCGCGGTGGAGCTTGCCCCGGGGCGCACGGATAAGGCATACGCGCATTGCGTGAACGAAGGCTGCCCGCTGGGCGATCATACCGCGCTGACGTATACCCTGACGTCTGAGGACAAAGTTTATAGCAACGGCAGTTATTACAGAGCCGAGCT
>CADAMO010000293.1 GCA_902788995.1 Oscillospiraceae bacterium
GTCGCCGGTGTGCACGCCCACGGGGTCGATGTTCTCCATGCCGCAGATGGTGATTGCGTGGTCGTTGCTGTCCCGCATGACCTCGAACTCGATCTCTTTATAGCCTCTGACGCTCTTTTCGATCAGCACCTGATGGACGGGGGAGAGCTTGAAGGCGTTGGTGCCGATCTCCACCAGTTCTTCTTCGTTATAGGCGAAGCCGCCGCCGGTACCGCCCAGCGTGAAGGCGGGGCGCAGCACCACGGGATAGCCGATGTCCAGCGCGGCTTTTTTGGCCTCTTCCAGATTGTAGGTGATCTCGGAGGGGATGACCGGCTCGCCGATGGACTGGCACATCTCCTTGAACAGCTCCCGGTCCTCGGCCCGCTCGATGCTCTCGGCGGGGGTGCCCAGCAGCTTTACGCCGCATTCTTTCAGGATGCCCTTGCGGTCCAGCTGCATGGCAAGGTTCAGGCCCGTCTGCCCGCCGATGCCGGGCACGATGGCGTCGGGCCGCTCATACCGCAGAATCTTCGCGATATACTCCAGCGTCAGGGGCTCCATGTAGATCTTGTCCGCGATGGAAGTGTCCGTCATGATGGTGGCGGGGTTGGAGTTGCAGAGGATGACCTCATACCCCTCTTCTTTCAGGGCAAGGCACGCTTGGGTGCCGGCGTAGTCGAACTCCGCCGCCTGCCCGATGACGATGGGGCCGGAGCCGATGATCAAAACCTTTTTGACGTCTGTCCTTTTACTCATTTTCTTTCACCTCATATATTAAATGGATTGTTTGCATGAAATCGGGTATTATCAGTAGCACGGCGCATTGCGCCGTCTGGCGATTGCCCATACCGATATGTTTCCCCGAAGACGATATCTGTAGGAAATATTATCTTTATTTTTCTGAACGGTTCTCTGAATTTTGGAACATCAGACGGCGTAATACGCCGTGCTACGGATGTAATCTGATTTTTGCGTCAAAAGAAACGCAGGCTCTTGCTGCCGCAATGCGTCAGATAGCACTTCCCGTAAAACGTCTCTCCCTCAAACGGCGTGGCTTTGCCCTTTGACAGAAACGCCTTCGGGTCTACGGTGAAGGTCTCGTTCAGGTTCCACACGGTGTAGGCCCTGCCCAGCGGGATGCCGAACCGTCTGCGGGGGTTGACCGCCATCAGCTCGATGAGCTTTTCGAGGGTGATGACGCCGGTTTTTACCAGCTTCGTGTACAGCGCCGGGAAGGCCGTCTCCAGCCCCACGATGCCGAAGGCGCTCTTTTCCAGTCCCCTTGCTTTTTCTTCCATACTGTGGGGGGCGTGGTCGGTGGCGATCATGTCGATGGTGCCGTCCGCTATCCCTTCCAGCAGGGCCTCCCGGTCCTCTTTGCTCCGCAGGGGCGGGTTCATCTTGAAGCGCCCGTCCTCCTGTAAGTCGTTCTCGTCCAGCAGCAGGTAGTGGGGGCCGGTCTCGCAGGTGATATCCACGCCCTCACGCTTGGCTTTGCGGATCAGCGCCACGCTCTCCTTGGTGCTGATGTGGCACACGTGATAAGCGCAGCCGGTCTCTTTAGCCAGGCGGATATCCCGTTCGATGGGCTTCCACTCGCTCTCGCTGCAGATGCCCTTATGCCCGTGGGCCTTGGCGTAGACGCCGTCGTGGATATAACCGCCCCGCAGCAGGGAATTGTCCTCGCAATGGGCGGCGACGACCTTGTAAAGGGATTTTGCCTGCAGCATGGCCTCCCGCATCATGTCTTCGCTCTGCACGCCCCGCCCGTCGTCGGAAAAGGCGACGACGTTGGCCGCCATCCCGGACAGGTCCGCGAGCTGCTCCCCCTTTTCCGCCACGGTGATGGCCCCGTAGGGGTACACCCGGATCACCGCGTCCCGCCCGATGATATCCAGCTGCTCTTTCAGGTGGTCCGCGCTGTCCGGCACAGGGTTGAGGTTCGGCATGGCGCACACGTCGGTATAGCCGCCGCGGGCCGCCGCCATGGAACCGGTGCGGATGGTCTCTTTATAAGAAAATCCCGGCTCACGGAAGTGCACGTGCACGTCGCAAAAACCGGGAAAAACAGAATATTCAGCGTCGCCGGGGAAAAGGGACGCGTCCACCGA
>CADAMO010000294.1 GCA_902788995.1 Oscillospiraceae bacterium
ACGTCCGTGTCCTTCGCAAGGAGCTTCTCCACCGGGTAGAACATCGCCCAATACTTTTTCGGCGCGCCCTTGTAGAAGTGGAAACCGTGGGCGGTGTAGAACACCTTGGTGCCGCGCTTGCGGGCGTCCCGGGCGGCGATCCGCGTCATGACGCCCCCGACAGGGGTATGACAGTGAATGATGTCATAGTTGCCTTCGTCGATGATCTTTTTGAGGATTTTGCAGGCCTTGATGTTTTGCGGACTGTAGGGACTGCGCTCAAACGGCACCTCAAACACCTTGTCCAGCATCGAAAGGTCAAGCCCCGGCTTATCGTCCGAATTGTCATGATAGGCCGCATGGACTTCATGCCCCGCCGCCTTCAAGGCATTGATCACCGGAACATGAAATTGACCGATATGAGAACGCACCGTTGCGCAGTACAGAATCTTCATTTCACTTGCTTCCGTTTCATAAATTATTTAACGACAACCGTCAGCAAGACGCAAAATGAAGGGATTGCATATTCAATCAGTTTATTTTACTACAAAACGACTCTTAAAACAATAGCTGTTTTCATAAAAAGGCAATTTATCTTCTGTGCACATGGCGCTGCCTTTTCCCTTGCGAAAAGCGACGGCCTGTGCTATCATTTACAATAGACAATTATGAATTGAGAAAGGCGATTATCATGTCAGAAGCATCTTTTTCCGGCAAAACACTCCTTATAACCGGGGGGACCGGATCCTTCGGCAACGCTGTGCTGAACCGCTTCCTGGAGACGGACATCGGCGAGATCCGCATTTTCTCCCGCGATGAAAAAAAGCAGGACGACATGCGCCATGAATACCAGGCGCGGTATCCCGCTGTTTCGGACAAAATCAAGTTTTACATCGGCGACGTGCGCGATCTGCAGTCACTGAAAAACGCCATGTACGGCGTGGACTATATCTTCCACGCGGCGGCGCTGAAGCAGGTGCCGTCCTGCGAATTCTTCCCGCTGGAGGCCGTGAAAACCAATGTCTTCGGCACGGATAACATGCTCACTGCCGCCATCGAAGCGGGCGTGCGCAGCGTGATCTGCCTCTCCACCGACAAGGCCGCCTATCCTGTGAACGCCATGGGAACCAGCAAGGCCATGATGGAAAAGGTCGCCGTGGCGAAGGCGCGCACGACGAAGCATACCAAGATCTGCTGCACCCGCTACGGCAACGTCCTCTGCTCCCGGGGCAGCGTGGTGCCGCTGTGGATCGACCAGATCCGCAAGGGCGAGCCCATCACCATCACGGAGCCCACCATGACCCGCTTTGTGATGAGCCTGGAGGAGGCCGTTGATCTGGTGCTGTTTGCCTTTGACCACGGCGAGAGCGGGGATATTCTGGTGCAGAAGGCTCCCGCCTGCACCATTAAGACTCTGGCGCGGGCGACGAAAGCACTCTTCGACCGGTCGGACAAGATCCCGGTGAAGGTCATCGGCATCCGCCACGGCGAAAAGATGTACGAGACCCTGCTCACCAACGAGGAGTGCGCCCACGCCATTGACCTGGGCAATTTCTACCGCGTTCCTGCGGATCAGCGTGATTTGAACTATGACAAATATTTCAAGACCGGCGACGCCCAGCGCAACCCGCTGAAGGAGTTTACCAGCTCGAACACCCGCTTGATGACGGTGGACGAGGTGAAGGACAAGCTTCTGACGCTGTCCTATATCCGGGACGAGCTTGCGAAGGAGTAAGACATGAACATACTCATCACCGGCGCAGGCGGATTCATCGGCAAAAACTTGATCTGCGCCCTGGAAAACATCCGGGACGGCAAGGATCGTAGCCACCCGGAGCTCTCGATCGGAGAGATCTTCCGCTGCACGCGGCAGACGACGGAGGCGGAGCTGAAGGGGTTTTGCGCGCAGGCAGATTTTGTCTTTCATCTTGCGGGCGTGAACCGGCCGAAGGAACAGGCGGAATTCATGGCGGGCAACCGAGATTTTACCGGCTCGCTATTAAAGCGGCTTGAAGAGGCGGAAAATCCTTGCCCTGTGATGCTGTCCAGCTCCACCCAGGCCGCGCTGGATAACCCCTACGGGGAGAGCAAGCGGGCAGGGGAGCGGCTC
>CADAMO010000295.1 GCA_902788995.1 Oscillospiraceae bacterium
TTCTCGCAAAGAGAAGGAAGAAAACCGTGTAAACAATACCCTTCCGGGGACGGGCAATGCCCGTTCCCGGTACGGCTGCCAAAGCAGCCTGCAACTTTTATACCGATCTGCCCATCAAAGAAAGAGAGGGAGAAGCATGTATAACAAGAAGAGGGCCAATGCAAGAGTTTTAGCTTTCCTGCTCAGTACGACATTGGCATTTTCAACATCCGCGGGGACCAGCCTTGCCCTTGCCGGCGAGACCGATGGCCGGGGCAGCGTTGACGCTTCTCTGACGCCGCCGAGCGCAGCGCCGGAGGACGAGCGTGGGATGGTTTCCGCACAGGAGAGCGGCCAAGCGGTAATCCCTTCAGACCAGGGAACGCCAAGCGCGCCTCAGATAGAGACGCCGCAGCCAGCTCAGACAACAGAAGTACAGCCGCAGACACAGGCAGCGATGGAAGAAGCGCCAAGGGAATCGGTTCCCGCCGCAACTCCGGTGCAGCCCGACGCGGCCAATCAAGAAAGCGCACCCACTGCCACAGCTCCAGCGGCAGAAAGCACAGCAAGCGCGGAAGTGAAGGAGGCCGTGTCAAACGACTATGAGATCTTTGCAAACGGATCCTTAATCACATCCATTGCCCCATCCGCACCCCTTGCGGGAATTGCTTCGTCCCTTGGCGGGACCGGGCTTGCCGTCATCGACGCGGCAACGGGCCTTCGTTATGCTGTCACGGAATCAGACACCGCACAGGGCGTCCTTTCCGCCATCAAGCAGGGCTCAAAGATCGCTGTCACAAACGCAGACGCGGACATTGCGAGATACCAGGTCAGCATCTCCGAAAAGCAGGTAAGCCTCACGGACCTGCGCGAAGAAATGTGCCAGGTTAGCTTTGACGCAAACGGCGGCTCCATTAACGGAAGCTATGCATTTACCGCGGCAAAAGGGGATGCCATCAGCCGTTTCGCAAAGACCCCCGAAAAGGCGGGGTATCAGTTCTGCGGATGGTTTTACGGCCCGGAGGACACGGCCGCGCGGGCATATGAGACGGATTTCATCGCGCAGGACACGATCCTGTATGCCCACTGGACAAATGGCGGCACCCAGAACATCACCTACCGTTTCGGATACACGCTCAGCGGCGCCTCAAAGGCGGTTGAATTCACCGAGCCGTATGCGGTCGTATCCGGCACGTACAATGTCATCCGGTTCCCGGCAGCAAGCGTATACGGAATGGTCATCTCCGCATGGGTTGACAGCAACAGCCAGCCGATCACCGGAACGATGATGACCGGCAGCACGACCGTAGACGCCGTATGGGAGCAAAACGCAGCCCCGGCACAGCCGGCCGTCCTCCCGGAGCAGGCCCCCGAACAGGAGAGCACGCCCCAAATGCAGGAGCGCAGTGAGGAGGCTGCAAACGAAACAGCCTTTTTACAGGCGGACACGACCTACAGCGTATCAATCAACACGGGAGACGACGCAGAGCCCGGATCCCTTACCGTAGATGTCACCGCAGACGGCACCTACACGCTTCCCGACGTAAAAGAAGTGCTTTCTTCAGAGGAATCCCTGAACTGGCCGGTCGACGACGTCCCGACGCGGGAAGGATACGTCTTCCTCGGCTGGAAATACAGCGGCGGCGGGGACAGCCTTATGGAGGATTTCACCGATTCCTCCATCGAGTTCAGCACAGACATATCCCTTGAAGCGCAGTGGGCGCCCGGAATCAAGGTCGAGTGCGGCGCCGATGAAAACAACCTGTACATCAACGGAACGAGCACGCCCGCCGCGACGACAGGCGCAGGACTGGCGGAAACGCTTGCAGCCGTATATGAAACAGCCAACGGAGAAACGATTGATCTGTCCGGCACAAGCGCTGATTACCAGACCCTGGACGAGGGCATCTCCGGAGAAGACCCGAAGACCATGCGCAACAAGCTTTCCGACGGCGATACCGCCGACGCGGGAACCTGTTTCTCAGCCGCATCCGACCAGGGCGTTCTGATCCTTTACACCCCCACCGAGGAAAAGGCACGCTTCAGTGTTTCCAAGCAGACCGGCACAGACAACACCTATTTCGTCGCGCCGATCCCGGA
>CADAMO010000296.1 GCA_902788995.1 Oscillospiraceae bacterium
TGGCCGGTGATCCCGCCAATCCGGTGGTTCTTGTGCTCGGCAATATCATTGTCATGGGCATCGAAGGCCTGATGGTCTGCATTCAGGTGCTTCGTCTGGAATTCTACGAAATGTTTGGCCGGTTCTACGAATCCGGCGGCCGGAAGTTCCAGCCTTATATGGTTGACTGTACGACAAAAAATGATCTTTGATGGAGGAAAAAAAGATGACATTCTTTATTATGCTGTTTATGGCCGCCGCGATCGTGCTGCCCCTTGCTTACATTGCCCGCCGTCACGCGGCCGGGAAAACCGTTCGGTCCTCTCTGATCGCACACTGCTTCTGCTTCTTCGGCCTTGTGGCGATTGCCACGATTTTTGGCTTCGCTGTGTCCGGAAACGCGTTTGCCGCTGAGGAAACCGCAGCCGCTGCTGCCGGCGTGGGCGATGGACTGAAGTATGTGGGCGCCGCGCTGGCCGTCGGTCTTTCCGGCGTGGGCGGCGGTATCGCCGTATCGTCTGCAGCCGCCGCTGCCCTTGGCGCCATGAGCGAGAACGACAGCATCTTCGGCAAGGCGCTGATCTTTGTCGGCCTGGCGGAAGGCGTTGCGCTCTACGGCCTGCTGGTTGCCCTGCTGATGCTCTTTATGTAAGATGCGTTATTTTGTGATTTCCGACAATTCGGATACGCTCACAGGTCTGCGCCTGGCGGGAATCGAGGGTACCCGGGCCGATACCCGGGAGGAAACGCTCTCCGCCATTGAGGCTGCGGTCCAGGATCCCTCCATCGGGATCCTGCTCATCACCGAAAAGCTTGCTGCGCTTTGTCCCGAGCAGGTCAACGCGCTGAAGCTGACCTCTGTCCGTCCCCTGCTGGTGGAGATTCCGGACCGGCATCATACAGGCAGAGAACCCGATTCCATCACGCGGTATATCCGCGAGGCGATCGGCATCAAGGTATAAAGGATGGAATATTTATGCCAGATATGAACGAAAAACTCGACAGGTTCAAGCAGCTTGTCTTAAACGACGCGGCGAAAGAACGCGATGCGCTGCAGCGTCAGATCTCCCGGGAGCGCGACGTCCGCCTTCGAGAGGCGGAGGATCAGATCAAGCGTGAAACTGACGCTATGGTTCAGTCCCGTGCCCGCGCGATCACCAGCGAAACCGGACGGCAGATCTCCAAGCGTATGCTGGCGGATAAGCGTATCATTACCAACCGGCGGGAAGCCATCGCCCAGGAGGTTTTTGCTGCGGTGCGGGAAAAAATCAATGCGTTTACGCAAACCGATGATTATCTCCCGCATCTGAAAAAGCTGTACGCCGAAGCCTTTAAGGCTCTGGGCAATCCCTATGATGGAGAGATTTGGCTTCGCCCCTCTGATATGCAGTATTCCAGGGAATTGGCCGCCTCTCTGCCCGGAAAGCATGTGACCTTCAAGGAAGGCGCTTTTACCCTCGGCGGCCTGATCGTCGACTGCCCTTCCCGGCTCCTGCGGGCGGACGAGAGCTACGATACCGCGCTGGGCGATCTGGACGGCCACTTTGCGGAGCTGTTCGGCATCAGCCTGGCGGATGACTGAGGAGGCGTATCATGTCTGAGACAAAGTATTATATTGAAGGCGTGAACGGCCCCGTTGTTACCGTCAAGGGCGGCCGAGGTCTGGCTATGATGGACATGGTCGAAGTGGGAACGGAACGCCTCATCGGCGAAGTCGTTTCCGTAGAAGGTGACGTCACCACGGTTCAGGTCTATGAGGATACCACCGGTCTGATGCCGGGAATGCCGGTATTTCCCAAAGGCGCTCCCATGTCCATTACCCTTGGCCCCGGACTTCTCAACAATATCTATGACGGCATTTGCCGTCCCCTCCGCGGAATCGCGGAAGCCTCCGGCGCCTTTATCGGCAGGGGCATTCAGATCCCTGCGCTGGACGAGGAGAAAAAATGGGACGTATCGATCTGTGTGCGGCCCGGAGACGAGCTCGCTCCCGGCGCTGTTTACGCCGAATGCCAGGAAACGCCTGTGATCCGGCACCGCAGCATGATGCGGCCCGATCAGTCCGGAACGGTGCTGACG
>CADAMO010000297.1 GCA_902788995.1 Oscillospiraceae bacterium
CGATGTAACACCGTAGCGCGCGCTGACGGCGCCGTCCCCCTTTGTCGCGTTGCGACATTTCCCCCGCACTGCGGGGGAATCATCCTCAGTGCCGCTATTTGCACAAACAACATTTCAGACGGTTTTTCCGATCAGATAACGGTTATCTTGTAAAGGAAAACGATTAATCATTCCAAAATCCGTTTTAAAAGCAACATTTGTTCATAGCGGCACTGAGGTGCCGCGCTACAAAATGATCCCGACAAATCCCCGTTTTACAATTTTTCCAGCCCCACCGACGCACGGAGGATCAGTCTGGCGTCGGCCGGGGTGATCGCGTTATCGTGGTCCACGTCGGCGGCCTTGAAGGCCAGGCCGGAAAATCGGATATATCCCACCGAAGCGCGCAGCGTCAGACGGGCGTCCTCCGCCTTGACCGCGCCGTCGCCGTCCACGTCACCCGCCCGGTAGAAGGTGGTGATGCTGACGGTAAACACGTCGGAATACTCGCCGTAGGTGACGATGACGTTCTGACTGCCCTCTTTTTCCGGGTCGATCTCCGTCATCTGATAGTCGGTAACGATCTCAAAGGTCCCGTCGGCATACAGCAGCTGCACCTTGAGGCCCGGGTCCACGTCCTGCCCGGCGATAAAGCTGGTCTTTGAGGGCACCGCCCTGATGCCCGTCACGTTGTTCAGCGACAGCTTGTAATACAACCGCACGGAAAGGCCGCCGAAATATACGTCCACCGGATTGTTCTCGCCCAGCACGAAAGAGGCCGGGTCGCAGACGATCTCGCAGTCGACGCCGTCCACCTCTTCCACCTCGCCGTTATCGTATTCCGCCCGCAGCAGCAATCCGCTGACGTTCGGGGCGCGGTCCCGATGATGGGTCACCAGCGAATCCGGCTGACGCGCCACCGAAAGGAACGTCAGCGTGCGGGGCGTAACGCTCACGGGAAATGAAACGGCGATATCGTCATAGCGATAGGAGACGGTGATCGTGTGGGTCCCCTTCTCCAGCGGCTGGCCGTGGGCCTCGCCGCAGCAGCCGGACACGGTAAAATCCGGGTCGGCGGCGATATCCTCCCAGGCGGCCATCTGTTCCGGCCGCCCGTCGGCATAGGTCAGCTTGACCGTCAGCCCCGAGAGGTCCAGCTTTTCATGCTCCATATAAAGGGTCCGCCCGGGGCGCGCCATCAGCGTCAGCTTTTCGACGGGATAGCGAACCACCGTCACCTTGAAGGAATCCGTAAAGGTCCGCGCCGAATCCCGCGGGGTATAGGTCACCCGGACCTCCTTCTCCCCCAGCGTATCCATCGCGTCAAAATAGACCTCATAACCCGTAACGGCCACCTGCAGGCCGCCGTCGTACACCGCGTAGACCTTCATGCCGGTCAGATCCGGCGCCTTCTCGCCGTGCACCAGCGTGGTCCGGTCGGGGGGCGTCACCCGGATCCCCAGCATGTCGCTCTCCGGCGCCGCGCCGAGATATTCCAGATGCGACAGCTGCACCCAGCCGGTGATGCCGGAGGAACGCACGGTCGTGCGGCCGAAGCCGCGGGTGACCGTCTCCACCTCCAGCACCGCGCCTGCGTAAACCTCGCCCAGCTTATCGGAGGTGATATCCGCCTGGGCAAACAGCACCGCCGAGGCGGATATCACCCGGTATTTGCCCGTCTGGGCGGCAAAGGCCGCCGCGGGAAACAGCGACGCCAACAGCAATATCGCCAGCAGCGCCGCTCCTGCTTTTTTCATCTGCATCATCCCTGATATGTGATTTTATCCCGGTATTTTTTCATCATTCTGTCGTTGTATTCGTCGCCGCCGTCCACGTTGGCGCTCATAAAGACCGGCGGTTCCATGCCGTGGTCCACGTACAGCCCCACCACCTCGGCGCAGAAGGCCTGAATGATGGCGGCGCCGGCGACGGTGGAGGTGGCCGCCGTTTTGCCCCGGAAACCCTCGATGGGGATGGCCGCGTCCCCTACGCAGCCGCAGTTGTCGATGACGATATCGCAGACCTCGAACAGCCG
>CADAMO010000298.1:0-712 GCA_902788995.1 Oscillospiraceae bacterium
TGGAGCTGGCCTTGGCCTTTTCGATGATATCCACCGCCTGCGCCTTCGCGTCGTTGATGATCTCAGCGGCATGAATCTGGGCGTTCTTGGTGATTTCGTCCTCTTCCACCATCTTACGCGCCTGGATATCGGCCTGCTTGATCTTCAGCTCTGCAGCGTCGGAGGCCTGCGCGAGGATCTGCTTTCTCTCCGCGGCGATTTTACGGGCCTGGATCACCTCGTCCGGCATGTTGATGCGGATGTCGGAAATGATGGAACGGATCGCTTCCGCGTCAACCTTGACCTTGCCGCCGCCCATCAGGCTCTGTTTTCCTTCTTCAAGGATGTCTTCGATCTGGTTGAGTAAATCTTCTACATTCATGTTGCAATCACCTTTCTCTGATTCTTTTGACGATATCGTCTTTGATCGGCGCGGGAACGAAGTCGGAAATATCGCCGCCGAAGCTGCAGACCTCCTTCACCACGCTGGAGCTGAGAAACATATATTCCGTGTCGGTGACCATAAAGATCGTCTCCACGTTTTTTGCCAGTTTTTTATTGGTCAGCGCCTGTTTGAACTCGTCCTCATAGTCGGAGAGGACCCGCAGCCCCTTCACGATGGCGACGGCCCCCTTCTGCTCCACGTACTCGGCCAGCAGGCCGTCGTGAAATTCCACCTCCACGTTGGGGATGCCGGCGGTGGAGCGGCGGATGAAATCCACCCGCTCCTCCG
>CADAMO010000298.1:760-2728 GCA_902788995.1 Oscillospiraceae bacterium
TGATGGGATCAAAACTGCCCGGGCAGACAGCAATCGATGACATTTCAGTTCTCCGTATCCGTTTTTCGGTAAACCGTGAGCTTAATAGCGGAATAGCGGTATTCCCGGTAGAGGGCGTATTCGCCGAAAGCGGCGGGCAGCGTTTCATCCGCCTGGGTCTCACAGATCACCACGGCGTTTTCACTGAGCACCGGCGGCAGCAGCGGCAGCGCCCGATCACACAGGCCGCGGTGATAGGGCGGGTCGAGAAAAACGATATCGTACTTCCCTTCCCTGCGGGACAGCCACGCCAGCGAATCGCTGCTGACAAGCCGGGATGAAGCTTCAAACCCGCAGGCCGCGATATTCCTCTTCACCGTGGCAAGAGACCGGCCGGAGGCGTCCACAAACACGGCCTGCGCCGCGCCCCGGCTGAGGGCTTCCAGCCCCAACTGCCCCGTACCGGCAAACAGATCCAATACGACGGCGTCCGCCAGTTCAAACTGGATAATATTGAACAGAGATTCTTTGACCTTATCCGTAGTCGGCCTGACATCCATGCCCTCGGGCGAAAGCAGCTTTCGGCCCCGGGCGCTTCCCGCAATGATCCGCATAGGTACCGCCGTTCGACTGATATTTATTGTATTATCCCACAAAACAGCGAAAGTGTCAACTGTTATTTTTCAGACGGTCCCGTGCGGGCCGCATTCCGTCAATCCTGCGCGCGGAAATACTCATAGATATTCTCCGCCGTGCGGCGGTCGATGCCGGGGACCTCCAGCAGCTCCTCCACCTCCGCGCCGCGGATGCGCTCCATGGTGCGGAAGCGGACCATCAGGTTCTTCGCCCGCTTCTCCCCTACGCCGTCGATCACGGTCAACGCGGAACCGAGCGACTGCTTATCGCGCCGGCTGCGGTGATACGTAATGGCGTAACGGTGTACCTCTTCCTGCAGCTCGCTCACCAGCGTGAACACGCTGCGGTTATCGTTGATAGCGATTTCCCGGCCCACGTCGGCAATGGCGCGGGTGCGGTGCTTGCCGTCCTTCACAAGACCGAACAGAGGCACGTTAAAACCGCGCGCTTCCAGCACCGCTTTCACGGCGCTGACCTGTCCTTCACCGCCGTCCAGCAGGATCAGGTCCGGCTTGACGCCGAAGCCCTCGCCGCTGTCGGGCTCGATGAAATATTCGCTGATCCGGCGGTTGATCACCTCGGCCAGTGAACGGAAGTCGTCCTGTCCCTCAAAGGATTTGATCATAAACCGCCGATAGCTCTTTTTAAGGGGCCGCCCGTTGCGGAATACCACCATGCCGCCCACGTTTTCCGTACCGCCCGTGTTCGAGATATCGTAGGATTCGATGTATTCCGGGAATTGAGGCAGGTGCAGCAGCTCCTGCAATTCATGGAGAGCCGCTTTCTTCTTATCGTCGAAGGCCAGCGCCCTTGCCAGCTTTTCCTGTGCGTTTTTATGGGCCATCTCGATCAGCGTAAGGTTTTCCCCCGCCTTGGGGGTATAGACCTCCACCTTTTTACCGCAGGATTCCGTCAGATAAGCCCGCAGCAGATCCAGATCCTCCGAAGGGATATCCACCCCCACCCTGGCCGGAAAATCCGGGCGGGAGGCGTAATAGGAGGAGATCATGTCGGTGTAATCCTCCGCAGACTTTTCGATGCGGTCAAACATAAAGGTATCCGTTGCCACAAGATCGCCGTCGCGGAACCGCAGCACGCAAAGACAGGATTTTTCATTCAGAGACTCCACGCCGAAGATATCCAGATCCTTGGCGCCCTTTGCCACCACGTGCTGGCGCTGGGTCACCTTTTCGATGGCACGGATCTTATCACGCAGCTTGGCGGCCTTCTCGAACTCCATTTCCTCGCTGGCTTCCGCCATTTCCGCTTTCAATTGTCTGAGCGTCTCTGTCTTGCCCTCGGTGATGAACCGGAGGGCCGCCTCCACGTTAGCGTTGTGCTCTTTCTCGCCGA
>CADAMO010000299.1 GCA_902788995.1 Oscillospiraceae bacterium
GACAACCTAAGGGACAACCCAATGGCATAACCCTTAAAAACCTTGATAAATAAAGGATTTTGGAGCCTGAAACTTTCAGAAGTACGGTCTCAAGGCCGCCCGCCGCGCTCCGCAGTTCTCCAAGCGCTGATTGGAATATCAGAACAGTCAAAAAGTCCCGGAAACTCAACAGTTTCCGGGACTTTTCTGTTGACAGGGGACGGCGGGTGTGGTATCTTGCATGTGGAAATGATCTGCGCAAGCAGATCGGAAAGGATCAAAACCGATGATTCAGAAATCTATCGTCAGATAACTGAATAGAGGCGCAGAGCATGTTGGAGGGGCGTGCCTCTCGGGTTTCGTGCGCCGTTTTTGAGTAACTTTCGAATAGTGGGAAACGCAGGACGCAGCCACAGACGGGAGCTGCTTCGCTGCGATATTTTTATGCCCTTTTTCGGAAACAGACTGATTTCGAAACTGCGATGAAAATACACTCAAACAACTAACATTAGGAGAAAAAATCATGAAAGAAGAAATCAAGGAAAAACTGGAAACCGCCGCTGTGGTCGTCTTCTCCCCGGTCCTGGCGCTGGCCAATGGTGCCGTGACGGCGATCAACCGGAATTATATCAAAAAACCGCTGGGGCAGTTTATCGAAGTCGATGGACACAGAATGAGCGTCCTGGTGACCGGCCAGGGGGACCGCACGATCGTGTTCCTGCCGGGATTGAGCCGGACCTGCCCGATCCTGGATTTTAAGCCGCTGTTCACCCAACTGAAAGATCGGTTCAAAATCGTGGTCCCCGAAAAGTTTGGATATGGACAGAGCGACATTGTGAGAGAAAACCGGGATTATGAGACCATCGTGGAACAGTACCGGAAAGCGCTGTCTGTCCTGCAGATCAAGCCGCCGTACATCCTGTGCGCCCATTCGCTGAGCGGACACGACGCGGAGATCTGGGCGCAGAAGTATCCGGAAGAAGTGGAGGCGTTTATCGGGATCGACGCGAACATAGCCAACTGCCCGGAGATCAATTTCAATTATGATCGACTGTGGTGGGAGGATAGATTCCTCGAGCGGTTTTACAGCATCACGGGATACGTCCGTACCGCCGACCTGTACGGACTCGACAAAGCGCTTACCAAAAAAGAGGTGCGCATCCTGAAAGAGCTGGAGGTCAGAAACACCGGCAACTATGACGTCTACAGTGAAGAGAAAAATTACCTGGCGGCGCATGCGCTGATCAACAGCAGGCCGATGCCGACCCAGCCGACCCTGCAGTTCGTAGACACGCCCGAATGGTATAAAGACGGCGTTGCCCAACCCCATGAAAAGGGCGAGTGGGATGATTACGAGATCGCCTGGGTCAAAGCCCATGAGGATTTTGCCGCCGCCTCGCTCAACGGGAAAGTGCTCTACTACACCAGCGGCCATGTCATGCATCACTACGACTACGTCAAAATGGCAGGAGAGATCAAAGAATTCTTAAACGCGGAGAAATGAAGGGTAAAAACAAGATTTCGTCAGTAGTTAATGAGTGAGGGAACTGAGGATGTCTAAGTTCGAAAACTAAGTAAATACAAGGGTTTCGGGCAACAAGGCGGGAGAGTAAGGTCTGAAGGCCGCCCGCCGCGCTCCGCAGTTCTCCAAGAGATAATCTCTTACCAACCGATAAAAGCCCGGAAATCAAGGTTTCCGGGCTTTTCTCATCCCTCTCCTCATCCCTCTCTCCCCTTGTGCGGGAGAAATCAAAAGAAAGAGGATCCCTGTTTTGAAGACAACATTGAAACGCTTCTTTGCTCTTCTGCTCTCCGTGCTGCTTCTGGCGCTGTCGCTTGCGGCCTGCGGCCGGACGGAGGCAAATCCCGCGCCGGCATCGGCCGCGCCCGCTGCCGCGGAGAGCGCGCCCGAGACTTCGGAAATCCCGGCGGGAAGCGCGTTCGAAGCTGCGGAGGATCCCGCTGAGAGCACACCGGAGAGCTATACTGTCGCGATCCGGGACATCCGCAAGCACGGCAACGTGATCCTGGACACCGACTTTGACACGATGAACGCCCACGGCATGGAGATCGGCGACATCATCACGGCCACGGTCGGCGAGAAGAGCTTTTGCCTTCCCATCGGCACCGCCCACGCCGACGTCGACTCTGGCAGCATGCTCTGCCGCTTTGACACCGAGGACAACGAGGTCTCGCTTGCGATCAACATGGGCTCGTTCGCAAGCGAAGCCGGGATCGGCGAGAAGGTTTCGATCGAGGAGGAGCCCGGCTATCGCTGGGACGTCGCCATCGGCGAGGTCACGCTCTCGCTGAAGGAAAAGCAGGGCTACCGGGCGGAATACGACGCCCGCAACCTCACGCGCACGAACGAGCGCGCGGACTACCCCGCTCTCACGGATGAGGAGTTTTCGAACTTCCGCGCGGTCGCGGCGGCGGGGATCCGGGAGGACTGGCTATACCGCAGCAGCACGCCGATCGAGCCGGCGCTCGGCCGGAACGAATACGCGATGGCGGCGATGGAAAAGGCCGGGATCCGCGCGGTGATCAATCTGGACGATTCCGCCGACGAGATGCAAAGCTATCCCGCTTATCCCGGCAGCTGGTACAGCCGCTGCGCGGTCGTCAATCCCGAAATGACCTATGATTTTGGGACCGGGGAGTTTGCCGGGAAGGTA